>CALLDR010000092.1 GCA_937997955.1 uncultured Emergencia sp. | reverse complement strand
CAGAAAGAGCGAATGCGGTCACCTGCCCTTTGAATGCAAAGTTTGTTGAATTGTTCCCCCCCCCTTGCCAAGGACAAAGAGGAACTCGAAACCCGTTTTTTTAAACACATGGGATATCTGCGCCCATGGGGTGCGACATTTCCTGTTTGTTTTGCGGCAGATATCATCAAAAGGCGGGGCTGGAAAAGTTGACGATATGATACAAGATTGGCGGGAGGATCGTTGCTATAATGAGAAGCACAGAAGAGAAAGAAATAATGACGTAAAGAAGAAGTAAAAAGTCAGCAGAGAAAAGTAGGGAGTAAAGCGATATGGAAGAGAAAAAGTAAGCATAAGCAAAACTTATACTTGAATAAAAAAGTACCGTTTTACTTATTTTTAGAAGCATGCTATGATGGAGACAGAAAGACGAGCAGCGCTGCAGTTGTAAAATCAGAAACAAAACAGAGGAGGAACATTATGAATAGGACTGCTATGTACAGATGGATTATGGCAGCGAGCATGACGGTGGTCGTCGCTGTCACCTTGATCCTGTGTCTGATGAACCTGAGCGCTGCGGGAATGACAGCTCTGTGGCTGGTAAACGCGGCGGCAGCGGTGACGTTCTCCATCTGCCCGACCTTGGCCGACAGAGAGGATAAAGAGCGCAGAGGAAAGAGAGCGGACAGACAGGAAAGAGAGATCAGAGAGGACAGAGAAGCCAGGCTGGAAAGCATTGAACGCGGCCGACAGCTGTCCGCGGAAAAACCGATGAAAGCCGGTTGACGGTTGAATTACGAAATCACCATTGAATTACCTAATAAAATGAAGACTGCACCGGAGCCAGCGCGGCTGGCCCGGGCGTTTTCATTTTTTGGCCGCTTTCAGCTCTTCCAGAAGAGAGGGCGTGCGCTCCTCGATAAACCTGGCGAAGTGCTTTGCGGCCAGAGGCATGGTGTCCCAGTTGTTCCATATCAGCGACAGCGCGCGCTCCGGACGCTCTTTGATGGGACGGACAGCAAGCTTCGTGGAGACGCTGCAGAGAAACAGCTGAAAGAGGGCGGAAATCCCCAGTCCCTGCTCCACCATCGTCATGATGGAGTCATCGTCACCCAGCCGGTATTCTATCTGCGGCATCAGGCCGTGCCTTTGAAATTCCAGAAGCAAGGCCGGGTTGCGCGCCCTCTCGTCGTGGAGCAGGATGAAAGGGTAGGCCGCCAGGTCAGCCAGAGAGACCTCCTCCTTAGCGGTCAGAGGATGGTCCTGCGGCATGACAGCCATCTGCTCATCGTGGAACAAAATATGGTGCTGCAGGAAAGGCGCCTCGGCGGCGTCGGAAAATCCCAGATCGGCAGTACCGTCCAGAACCCATTGGGCCACTTCCGTGTAGAAGCCGTGATGGAGGACGAAGGTGACTGACGGGTGCAGTTCCTTGAACTCTTTGATGATCTGCGGGAGAAACCGGCGGCTGACCGTCGTAGTCTCCGCGATGTGGATCGTATTATTCTCCAGGCCGGACATTTCTTCGTTTTTCCGCATGAGAGCCTGCTCTGCCGTATAGACCGCCTGTATGTACGGCAGATACTGCTCCCCGTCCCTGGTCAGTGTCAGGCCGCCCTTCTTCCGGTGAAAAAGAGCGCATCCCAATTCCTGCTCCAGCCCCTTCACCGACTGGCTGATGGCGCTTTGGGAGTATCCCAGCAGCTCTGCCGTCTTGGTAAAACTGCCGGTCTCCGCCGCCATGCAGAAGATTCCGTACCTAGAAACCATATGACTACCTCCGTCTTTGCTGTCTTATCAAAATTATATGCGCCGGGGCAGGGACTGTCAAGACGGCCGGGGATCAAAACCGGAACGGCGAGAGCTCTAAGACCTCTTCCGGCTCCCTTTTGGCCCTCTTTTTTCTTGTGATTTGAGCCGGTTTCGTCTATACTAGAGATATAGACAAAGATATCAAAGGAGCACACATGAAATTAGAACTAATCGCAACCGCGACCTTTGGGCTGGAAGCTGTGGTCAAGCGGGAGATCCAGGCGCTGGGCTACAGGATCATCAAATCCGAGGACGGAAAGATCACTTATATGGGTGACGAGAGAGCTATCGTCCGCAGCAATCTGTGGCTGCGCAGCGCTGACAGAGTTTTGCTGAAGATGGCGGAATTCAAAGCGCTGGAATTTGAAGAACTGTTTCAGCAGACCCGCGGACTGCCATGGGAGGAGCTGATCCCCATGGACGGGAAATTCACGGTCACCGGCACTTCTGTAAAATCCAAGCTCCACAGCGTTCCGGCCTGCCAGAGCATCGTCAAAAAGGCTGTGGTGGAGCGGCTGAGGGACTACTACTGTGTGGAGCATTTCGAGGAGACCGGCGCGGAATACACCATCAAAGTTACCCTGCTGAAGGACAACGTGACGCTGACCGTGGACACCAGCGGACCGGGACTGCACAAGCGGGGCTATCGGGTCTGCGACGTGGCGGCGCCCATCAAAGAGACTCTGGCGGCTGCCATGGTGCAGCTGTCCTTTTGGCGCGCCGGACGGCTTTTGATCGATCCGTGCTGCGGCAGCGGGACGATCCCCATCGAGGCGGCCATGATCGGACGGAATATCGCGCCGGGCCTGAACCGCAGCTTTGCCGCGGAAGGCTGGGAAATGATACCGCCTGAGCTGTGGAAGGAAGAGCGGCGGAAGGCCTTTGAGGCGGTGGACTACGAGACGGACCTGCGCATCTTCGCCTTTGATGTGGACCCAAGGGCCATAGCGGCGGCTCAGGAGAACGCCATCGAGGCCGGGGTGGACGACTGCATCGTGTTCAAACGGATGAATATGGCCAGGCTGGAGGCCAGAGAGCCGGGCGGCATCATCATCACCAATCCGCCCTACGGCGAGCGGATCGGCGAGGCCCAGCAGATCGAAAACATCTATAAGAAATACCGCAGCTTTTTCAGTGAAAACCCGACCTGGTCCCTGTTTTTGATCACCACCGACAAAGAACTGGAGGAAAAGGCCGTCGGGCGTCCGGCGAACCGCAGGCGCAAGCTGTACAACGGCAGGCTGGAGGTCTGCTACTATCAGTTCCATGGAAAGAAGGCGGGCGATTTATGAACATCTGCATCGACAAGGGCATCCGTACACCTATCTACTGGCAGATCGCGGACCAGATCAAAGCCATGATCGTGGCGGGGCAGCTGCCCGATGGAGCTGTGCTGCCTTCGGAGCGGGCCATGGCCGCTTTGATCGGAGTTCACCGCAATACGGTGATCAAGGCCTATTCACACCTGAAGGACGAGGAGCTGCTGGACTCCGTGCAGGGGGTGGGATACCGCGTGACCTATCAGTGCCCGGACTATGTGGAGCCGGATGTGCGGCGCAAGGTCAACTGGAGCACCATTATCAAGGACGAGTATCAGGATATGGAGCGGACCTTCGATAATTTTTTCCTGCGCGTCGCGGAAAGCGACAACATATCCTTTTCCAGCGGCATGGCTCCGTCCGTGTACGACGAGGAGGAGCTGGCGGCTGCTTTGGTCAGCATTCTGCAGGAGGAGGGCCGGCACAATTTCTACCTGTCGCCGTACCAGGGCGACGTGATTCTGCGTCAGAGGGTGCTTTCTTATCTGCGGACAAAGGGCATCAAAGCGGGCATGAGCCAGGTGCAGATCCTGTCCGAGACCAACCAGGCCCTCGACTTTATCGTTACGGCTATTTTGAAGCCGGGGGACAAGGTGATCATCGAGGAGCCGGTATCGCCGGACGTATACCGCGTCATTCAGCTGGCGGGGTGCAGCTTCATCACCGTGCCGGTGGACAGGGACGGCATGGTCTGCGAGCATCTGGAGGCTCTGATCGAGACGCACCGTCCTAAATTTATCTACGTCAATTCCAGCTACCACGATCCGACGGGGAACATTCTGTCCGTGGAGCGGCGGCGGAAGCTGCTGGAAATATCCAACCGTTACCGGCTGCCTATCATAGAGGAGGACGCCGCGTCGGAGCTGTCCTTTGAGGGCTCCGTGCCGCCGACGCTGAAGTCCATGGACCGCAGCGAAAACGTCATCTACATATATTCCTTCTCCCTGACCTTCATTCCAGGGCTTTCCATGGCCTTTGTAGTGGCGCCGGAAAAGCTGATCAAAAGTCTCAGCTATCTGGTCTCCATCCGGCTGATGAGCCTGGACTGGCTGACCCAGAAGCTGCTGGCCAAGTATATCACCGACGGCAGATATTTTGAGAACGCCCGCAAGATCACGGCGCTGAACCGGCAGAAGCGGGATCTGATGTGCGGCTACCTGGAACCGCTGCGCCGATTGGGCCTGTCCTTTGAGGTGCCCAGAGGCGGCGTATATATCTGGTGCACGCTGCCCCGCGGCGTCGACAGCAAAGACGTGGTGGCGGAGTGCGCGCGGCGCGGCGTATCGCTGATACCGGGGGAGACCTTTTATCCCAACCGCAACGGAGGGCAGAACATCATCCGCATCAATTATTCCTTTGAGCCGGAGGAGCGGATCAGGCAGGGCATGGAGGTGCTGTGCCAAGTGATCCGGCGGCTTTCAGAGCGACTTTCAGAAATGTAGGTTTTATGCGGGTTTGCGGATAAATTTACCGAATTTTAACGGAAACTGGTACACAAAAAAACAAAAGTGCTGGTACTTTAATTTTTTGTCAATTATAGTATGATTTCAGTAACGAGAGTTAAACTATCTTAATGAACGATTTTTAACGAAAAGAAAAGGAGATTACACCAATGGCAGTAAACTTAAAAGGAAGAAGCTTTTTAACACTCATGGACTTTACACCAGAAGAAATCAGATACATGCTGGACCTGGCACACGATCTGAAGGCTAAGAAGAGAGCTGGCATCAACAATAGAATTCTGGAAGGCAAGAACATCGTTCTGCTGTTTGAAAAGACTTCTACCAGAACCAGATGCGCATTTGAAGTGGCAGCTATGGACGAAGGCGCTGGCGTTACTTTCCTGGATTCCGGTTCCTCCCAGATGGGCAAGAAGGAAACCATGGAAGACACTGCAAAGGTATTAGGCAGATTCTATGATGGTATCGAGTACAGAGGTTTCGATCAGGAAGTTGTAGAAGGTCTCGCTAAGTATGCAGGCGTTCCTGTATGGAACGGTCTGACTGACGTTGACCACCCGACTCAGATCCTGGCTGACCTGCTCACCATCGAAGAGCACGTTGCAAAACCGCTCAACAGAGTTAAGGTAGTATTCAGCGGCGACATCAGAAACAACATGAGCTATGCTTGGATGTATGGCTGCGCTAAGATGGGCATGCACTATGTAGCTTACGGTCCGGAAGAATTAAAGGCTGAACTGAAGCAGGATGTGATCGACCGCGTACAGGAGCTGGCTAAGGAAACTGGCGCTGTTATCGAGATCTCTTCCGATCCGGCTTGCCTGAAGGGCGCAGACGTTATCTACGCTGACGTTTGGGCTTCCATGGGTGAAGAGGCTGAAATCCCAGAAAGAGTTAGACTTCTGACTCCGTTCAAGGTAACCAAAGAGCTGATGGACGCTACTGAAAATCCAGACTGCATCTTCATGCACTGCCTGCCTTCCTTCCACGACTTTGAAACCACTATGGCCAAGACTCAGAAGGAAGCTGGTTACGACATCCGCGAAGTCACCGACGAAGTGTTCAGAAGCAAGAACTCCGTTGTATTTGACGAAGCAGAGAACAGAATGCACACGATTAAGGCTGTTATCGTAGCTACTATCGCTTAATGCTTGTTCTTTTCGCCCACAGCGTTGTCAGCTGCGCTGTTCTGCAGTGCTCACGTACTTCAAGTACGCTCCGCGCTTCGACAGCTTGCTTCCTAGCTGTGAACGAAAAGCCCAGCGCATTAACCAGCGCATTAAAATAAAGCCCTGCGCATGATAATTTGAAGACTACGTGCGCAATACGCATTCTATGCTGACGCATAACTTTGCTGCCGCTCCGGCGGGGCCGGGCGGCGGCATTTAAAAACAGGGCGGTGTATTCCGCTGGCGGTACGGGGCCTTACGCCGTACAGAAAAGAAAAGGAGATCAATTATGCATCCTGGAATCCATAATTATTCTGAAATAGGTAAACTGAATAAAGTTCTTCTTCACAGAATCGGTGAAGAAGTAGAAGGTCTGGTTCCTGACAACTTTGAAAGACTGTTGTTCGACGACATTCCTTTCCTGAAGGTTGCGCAGCAGGAACACGACAGATTTGCAGAAGTTCTGAGAGAGAACGGCGTAGAAGTTATCTACTACGTAGACGAGACTGCGAAGGCGCTGAAGGATCCTGCTGTTAAGGCAGAATTCCTGAACAAATTCCTGGACGAGAGCAATCTCAACTCCATGGGCGTCAGAGAAGCCATCTATGATTATCTGATCAACATGGAAGAAAAAGCGATGGTTTCCAAGCTGATCGCTGGTATCAAGAGAGAAGAGATCGATGTCGAGAGCAAGTCTCTGGCGGATTTCATTTCCTCCTCTTATCCGTTCTACATGGATCCGATGCCAAACCTGTACTTCACCAGAGACCCTGGCGCTTGTGTAGGAAACGGTCTGAACATCCATCACATGAGCACTGCGACAAGAAGAAGAGAAGCCCTGCTTCTGAAGTATATGTTCCTGCACAACAAGGACTTTGCTCCAGAAGGTTCACAGCTGTGGTATGACTACGACCACGAATACTCCATCGAAGGCGGAGACGTTCTGGTACTGGATTCTGAGACTGTAGCCATCGGTCTGAGCCAGAGAACCACTGCTCCTGCTATCGAAAGATTCGCGGAGAACATGCTGAACAAGTCCACCTTTAAGAGAGTTCTGGTATTCGATATCCCGAAGAGCCGTGCGTTCATGCACCTGGATACCGTATTTACCATGGTTGACTACGACAAATTCACCATTCATCCAGAGATCGAAGGACCGCTGCAGCTGTTCGAGATCACTCTGGGCGCAGATGGAAAGGCAAACTTCAAATCCGTAACTGACTCCCTGGATCATATCCTGGCGAAATATCTGGGACTGCCTGCAGTAGAGCTGATCCGCTGCGGTGGAAATGATCTGATGGCAGCACAGAGAGAGCAGTGGAACGATGGTTCCAACACTCTGTGCATCGCGCCGGGAACTGTAGTCACTTATGAGAGAAACTATGTAACCAACGACCTGCTGGATAAGAAGGGCGTAAAGGTTCTGACTATCCCAAGCGCAGAGCTTTCCAGAGGCAGAGGCGGCCCAAGATGCATGTCCTGCCCTGTTAACAGAGACGATCTGTAATGCTGATGCTTGTTAAATTTCCGCATTACTTCGCCAGCCTTTCATTCGGGGTCGGTTACGTACTTCAAGTACGCGCCCTCGCCCTCGTTCAGGCTGCCTGTGTACTGCGAAAATTTACCTGCGCATTAGGCACAGTAAAAAGTAAAAGTTTAGGAGAATTATACCAATGGCAGAAAAAATTGTTATCGCGTTAGGCGGAAACGCTCTGCAGTCCGGCAAGAGCGACGCGACCGCTGAAGCGCAGTTAGAAGTTGTAAAAAAGACTTGTGAATATATTGCTGACATCAGCTGCAAAGGCTATGAAATCGGTCTGGTTCACGGAAACGGACCGCAGGTAGGCAGAATTCTGCTGGCTTCTGAGACAGCAAAGGACGTTACTCCGGCTATGCCGTTTGACGTTTGCGGCGCTATGTCCCAGGGCTACATCGGCTATCATCTGCAGCAGGCCCTGAAGTACGCTCTGAGCAAAAAGGGCAGAAACGTACCGGTTCTGACTGTTGCGACTCAGATGATCGTTGAAAGAAGCGATAAGGCGTTCCAGAACCCGACAAAGCCGATCGGACCTTTCTACGGAGAGGAAGAAGCGAAGGCTTTGGAAACTGAAAAAGGCTACACCATGAAGGAAGACGCCGGCAGAGGCTGGAGAAGAGTCGTTGCTTCCCCGCTGCCAAGAAAGATCGTTGAGATCGACGCAGTGAAGAGACTGTGGGATTCCTCCATCGTTATCTCCTGCGGAGGCGGCGGAATTCCTGTAGTAGAAAATGCTGACGGCTCCATGGAGGGCGTTGCGGCTGTTATCGATAAGGACTTTGCGGCAGAGCTGCTGGCTGAGCAGGTAGAGGCTGACGTTCTCATGATCCTGACTGAGGTTGAAAAGGTTGCAGTAAACTTCAACAAGCCGGATCAGAGAGACCTGGATACACTGAACCTGGAAGATGCGGTAAAATACATCGGCGAAGGTCAGTTCGCTCCTGGAAGCATGCTGCCAAAGGTTGAGGCCGCTATGAAGTTCGTAAGAGCATATCCGGACAAGAAAGCTATCATTACTTCTCTGGACAAGGCTATCGACGCTTTAGAAGGCAAGACTGGTACAGTAATCACCTTTGCATAAAGAAAGAATATAGTGACGAAAAGGCCCTGCACGGACATCCGCGCAGGGCCTTTGACATTGGGAAAAAACATCATCGGCAGGCCGGCCGCGGCAAAAAAAAGGTGGCACAAAACCGGGAATCTATGGTAAAATGATATGGTAAAAGCGAGATTGCGTCCAAATACAGGGTGGACATGTGTGCATAGGAATCTTGATTCCGCTATGCACACTTTTTACTTTTTGAGAACGGAGAGATTGCCGTTCTTTTTCTTTTTGATCGAAGGGAGGAAACAAAATGACAACAGCCCATAACCAGGCGAAACCAGTGCGCACCTATCAGGATACAGTTTTTCGGAAGCTGTTTTCGACCAAGGACAATTCTGTAGAACTGATGGTCAAAGTGATCAATCTGGGGTACAATGAAGAAAATGAGATTTTGAAGCGCAGTGAGACTCTGGCAGGATACAGCAGAATCCTGCATTATACCAAAGAGGGCAAGCGAGACGATGCAGCAGCCCTTTCTTTTTTGACGGTATACTGATGTTTTATAATGGAGGCCCTGTCCGGAAATCCGGCGCAGGGCTTTTGATGTTGAATTAATTCGCGGATGCACGGTTGACAATATGGGATATATCCCATATAATAGAGGAAGGAGAGGGGCATGTGGAAAATTTTGAAGTGATTTTTTTTGAAAAAGAAAACGGAGAATGCCCAGTTGAAACGTTTATACTGAGCCTTGATGTAAAAATGCAGGCAAAACTGATAGGGCTTCTGGAAATATTGCAGGAGAGGGGCAACGCACTGAGAGAGCCCTATAGCAAGCATCTGGAAGATGGAATCTTTGAATTGCGATGCAAAGTGGGAAGCAACATTACAAGAGTGCTGTATTTTTTCTGCTGTGGGGGAAAAATAGTTATAACCAATGGATTTGTTAAAAAAGACAGAAAAACGCCGTCCCGGGAACTGGAATTAGCGAAGGCAAGGCGTCAAGCGTATACAGAGAGGATGTGTGACTGATGAAGACTTTGAACTCTTTCAAGCAAGAGCAAATGAAGAAGCCTGAATTTGCTGAGGCATATGAATCTATTCAGCCGGAACTGGATGTGGTGCGGGCAATTATAAATGCCCGTACATCGCAGAATCTTACTCAGAAACAGCTTGCGGAAAAGTCGGGTATAGATCAGTCCGATATCAGCAAATTGGAAAACGGAACACGAAATCCCACGATCGGTCTGCTGAAGAGACTGGCGGAGGGAATGGATATGGTTTTGAAAATTGAATTCATTCCGAAGACAAAATAGCCAGGCCCGAGCGGCGGCGTATTATGAGAAGGCGCTGGGCGCATAAGCTCAGACGGCGAAAGACAGCAACATGAAACAACAGCATAAAAACAACAGTATGAAAACGACAGCATAAAACAAGAGGCTTTTCCGGTCTCTTGTTTTTTTATCCTTATTTAAAGACTGAGAACAGAATAAAATGAGAACAGACTGAAAACAGAATGAGAACTGAACGGGAACAGACCGAGGGAGTCTAGATGATAAAAAAATTAAACTGCTTGAAGTCCTTCAGCTCATCTTGGGTGAGGAGAAGCCTTTCCATGAGAAAATCCTGATCTGAGACAGGGGTTTTCGAGGCCAGCACCTTGATCGCGATGTTCCGGTAGTAGAAGCTGATGGAGGACAGCATGCCGATCCTGCAGTCCTGGCTTTCGGACAGGGTGGGCATGCTGCAGGTTATCATGTCAAAGGGCGGCGATGTGTTGAAAAAGACGAAGCTGGTGCTGATATCGCTGTAAATGACCCGGCCTGAGTAGACAAAGCCGCAGCTGTAGATATCGTCCGCGTCGTGTACGTCCAGATATAAGGTGGATTTCATCGTGGTATTGTCATTTTCTATGGCGTCAAAGTGAATTTTGTTTTTGTGCCCCATAAAGCTGTAGAGATAGAGGCGGTCTATGTAATGCTTCTGATAACGCTCTAAATCCGAGGTTTCCCGCTGCGTGCCGGGCAGCAGGGAAGCGATGTCGATATTCAGGAACCGGCACCAATCTATCAGGATCTCCAGGTCTACAGCGATCTCTCCCTTTTCATATTTGGAAATAGTGGCGACGCTCTTATTCAGAGCGTTTGAAAGCTGCTGCAGCGTGATCTGCCGGGTTTTTCTGTAGGCGCGCAGTTTTGCGCCCAGGTTTTTGTAAAAGCCGTTTGGCATCGTCAGTTCTCCCTCTTTGTTTTCTCTTATTCTATCATTTTTACGCGGGTATTGCCAGCAGAAAAATTTTCGTAAAAATTGAAAAAGGCATGAAAAAAATCATTTCCGTTGGACGACGAGCCGGAAGGGGCCAGAGGAGATCCGACTTTTTTCGCTGAACGAGAAAAATCGCCATCAAAAGTAGATGCGAATGAAAACCGCTCCGTTTGAAAAAGCAAAAGAAGAAATTTATAATTTACTGCAGATGAAAAGCGAAGAGTTTCTAAAACAAAAATGAAAGAAAGCGAGAAAAGAAATGAGTACTGCAACAACTTCAAAACTGAGACAGAACATATGGAGGCTGGTGATCCTGACCGTTGCCGGGTCGCTGATCTACGGCCTGCCGTATTTCCGGTCCTATTATTACGACGCCTATCTTGAAGCGTACAACCTGACCAACACCCAGATGGGTACCTTCGGATCCATCTTTGGTATTCTGGGCGCGGTCTCCTACCTGTTTGGCGGAGTGGTGGCCGATATGATCTCCCCAAGAAAGATCATGTCCGTATCACTGATTTTGACCGGCGCCGCCGGGCTGCTGCATCTGATGCATCCCAATTACAGCATGTTGCTGGTGATCTATCTGATCTGGGGCTTCACCTCTCTGTTTGCCTTCTGGCCGGCGCTGCTGAAGGGCCTTCGCGGGCTGGCGGCTGAGAATGAGCAGAGCAAGGCCTTTGGATTCATGGAAGGCGGCAGAGGCATCCTCAACGCGCTGCACCTTGCCGTCACCCTGGCGATCTTCAACTTCTTCAGCAAAACGGCCAGCGAGCTGGCCGGTCTCAACGGCGTCATTATCTTCTACTCTGTCGTCGTCATCCTTCTCGGCGTCCTGGTATTCCTGTTTATGAAGGACGGAGACGACGGGAAAAAGGCGGAAAGGCTGAATCTCCAGCAGGTGGCTGCCGTGTTCAAGATGCCGGCGGTGTGGATTCTGTCATTGATTCTGTGCTGCACCTATACGATGAACATGTCGTTTTTCTACTTTACGCCGTACGCTACGTCCTCCTTTGGCATCACAGCGACCGCCGCAGCCCTGGTGACCATGATGGCGCAGTACATCAGGCCGGTGGCTTCCATGGGAGGCGGGATCATCGCTGACAGAGCGGGGCGGAGCAAGATGATGTTCATCGGATTCTTCTTCATGTGCGTCTGTACCTTCGCCATCGCGCTGTTCAATAACATGAGCGTGCCGTTCTTTATCGGTATCTGCGTTGTCCTTTACTTTGCCATGTATCTCAACTACGGCGTGGTGTTCTCCCTGATGGACGAAGGCGGTATCCCTGCCGAAGTAGCGGGAACGGCCAGCGGCGTGATCTGTACGCTGGGATATCTGCCGGAGGTCATCTGCCCGACTCTGGCGGGACATGTGCTGGATACCTACACTGAACTGGGATATAAGTACTACTTTGTCGGCGTAGCCGTAGTGATGATCATCGGTATTGGCGCGCTGATCCTGTGGAACCGCTATCTCAAAAGGCTGAACGACGCTAAATAATGCAAAATAACGCAGGACAGCACTAAATAACATTAAATAACACCAAATAACACTAAATAACACGGATCAATAAGCATACGAAAATGGGAGGTAACATTCCAATGTTAGTTTTAAGAAACGCGAGACTGATCCCTCAGCTGGTTGAGGGATTTGAGGGACAGACCGGCGATATCATTGTTGAAAACGGCGTGATTCAGGAGATCAAACCGGCGAGAACGGCCAAAGCGGCGTCAGAGCAGGACATCATAGATCTGACCGGAAAGACCCTGACGCCGGGGCTGATTGAGGCGCACCTGCACCTGGATCTCTGCGGCATGGATGTGTACGAGGAAAACGTGCAGCAGGAGAGCTACCGGGTGATGCGGGCGCTGCGGCTGGCGCAGGATAACCTGAGAATGGGCTATACGACGGTCCGGGACCTGGGCGACAGAAATAACATCGTCATCGGCATCGCGCGGGCCGTAAGAGAGGGCCTGGTCATGGCGCCGGATATCCTGGCCAGCGGCATGATCCTCTCGCCTACAGAAGCGGGCAACGACTTTTTCGGAGCGATGTACACAGAGGCGGATTCCCCGGAAAGCTACACGAAAGCGGTCCGCCGGCAGTATCAGCTGGGCGCTGACTGGATCAAGATCATGGGAACCGGCGCGGTTATGAACCCGGGCGGCGTGCCGGGCAGTCCGATCATCTTTGAACGGGAACTGCAGGCGGCGTGTGAAGCGGCCAGCTACGTGGGCATGCCGGTAGCCGTTCACTGCCACGGTTCGGAAGGCATCAAAATGTGCATACGCTGCGGCGTCAGAACCGTAGAACACTCCTCCATCATGGATGAAGAGTGCATCAGAATGTACAAGGCCACGGACAAAACCTTCCCGATCCCGACCATGTCGCCTATGGTAAACTTCGCGGAGCATCCGGAAGGAAAACCGAAGCATTATGTGGAAAAGGCGAGAGAGATCGCGGATCAGCTCGTTGAAGGGCTGCGGGCCTGCCGGGAGGCCGGCGTTAAGATGGGCTGGGGCACCGACGCGGGCGTATACGAAGGAAGCCATGGCAACGGGCTCTATGAGTTCCGGGCCAGGGTGCGTCTGGCAGGCTTTACACCGTTGGAATGTCTGATCCAGGCCACAAAGAACAACGCCGAGATTCTGAACATCAGCGACACCGTAGGAACCATCGCCTGCGGAAAACGGGCCAATCTGGTCGCCTTTGACGGAAACCCGGACGAGGATATCGAGTTTCTCAGCAAGGTTGCCCTGGTAATGAAGGGCGGAGAAGTCCTGCGGGTGTAAGGCAGGCATACACGGCGGCATATACTGGGCGTCTATCAAAAATTATACGGAGTTTTTTGAAAAACTTGAAAAATCCGTATAATTGAGATATAATGAATATGAGTTAAGAAAAGGGTGGAGGGATTAAAACATATGAAAAAACGAAACACAGTATATGCCGTATCTCTATTTGTAACATCAGCCATCGTGATTTGGTCCATTATCGCCTGCGATAACTTCATCGCGGTATCTTCCAGGCTGTATGAGCTGCTCAGCGTCAATCTAGGGTGGCTCTACCTTCTGTTGATCGCCGGCTTCGTCGTTTTTTGCGTGGGAATCGCCTGCAGCCGGTTCGGAAGGATCAGGCTGGGAGGCGACGACGAGCAGCCCGAATACAGCACCGTCTCATGGTTTGCCATGCTCTTCTGCGCCGGTATGGGCGTAGGGCTGGTTTTCTGGGGCGTATCGGAGCCGATCACCCATTTCCTGTCTCCGGACGCCATGGAAGGCGGAACGCCGGAGGCGGCGGAATTTGCCATGCAGGCGACCTTCATGCACTGGGGCGTGCATCCGTGGGCCATCTATGCGGTCATCGGTCTTTCTATCGCCTATTTCAGCTTCCGAAAAGGGGAGAAGAACCTGCTCAGCCGGGTATTTGTGCCGATTCTGGGTCAAAGGGCCATCGACGGCGGTATAGGCAAAGCCATAGACGTCATTACCGTGGTCATTACAGTCATGGGCATTTCTACATCCTTGGGATTGGGAGCGCTGCAGATCAACGGCGGCGTATCCTACCTGACGGGCCTGCCCTTTGGGCTGAAAACGCAGATCATCATTATCGCTCTGGTGACGGTGGCGTTTACCATTTCCTCTGTCAGCGGCGTAGATAAAGGCATCAAGCTGCTGTCCAACATCAATCTGGTCATGGCCATCGCGCTGGCTGCGGCGGCCTTTCTGGTAGGACCGAAGCTGGAGATCGTAAACAGCTTTATTAACGGCCTTGGGGACTATCTCTCCGGCATCGTCAAGGAGAGCCTGAAGCTGCATACCTACGGGGACAACACCTGGATCATCGGCTGGCGGGTATTCTACTGGGCCTGGTGGATATCGTGGGGTCCGTTTGTCGGCAGCTTTATCGCGCGCATTTCCAGAGGAAGGACCATTCGTCAGTTTATGATCGGCGTTTTGCTGGTTCCTACGGCGGTGTCCTGTATCTGGTTCGCTATCTTCGGAAATCTAGGCATTCACCTGGCTATGGAAAACATCTTCACCCAGGGAGAACTGGGAGAGATCATTTCGACACCTGAGACCGCTTTGTTCATCGTACTGGGAGAGTATCCCCTTGGCGTGGTTCTGTCCGTGATCGCCATCGTGCTGCTGTTCACCTTTTTCATCACCTCGGCGGATTCCGGGACCTTCGTTCTCGGCATATTCACCTCCGACGGAGATCAGAATCCGACCAATACCAGAAAGATCATCTGGTGCTTCATTATATCCCTGCTGGCCATCGGCCTGCTGGTGACCGGAGGCCTGGAATCCGTGCAGACCGTCTCTCTGGTGGTTGCCTTCCCGTTCCTGTTCATCATGGTCGGCTGCTGCGTGTCGCTGGTTAGGAGCCTGCGCGGGGAAGCGGACGGCGATCAAAGGTAAACCGTTATCAAAGATCAAATCCGCATAATGTCATATTGAAAAAATCAAAATAGAGGCTCTCTGTGATGGAGAGCCTCTTAGCGTGATTCCACAAATGTATTCTATAAATTTATTTTACAGATTTATTTTGCGGATTTATTCTACAGATTTATTCCACAGTTTTATTCCACAAAGGAACCGCCCTTGAAGATCTTCTTCGGCAGCGCCTTCTGAGCCTCTGGAATACCTTCCAGGTTCTGCTTCTGGATAGCTCTGATCTTCAGCGGCAGGGAGAACAGATTGATGAAGCCTTCCGCGTCGGACTGGTCGTAGACTTCGTCAGCGCTGAAGGTGGCGAACTCCTCGTTGTACAGGGAGTACGGCGATTTGCTGGCGACAGGCCATGCGGTGCCCTTGTACAGCTTCATTCTAACTGTGCCGGTGACATACTTCTGCGTCTCGTCGACGAAGGCCGAGATGGCAGAGCGCAGCGGCGTGAACCACAGGCCGTCGTAGACCAGCTGGGCGAACTTCTGGGATACGATGTTTCTGTATTGCAGGGTGTCACGGTCTAAGATCAGCTTTTCCAGATCCTTATGAGCCGCGAACAAAATGGTTCCGCCCGGGGTCTCGTACACGCCTCTGGACTTCATGCCGACCAGACGGTTTTCGATGATATCGATGGTGCCGATGCCGTTTTCGCTGCCCAGCTTGTTCAGCTTCTTCAGCAGCTCTACCGGCGGCAGCTTTTCTCCGTCGATGGCCACAGGGATACCCTGTTCAAAGTCGATCTCGACGTATGTAGACTGATCCGGCGCGTCTTCAGGAGGGATGGACAGCACATGGATATCAGGCTTATGCTCGTTCCATGGGTTTTCCAGATTGCCGCCCTCGTGGCTGATGTGCCAGATGTTCTCGTCTCTGGAGTAGATTTTTTCTACGGTCTGACTGATCGGAATGTTGTGAGCCTTTGCATATTCTATGCACTCCTCACGGGACTTCAGATCCCAGATTCTCCAAGGGGCGATGATCTTGATCGCCGGGTTCAGGGCGTGAATGGTGGATTCAAAGCGCACCTGGTCGTTGCCCTTGCCGGTACAGCCGTGGGCGATGATAAAAGCGCCTTCCTTTTCGGCGATCTCCACGATCTTCTTGGCCTGTAAAGGTCTTGCCATGGAGGTGCCCAGCAGATAGTCGTTTTCATAGATGGCGTCTGCCTTCAGTGTCGGATAGATGTAATCGGTGATGAATTCCTCCTGAATGTTCAGGATGTAGGCCTTGTCGGCGCCGGTGGCGTAGGCCTTCTTCTCGATGGCGTCGAAGTCCTCCTTCTGACCGGTGTCGCAGCATACAGCGATGACCTCACAGTCATAATTTTCTTTCAGCCAGGCGATGATGATCGATGTGTCCAGGCCGCCTGAATAAGCCAGAACTATTTTTTCCTTTGCCATGTTTCTTTCCTCCTGCAATTATATAAATATTTGTAAGTCTGAATAAAAATAAATCAATGTAGGTACTATACCACAACTTCAGGAGGAAATCAAGAGGGTAAATCAATAAAAATAACAAAAAACGAAAATTTATAAATTTGGTATTGCATATTTATCGTTCTGGTAGTATACTTATTCCTCAGAACATGAAATCTGAAGGAGGCATCCATGAAAGGACTGATTTTTTTAGAGGACGGCAGCATATATAAAGGAAAGGGTTTTGGCGCGGAGACCACCCGGGTCGGGGAACTGGTCTTCAACACCGCCATGACCGGCTATCAGAAAACGCTGACGGATCCGTCCTACAGTGAGCAGATCATCACCTTTACCTATCCCCTGCTGGGAAACTACGGGGTCAACAGCACCGACTTTGAGTCGGATCGTATTCACGCCTTCGGCGTTTTAGCCCAGGACGTGTGCTTTGCGCCCAGCAACTGGCGGTCAGAAAAGACCCTGGACCAGTGGCTTGCGGAGCAGAACGTGCCGGGCGTATACGGTATAGACACCCGGGAGATCACGCGAAGACTGCGAAAGTCCGGCAGCCAGAAGTGCGTCATCTCCACGGAAAACCTGTCCATGGATGCCGTGAGAAGGATCGCCGCGGCTGAAACCCTTTGTTCAGATCAAATGAAGTCCGCCGGGGTCAAAGCGGTGACGGAGCGGAAATCGCCGGGCAGCCGTCTCCATGTAGCCGTGCTGGATCTGGGGGTCAAGGAGAGCATTCTCAGGGAGCTTGAGGCCAGGGGCTGCGACCTGACCATCTATCCCTACGGCACCAAGGCGAAGACCATTCTGGCGGCGAAGCCGGACGGCGTCTTTCTGACCAACGGGCCGGGGGATCCGGAGGCGGCCGGGGAGGCCATCACCGTGGTGGAAAAGCTGATCACCAACAGCAATTACGGGCCGGACCAGATGCCAATCTTCGGCATATGCATGGGCCATCAGCTCATCGCCCTGGCCTGCGGCGGCCGCACCTATAAGATGAAGTACGGCCACAGGGGCTGCAACCACGGCGTTTTGGACAAGGACACCGGCCGGAGCTATATCACCAGCCAGAACCACGGCTACGCCGTTCAGGCGGAGAGCATCATGCTGAAGGGGCTGGAGGTGACCCACCTGAACTTAAACGACGGAACCGTAGAGGGCATGGCCCATCTGTCAAAGCCGGTCTTTTCCGTCCAGTTCCACCCGGAATCCAACCCGGGGCCCAACGATACCGGCTATCTCTTTGACAAATTTATCGATCTGATGAAAGGGGGAAGGTTGTAATGCCTAGAGATTTTACACTGAAAAAGGTTTTGATCATCGGTTCCGGACCCATCGTCATCGGACAGGCGGCCGAGTTCGACTACGCGGGGACACAGGCCTGCAAGGCCATCAGCGAGGAGGGGATCGAGACCATTCTGATCAACAGCAATCCGGCCACCATCATGACGGACCAGGGGATCGCGGACAAAGTATATCTGGAGCCCATCACGGAGGACGCGGTGACGCGGATTTTGGAGATGGAGCGTCCGGAGGGAGTTCTGGCCGGCTTTGGCGGTCAGACCGGGCTGAATCTTGCCATGGCCCTGGATGAAAAAGGGGTCTTTGAGAAGTACGGCGCCAGGCTGCTGGGCGTCAACAAAGATAGCATCCACAAGGCGGAGGACCGGGAGGCCTTCAAGGAGCTGATGCTGTCCATCGGCCAGCCGATCCCGCCCAGCATTATCGCCTCCGACCTGGAGGAGTGCAGAGCCTTTGCCGGGGAGATCGGCTATCCCGTCATCATCCGTCCGGCCTATACGCTGGGCGGCACCGGCGGAGGCATCGCCCACGATGAAGAGGAGCTGGCCCATTTCTGCCAGCTGGGCGTGGAGAAGAGCGCCATCGGACAGATCCTGCTGGAGAAATCTGTAGCGGGATGGAAGGAAGTGGAGTATGAGGTCATCAGGGATGGAAAGGACAACTGCATCATCATCTGCAGCATGGAAAACCTGGACCCAGTAGGCGTACATACCGGCGACAGCATCGTAGTGGCGCCGACCCAGACACTGACCGACGGCCAGTATCAGATGCTGCGGGACGCCTCTCTGGCCATCATCCGCAGTCTGGAGATCGAAGGCGGCTGCAACGTCCAGTTCGCGCTGAATCCGGACAGGGACGAGTACATCGTCATCGAGGTCAACCCAAGGGTCAGCAGGTCCTCGGCGCTGGCATCAAAGGCCGCGGGCTATCCTATCGCCAAGATCGCGGCCAAGATCGCCATCGGTTACAGCCTGGACGAGCTGAAGAATTACGTGACCCAGGGGTCCAGCGCCTGCTTTGAGCCCGCCCTGGACTACTGCGTGGTCAAATTCCCTAAATGGCCCTTTGACAAGTTCCGCACGGCTTCCAGAAGGCTGGGGACCCAGATGAAGGCCACCGGTGAGATCATGGCCATAGACCGGAACTTTGAGAGCGCCCTGCTGAAGGCCATCGCCGCGCTGGAGGTGGAGGGGACCGGCCTCAGGATTCCTTACGTGACCGGCCTTTCAGACCGGCGGCTCATGGAAAAGCTGCAGGCCTGCGACGACGAGAGGATCTTCTGCATCGCGGAGGCCTTTCGCCGGAACCTGGCGGACGTGGAGGACATCTTCGCCCTGACGAAGATCGACCGCTGGTTCCTCTGCAAGGTGGAAGGGATCGTCCGTCTGGAGAAGACTCTGAAGGCTGCCGCCTCCCCAGACGGCCCCGGCGTCACGGCGGAGCTGATCAGAGAGGCGGAAACCAGAGGCTTTACCGACGACGAGATCCTGGCTCTGACCGGCATCGGCCGGGAGGTTCTGCAGGATATCCGTCTGTATCACGATATCTACCCTGTGTACAAGGTGGTGGATACCTGCGCGGGAGAGTTCGACGCGGTGACGCCGTACTACTATTCCAGCTACGGCGGCGAGAACGAAACCGTAAAGAGCTCTCACGAGAAGATCCTGGTCGTAGGCTCCGGTCCGATCCGGATCGGGCAGGGCATCGAGTTTGATTACTGCTGCGTCCAGGGCGTGTGGGCCCTGAAGGAGCTGGGCTACGAATCCATCATCATCAACAACAACCCTGAGACGGTCAGCACCGACTTTGACACGGCGGACAAACTGTACTTTGAGCCGCTGCACACCGACGACGTGATGAACGTGATCAAGCAGGAGCATCCAGAAGGCGTGATCCTCCAGTTCGGCGGGCAGACCTCGCTGAACCTGGCTTCCAGGCTGGCCGCCCGCAGCATCAAAATCCTGGGCACCCAGAACAAATACATCGACCTGGCCGAGGATCGGGAGAAATTCGCCAACCTCCTGGATCTGCTGGATATCGATACGCCGAAGGGCTGCGCTGTCAGGACCAGAGAAGAAGCCTTTGAGGCCGTGGAGCGGCTGGGCTACCCTCTGGTGGTGCGCCCGTCCTTTGTCATCGGCGGCAGGGCCATGCAGGTGGTCTACTCCGACGAGGAGCTGGTCAAGTACCTGAAGGAGGCCGTCAAGCTGTCCCACGAGCATCCTGTGCTCATCGACAAGTACGTAGAGGGCAAGGAGATCGAGGTGGACGCCGTGGCTGACGGAGAGGACGTGCTGATTCCGGGCATCATGGAGCACATAGAGCGGACCGGCGTCCACTCCGGCGACAGCTGCACGGTGTATCCGGCCTACAGCCTGCCGGAGGAGGTCATAGAACAGCTGGCGTCGGCGACAAAGCGGATCTGCCGGGCCCTTCACGTGGTAGGGCTGGTCAACATCCAGTACGCCTGGGACGGCCGGAAGATCTACGTCATTGAAGTGAACCCGAGGGCGTCCCGTACCGTGCCGATCCTCAGCAAGGTGACAAAGGTTCCCATGGTGCGCCTGGCCGTGGCGGTGATGACGGGAAAGAAGCTGTCCGAACTGGGCTACGGCACAGGCATCTATCCCGCCCAGGATTATTACGCGGTGAAGATTCCGGTGTTCTCTGACGCCAAGCTGACAGATGTGGATGTGGCCGTGGGACCGGAGATGAAGTCCACCGGTGAGGTGCTGGGCATCGACCAGGATCTGGACAGGGCCATCTACAAGGGCTTCCTCGGCGCGGGCATGGAGATCCCTGTCTGCGGAGACGTGTTCGTGTCTCTGAAGGATCACGACAAGACGGCGGAGAGCGCCGAGATCATCAAAGCCTATGCGGACATGGGCTTTAGGCTCTGCGCTTCTGAGGGAACGGCAGCCTTCCTGCAGAGCCACGGCATCGCCGCCTCCGTGGTCGAATACGGCGACGTGATACCGCTTATCGGGGAGCAGATCCGCATCGTCATCAATACGCCGAAGGCCATCAACCGCGTCGGCGCTGATACCTTCCCGATCCGCCGTCAGGCCATCGAGCACGGTCTGCCGGTGCTGACCTGCATGGACACCGCCTGGGCCTTTGCCAAGGCGGTAAGACAGAAAAAGAACGGCGTGAAGCTGGAATACGCGGCCCTGTAGGATAATGACAGATCGTGATAAAGAAACTGCGGCTGCGGACGGCGGAGGATAGCTCTGCCGCCCGCGGCTTTTTCCACGCCGCGTCACGCGGCGTATGATTATGCATTTTTCCCGCGCCAGATGGGGCCGGAGGCGCTGGCTCTGAAAAAATACATTGAAAAAATTTAATATTAGAGGTAAGATAGGTATACAAAGTTGACACATCGAGGCAGGGACAGGAACTGATATCATGAGAAAGATCAAAAAGACCATATATATTGCCATCTTCGTTTCGCTGGCGGCGCAGATCAGGTTCAATTTCCTGACCGATGGATTCATCATCGCCATGTCGGTTCTGGTCATGGCCATCTTCATCTATTGCTATGAGGATCTGTCGGCCCGGTATGTGGCCTTCTGTTCCGGCATCTTCTCCCCGCTGGTAAGGCTGCTGATACAGGTGCTGGAGGGAGAGGCCCTGTCAGAGGCGGCGGCCCTGGTCGTTCCGGACATGACCTTTTTCTTCGCCTACGGGCTGTTCTATCCGTTGATCTACAAGTACATCATCAGGGCGCCTAAGAGCATACGGAACTTTGCCTATGTGGCCCTGGCCTGCGACTTTCTCTCCAACATGATGGAGCTGGCCGTGCGGAGCGTACAGCAGGGAGCCAGCCTGATCACGCCGGAAAACGTGGTCTATTTATTTTTGATCGCCCTCTGCCGCACGGTGCTGGTGCAGACCATACTTCTGGCCATGGAGACCTATTCCAACCTGCTGGTGGACGAGGAACACGACAGGGAATACCGGAGGCTCATCGTGCAGGAGTCCATCTTTGAGAACGAGCTCTACGTCATGGACAAAAACGCCGCGGAGATCGAGACCCTGATGAAGCAGGCCTTTTATCTGTATAAGGCCATGGAGCGGCTGGACGTGGACGAAGAGCTGAAATCCTGCGCGCTGGATATTTCAAAGAACGCCCACGAGATCAAAGGAGACTATCTGGGCATTGTGGACGTGCTGAAGGATACCTTCATCAATCACGCCGATGAAGGCAGCCTGAACATCAGAGACATCGTCCATATCGAAAAGGGAAACCTGCAGAGCGTGTTTAAGCGCAGGGAATACAAGGTGGAGATCGTTACGAGGATCCGGGTGGAGTTCCAGGTCAGAGAGTACTTCAAGATGATGTCGGTGGTGCGGAACCTGGTGCTCAACGCGGCGGAGGCCATCGCGCCGGCGGAGGGCAGAGTGACGGTGACCGTAAAGGAAGAAGGAGAAGCCTATCTGCTTCTGGTCCGGGACAACGGGCCGGGCATCCGCGGAGAGGATATGGAAACCATCTTCTTCGACGGATATTCGACCAAGTTCGACGCCAGAACGGGAAATGTGCAGAGAGGCGTCGGACTGACGGTGGTGAAGGACTATGTGGAAAACTATTTTCACGGCAGCATCCGCGTGGAAAGCGAAGTGGGCAGGTTTACCCAGTTCACGCTGACCATGCCCAAGGACGCGTTTGAGGAAAGAGGCGATGGCAAATGATGCGGTATTACATTGTTGACGACGAGATCGGCGTCGTGAAGACGCTGGAGAATATTTTAGAGAGCCGGAACCTGGGGGAGGTGGCCGGCTACAGCACCGAGCCGGAGAAAGCCATAGACGAGATCATCGCTCTGCGGCCGGACATCGTGCTTTCAGATCTGCTGATGAGCAAAATGGACGGCATCACGCTGGTCCAGCGGGTGAAGGCGCTCCGCGGTGACATCAGCTTCGTCATGATTTCCAAGGTCTCAGACAAGGGCATGATCGAGCAGGCCTACAACGCGGGGGTGGAGTTTTTCATCAGCAAGCCCATCAACGTCATAGAGGTGGAAAAGGTTCTGGGGAATGTGGCGGAAAAGATCAGAATGAACAGCATCGTCAGCAACATCCGCGGCATCTTCGCCGAGGAGGAACGGAGCAAGGCTCAGGAAACGCCGAAAGATGACGGCGTTCACGAGATCAACCTCTTTCTCGGCCTGCTGGGCATGCTGGGAGAGAAGGGTACGGCGGACATCCTGTCCATCTGCCAGTACCTGATCAGCAGCGGCGCGGAATACAGCAGGGACGTGCTGGTAAAGGTGGCGGAGGAGAAGGGCGAGACGTCAAAGAACCTGGAACAGCGCATCAGGCGGGCGATCAAAAAAGGCCTGACCAACGTGGCCAATCTGGGCATCGACGACTACAGCAACGAGGTCTTCCAGGTCTACGCCAACTATGTCTTCGATTTTAAAAACATCAAAGATGAGATGGAATTCATCAAAGGCCGCAGCAGCGGCGGCGGAAGGGTCAACATTTCCAAGTTCGTAGAGGGCCTGCTGCTCTATCGGAAGTCCCTGAAATAGGGCCTGAAGAGACGTGAAATAAACAAGAATTCTGTGTCGGGGGAACATTCGGAAAATTCCCCCGATTTTTTGTGAGGTTTTTTGAGTTTTTTTGAGACGCTTTGTTAATATGTTGTCAAGATAGTTTTACTCAAGTTTTTTTAAGTTTCACGGATTTATTGCAGGAGGAAAAGAATGAATTTTTTAGACCAACTGACTACACAGCTTTACAACATTATCTGGGCCATACCCCTCATCGTACTGGCCCTTGGCACAGGTCTTTATTTCTCTTTGAGGATGAGATTTCCGCAGCTCAGGCTGATCAAGGACATGGTCAGGTTCCTTTTGGGCAAGGATAAGAAGAAGGGAGAGAAGACCAGCAGCGAGGGAATGTCGTCCTTCCAGAGCTTCGCGCTGGCTCTCGGCGGCCGCGTAGGCGTGGGAAACATCGCCGGTGTGGCTACAGCCATCTGCTTCGGCGGCCCGGGCGCCATCTTCTGGATGTGGATCATCGCGTTTATCGGCGCAGGCACGGCTTTCGCGGAAAGCTCTCTGGCGCAGGTGTACAAGCTGAAGATCGACGGCGAGTACAAAGGCGGACCTGCCTACTACATAGAGAGAGGCACAGGCGTAAAGGTGTTTGCCCTGATCTTCGCTTTTGCGGCGGTGCTGGCCAACGGCATTACCGGACCGACCATCCAGGCGTTTAACTTCGCGGAAGCGGCCCATAACGCTTTCGGCCTGAATCCTTGGATCGCCGGCGTTGTCATGGCAGTGTGCGTCGCGTTGGTCGCTTTCGGCGGCAGCAAGAGGCTGGGCCGCGTTTCTGAGCTGATCGTGCCGGTCATGGCCATCATCTACATCATACTGGCTCTGATCATTCTGTGCATCAACTTCAAGCGGATTCCGGAGATGTTCGGACTGATCTTCGGCTGCGCCTTCAACCTGAACGCCTTCTACGGCGCTATCTGGGGAAGCGCTGTCATGTGGGGCGTCAAGAGAGGCATCTACTCCAACGAAGCGGGCTACGGCTCCGGCGCTCACGCGGCGGCGGCGGCAGAGGTTTCCCACCCGGCGAAGCAGGGACTGGCTCAGTCCTTCTCCGTATATGTGGACACCCTCTTCGTCTGCACAGCTACGGCTATTATGATCCTGTCCACAGGCATGTACAATATCACCAATGAAAAGACAGGGGAAATGCTGGTGGAAGCGCTGCCGGGCGTATCAGCAGGCACCGGCTATACCCAGGCGGCCATCGACTCCGTCTTCCCTGGCGTAGGCTCTGCCTTCATCGCCATCGCCGTATTTTTCTTCGCGTTTACGACGCTGCTGTCCTTCGTCCTGTACACGGACACCAACGCGTCATACATCATGAAAAACGCGGGTGAAAAGACCAGAAACGTTGTCGTAACGCTGCTTCGCGTGGTCATCGTCGCCATCGTTCTTTTCGGCGCTACCAGATCCTCCACAGCGGCGTGGAACCTGGCTGATATCGGCGTAGGCATCATGTGCTGGATCAACCTGATCGCGCTTCTGGTGCTGTCCAGCCAGGCTGTCCGTATCCTGAAGGATTACGAGAGACAGAAGAAGCTGGGGCTGGATCCGGTCTTTGAACCGGCAGACTGCGGCATCAAAAATGCGGAGCTCTGGACTTCCATCGTAAAGGAGAAGTACGCGGATCTTCTCGCGCGGAAGCGCCAGGCAGAGGGCAAAGCGGAAAAAGAGGCTTAACATTTAGGATAGAGAAAAGCGAAAGCGGGCGCAGTCCAGGATGCGTCCGCTTTTGTCATCGTATGAAGCTAAAGGTCGTGTGAAGCTAAAGTGTGAGCAGCCGCTCATAGAAGGCCAGACCCCTGGACAATACGGCTTCGTCAAAGTCAAAGGTGTCGGCGTGGAGCGGCGTGCCGGTGCCCAGCCCCAAAAAGAAGAAAAAGATGGGGCAGCGGGTGCCGTAGTAGGAGAAGTCCTCGCTGGTCATGGACGGTTCCGGCAGCAGCTGGACCCAGCCGGGCAGGGCGGCCGTCACCTGAGAAAACAGCTCCGGCGTGTTCAGCAGGGGAAGATGGCCGCTGGAAAAGCGAAGCTGGAAGACGCATCCTGTCTCCTCCTGGATTTGGGACGCGATGGCCTCCATGCGGCCTTTGATAAAATCGAAGACCTCCAGGTCGAAGACCCGCAGGCTGCCCTTCAGCCAGGTTCTGGCGCTGATGGCGTTGCAGGCGGTTCCGCTCTCAAAGATGCCGAATTTCAGCAGGCGGAAGACCTCCTTCGGCAGCTCTCGCTCCTCCATTTCGTAGACCCGGGTCAGGAACTGCGCGCCTGCGGCCATGGCGTCCCGCCCTTGGCTGGCTTTGGCGATGTGGGAGGACAGCCCCGTGATCTCCACCTCCACCTCGCTGCTCTTGGCCATGAGAGGACCCGGGCGGCTGCCGATGACGCCAGCAGGCAGGTCCGGCCACAGGTGGCAGCCGAAGACGCGGATGCAGTTTACCTCTTCCAGGATGCCGCTGTCCGCGATGCTCTCCGCGCCGCCCTCGGTCTCCTCAGCGGGCTGGAAGATCAGCAGCACGTTGTGGGGCAGAGAGGCCCTGCTCCGCTCTATGCGCTCTGCCAGCGCGAGAACCATGGCCATGTGTCCGTCGTGGCCGCAGCCGTGCATTTTGCCGGGGTGGAGGGATTGGTAGGGCGCGCCGGTCTTTTCTTCGATGGGAAGGGCGTCCATGTCGGCGCGAAAGGCGATGGTATCCTCCCTTCCCAGATCAAACCAGGCGCACAGGGAAGATGGGCTGGGCGAGGTAAGGCGGCAGCTGTATTTGGACAGGACCTCCCTCAGAAACGCGTGGGTCTTTGGCAGATCAAAGTCCAGCTCCGGAATCTGGTGGAGCTGCCTGCGGTAGCGTGTCAGCAGCTGGTCCCGGGTTTCGGTCTGCCGCTCAGCCTGTAATCGTGTCATAATGGTCTCCTTTCAAGGTTGTCAGGTTATCTCAAAAACGTTTTATAGAGGAATTATAAATTATCACGAAGAAAAAATCAATTATTTGTTTAAAAAAACAAAAAATCTGTTGACAACAGACTATATCTGTGTTAATCTAGTGAACGTGATAGAGGTCGCGGAAACGACGTTACTGCGGGAGCCGACGGGCAAGGATCGCAGCTAACAGCAATTCCGCCGAACTCTGCAGGCAGGTATGTCTGCAGGGTGGGGCTATGGAGAATATCCATAGAACTGTCTGCAGGAGCTTTTAAGTAATGGGCTCTTGCAGGAGTGCTGTCGGAACGTTTGATTACTTTTGTGTTTTGTTTTTTAAAGCGCTTTTACGCAGAATACAAGCTTTATCGAATCGAATCCTACGGCAGGCCTTGCGCCTGTCTTTTTGTTTGCTAGCGACAAATTTTCTTTGCACTCCTATCTGAATTCGGCATTACTGGAATTGACCCAAGACAAGAAACGAAAGGTAGGAACAATCATGAACAATTTTAGTCAACTCAACGGATCTATCGTTGCCCTGGTCACACCCTTTGACCAGGAGGGAAACCCTGATTTTGAAAGGCTGGGCCAGCTGATCGACTGGCATCTGGAAAACGGTACGGACGGTATCGTCACCCTGGGGACTACCGGCGAAAGCGCCACCATGACTCAGGAGGAAGACGACGAGGTCTGCCGCTTTACCGTGGAGCGGGTAGGCGGACGGATCCCGGTCATCGCCGGAAGCGGCTCCAACTGCACCCAGGCCATGCTGGAGCGGAGCCTGAAATTCCAGGAGCTTGGCGCTGACGGCCTTCTCCTGATCTCTCCCTACTATATCAAAGCTAATGAAGAAGGCATGTACCGTCACTTTGCCGATATCGCGGACCAGGTGGATATCCCGTGCCTGCTGTACAATGTGCCCGGCAGGACCGGCTGCAATATTCCGGTCAGCGTGGTGGAACGTCTGTCCCGGCATCCAAGGATCTGCGGCATCAAAGAGGCCTCCGGCGATATGAGCTACGCTGTCAAAATTGCCCGGCTGCTCAGCGACGACTTCGTCATGTACTGCGGAAACGACGATATCACGGTGCCGCTGCTGTCCATCGGGGCCAGGGGCGTCATCTCGGTGCTGGCCAATATCCTGCCGTCGGAGACCCACCAGATGGTCATGGCCTATCTGGAAGGAGACGCGGATACGGCTTCCCGCATGCAGCTGGCCTATCTGGAGCTGATCAACAATCTGTTTACGGAGGTCAATCCGATTCCGGTGAAGACGGCTCTGGATCTGATGGGCAGGTGCAGCGCACAGATGCGGATGCCGCTGTACGCCATGAGCGAGGGCGCGCGGCAGAATCTGGCCGGCTCCATGAGAAGGGTGGGATTGCTGTGAGAATCCTCCTGATCGGAAACGGAAAGATGGGCAGGGAGATCCGCCTCCTGGCGGAGAGCCGGGGCCACAGGGTCACGGCGGCCCTCAATTCAGAAGATACGACCCAAAACGCCGATGCTTTCGACGCTGACGGAAACCCCGGACGGACACCCTTTGATGAAGCGGACGTGGTCATAGACTTCTCTTCACCGTCGGCGCTGCCCGCGGTGGCCGGTTATGTGAGGCGTACGGGAACCCCTCTGGTCTGCGGGACCACAGGCTACTCGGCGGAGCAGGCGGAAGTCCTCAGGCGTTTGGGAGAGGCCGCGCCGGTGCTGTACAGCGCGAATTATTCCATGGGCGTTGCCGTAATGAAACGGATTTTACGGGACTGCGGCGCATATCTATTAAATGGCGGCTTTGACGCGGAGCTGGTGGAGACCCACCACCGTCAGAAGGCAGATGCGCCCAGCGGAACGGCGAAAGCGCTGCTGGAGGCGCTGGACCCGGCGGGAGAGCTGGAACCGGTGTACGGGCGGCACGGACTCTGCCGGAGAGGAACGTCGGAGATCGGCGTCCATGTCCTGCGGGGCGGCACGGAGGCCGGAACCCACAGCGTCCAGTTCTTCGGAGAAGATGAAACGCTGGAGGTGCGGCACAGCGCGGCCAGCCGCAGCATCTTCGCCAGGGGCGCCCTTTACAGCGCGGAACGGCTTGCGGGACGCGGGCCGGGGTATTATACCTTTGAGCAGCTATTATTTGATGAGACAGAAGGAGAACATAGATGAACGCGGAAGAGATCATAAATTACATCAGTGAGTCAGAAAAGAAGACGCCGGTGAAGGTGTACCTGCGCAGGAAGCAGGGGACGCCGGAAATAGACTTTCCGGGGTGCAAGTGCTTTGGGGCCGGGGACCAGATCGTATTCGGAGACTGGAAGGCGATACAGCCGGTGCTGGCGGCTTCTCGGGGGCAGATCGAGGAGCTGGCGGTGGAGAACGACTGCCGCAACAGCGCAATCCCTCTGCTGGATCTGAAGGAAATCCCGGCCCGCATCGAGCCGGGGGCCATCATTCGGGAGCAGGCGGAGATCGGCAGGAACGCGGTGATCATGATGGGCGCGGTGATCAACATCGGGGCCGTGGTCGGGGAAGGAACCATGGTGGACATGGGCGCTGTGCTGGGCGGACGGGCCATCGTCGGTGAGCGGTGCCACATCGGCGCGGGCGCTGTCCTGGCAGGGGTGATTGAACCGGCCAGCGCGAAGCCGGTCACGGTGGAGGACGACGTGATGATCGGGGCCAACGCTGTGGTTCTGGAAGGCGTGCACGTGGGTAAGGGCGCTGTGGTGGCCGCCGGCTCGGTGGTCATCGAGGATGTGCCGGACGGCTGTGTGGTCGCGGGGCTTCCGGCAAGGGTGATCAAAGAAAAGGACCAGGGCACGAAGAAAAAGACGGATATCGTCAATGCCCTGAGAAAGCTGTAGGTGCGTATGGCTGAGAGACAGCGCGGGGATATGAGAACGTCCGGGGACGGGAGACCGACTGTGGACGCGCGGCAGTCCGGAGATGGGAGGCCGCGCGGGGATATGCGCCGGCGCATGAATCCGGCCCTGGCGGCGGTGCCGGAAAGCGGTATCCGCAGGTTTGCGGCTCTGGCGGCGGCCAGAGAGGGCTGCATCAGTCTGACCCTGGGAGAGCCGGACTTTGCCACGCCGGAGCCGGTCAAAGCCGCGGCGGCCCAGGCCCTGGACCGGAATCTGACCCATTATCCGCCCAACGCGGGATACCCGGAGCTGAGACAGGCCATCGCTGATTTCAGCAGGCGCAGATGGGGCTATGACTACAGCGCCCAGGAGGTCATCGTCACGGCGGGCGCTACAGAAGCCCTCTATACGGCTCTGTTTTCCATCTTAGAGCCGGGGGATCAGGTCGTCGTGCCGGTTCCCGCCTTTGGGCTGTACGGGTCGATCATCGCCATGCTGCGCGGGGAGACGGTGAAGGTGGATACGTCGGACACCGGCTTTCAGCTGCGGCCCGGGGATCTGGAACGGGCCCTGACGCCGCGGACAAAGGCGGTGATCCTCAATTCGCCGGGAAATCCTTCCGGCAGGATTTACAGCCGGGAGACCCTGGAAGAACTGCACCGGGTGCTCCGGGACCGGGACATCTTCGTCATCTGTGACGACGTCTACGGCCAGCTGGCCTTTGATCCGTCCTACCGGTCCTTTGCGGCCTTTGGGGACATGCGGGACCGGGTCATCGTGGTCGACAGCTTTTCCAAGCCCTACGCCATGACGGGGTGGCGTATGGGATGGCTCATGGGGGATCTGCCTTTGATCCGCGCCATGGAGCCGGCGCATCAGTTCAACGTGGTGTCGGTGCCGTCCTTCCTGCAGCCGGCCTGCGTCACCGCTCTGGAACAGGACCCGTCGGCCATGCGGGAATCCTACCGGCAGCGCGGCCGGTATGTATGGGACAGACTGCGGAAGATGGGTTTGGACGTGGAGACGCCGCAGGGCGGGTTTTACCTGTTTCCCTCCATCAAAGCCTTCGGCATGGACAGCGAGACCTTCTGCCTGCGGCTCATAGAGGAGGCGGGTCTGGCGCTGACGCCGGGCAGCTGCTTTGATGGAGAAGGCCATGTGCGGATTTCCTGCTGTTACAGCATGGAGACCCTGCGCGAGGCCATGGACCGCCTGGAGAGATGGATCGGGAAGATACCGGCGGCGGAGATTCGGATCCGTTAAAATTTCTCTCAATTCGCCCATTTCTAACTTTTTGTTAGAAAAAAACACAAAATATTTGAATTTAGGGCTAGGCTTTTGCCGCAATTTGTTGTATAATAGAAATACTAGAATTGTTAGAAAATTAACAGATTGAGGAAAGGAAAATTAGAAAGATGGACTATTTAAAGGAGTATAAGGAAAAATTACGGACACCGGAAGAGGCCGTCAAGGTTGTCAAGGACGGCGACTGGGTCGACTACAGCCAGACATGTTCCTTCCCGACAGCTTTGGACAACGCATTGGGCGATAGAGCCGGTGAAGTAAAGGATGTCAAGATCAGACACGCGATCAGCATGAAGCCGGTTCAGGTTGTCGAGAAAGACCCGGAAATGAAATCTTTTACATACAACCTGTGGCATACTTCCGGACTGGATCGCAAATACGCGGACCAGGGAAGAGCCTTTTACAACCCGATGCTGTTCAGACACTGCGGCAGATACTACACGAAGGGCTTCGCTCCTGTAGACGTGGCTATGATCACGGTAGCGCCGATGGACAAGTACGGCAACTTCAACTTTGGCCTGACCAACTGCTGTATGCAGGAAATGCTGAGCCAGGCGAAGACCATCATCGTTGAGGTCAACCCGAACATGCCGAAGATCTTCGGAAAGAGCACGGACCACATCCATATCTCTGATGTAGACCTGATCGTTGAGTCCGATTGTGAGATCGCGACGACGCCGGTAGGAAAAGCGTCCGACATCGACAGACAGATCGCGGAATACATTTTCCCTTACCTGGAAGACGGCATTACGCTGCAGCTGGGTATCGGCGGTATGCCGGACTGCCTGGGCATGCTCATCGCGGATTCCGACCTGAAGGATCTGGGTATGCATACAGAGCTGATGTCCAACGGATATCTGAAGCTGTATGAGTCCGGAAAGCTTACCGACAAAAAGAAGAACATCGACAAAGGCAAAGGCGTATTCTCCATCTGCAGCGGTTCCAGAGAGCTGTATGATTTCCTGAACGAGAACCAGATGATCGTATCCGCGCCGATGGCTTACGTAAACGATCCGGCAACTCTGAGACAGCATGAAAAGTTCGTATCCATCAACAGCTGCATTTCTATGGACCTTTATGGACAGGTTTGCTCCGAGACAGCGGGAACCCGCCACATCAGCGGAACCGGCGGACAGCTTGACTTCGTCACCGGCGGTCTGGAGTGTCCTGGAGGAAAGGCGTTCCTGGCATTCCCGTCCAGCAGAGTGGGCAAAGACGGAACACGCAGCTCCAACATCATCGCCAAGTTTACGCAGGGCGATGTGATCACCACGCCGAGAACTCAGGCACCGTACATGGTAACAGAATACGGCGTAGCTGTTCTGCCAGGCAAGGCTACATGGCAGAGAGCAGAAGCGATCATCGATATCGCGCATCCGGATTTCAGAGACGATCTGATCAAAGCTGCTGAAGAGCAGAAAATCTGGAGAAGAAGCAACAAGAGATAACCTTGCGTTATAAAAATTACCCTTCTGAAGGCCGCCCCGGAAATCTCACCGATTCCCGGGGCGGCCTTCATTTGCGGCAAAATTGCGGCGAAAGCCGACGGCTGGCCGCTTCTGATCCCTCGGCTCTCTATGGCTGCCTTCCGGGGAGGCCTTTGGAAGCCCTTTCGGTGGCGGTCACTGGGCTTCCGCCCACTTGCAGAGCAGGACTTTGAGGATACCGGCCGCCGGCACCGCCAGAATCATGGCGACGATTCCGCCCGCGGAGCCGGCGGCGGAAACGGCGGCCAGTACGAAGAGCGGGTGGAGGCCTGTGGATTTTCCGATGATCCTGGGATAGATGAAGCTGGATTCCACCTGCTGTACGATGAAGAGGGAAATAGCCGCCAGAACGGCCTTTGACAGGCCGCCGGACAGGAAGGCGGACGCAGCGGCAGGCACGATGCCCAGCACAGGGCCGAAGTAGGGGATCACGTTGGCCAGCCCTGCGAAGCAGCCGATAAAGACAGCGAAGTCCACTTGGAGCAGGGACAGGACTGTGGAGGACAGGAAGGCTACGATGACGGAATCGATGAAGACGCCCCTGAGAAAAGACGCGATGACCTGGCCTGATTCCAGCAGCAGCTCGCGGACGATGCCGTGAACTCTCTGGCTCAGGAACAGGTGCATGATCTTATTGCCGAGGCGAAGGAAATAGGCCTTGTCCAGCAGCAGGTAGGCGCCTGCCACCATGCCTACCAGGAACCTGGCGGCTCCGCCGCCGAAGCTTTGAAGCAGCGGACCCAGGGCAGGGGCTTTGAAAGAAAGACCGGTCAGCTCTGTCAGCACGCCCCGGTATTTCAGATAGTAGGCCCGCAGAGCGGCCAGGGCGTCCTGCAGAGAACCAGATGCCAGCCTGCCGGCGACCAGGTCGGCAAAGGCCAGAATGATCAGAACCACCGCCGCCAGAACCGTGACGTAGGCCAGGCATACGGCGGCCAGCCGCCTGCCGCCCAGTCTTGCCGCGAGCCAGTCCACATAGGGGTCCAGAACAGCGGCGATGCCGACGCCGATGACCATGGGAATGAGCGCGCTGCGGAGCAGAAATGCCGCGGTCAGAACAAAAATTGCGATCAATATTTTTAACATAGTTGCCATAACCTCCTGAAAATAGTATGATAGGAAAAGGAAAGAAATATTGATAGAAACAGAGAGATACCATGAAAAAATGTGAACTTTTAGTACCTGCCGGAGGCTCCGCCCAGCTGATCGCGGCGGTTGAAAACGGAGCGGACGCCGTCTATCTGGGCGGAAAAGCGTTTAACGCCCGGATTCACGCGGGCAATTTTGACGATGAGGAAATGGAAGAGGCCGTGGACTTCGCTCACAAGAGAGGGGTGAAGGTCTACGTGACCATGAATACCCTGATCGCCGACGAAGAGATGCAGGAGGCCCTGGACTACGCGGCTTTTCTCTATGAAATCGGCGTAGACGCGCTGATCGTCCAGGATCTGGGGCTGACCATGCTGCTGCGTCAGCAGCTGCCCGATTTTGAGCTGCACCTGTCCACTCAGGGATCCGTTTACGACCTGCGCGGTGTGGAAGCGGCCCGGCGTCTGGGCTGCAGCCGCGTGGTGCTGGCCCGGGAGCTGTCCTTTGATGAGATCAGGGAGATATGCCATGGAACCGATACGGAAATTGAAGTCTTTGTCCACGGAGCCCTTTGCATCTGCTATTCAGGCCAGTGCCAGATGAGCCGGTACTTCGGCGGCCGCAGCGGCAACCGGGGGCAGTGCGCCCAGCCGTGCCGTCTGCCCTATAAGTCCTTTGACGAAGAGGGCCGCCTGCTGCGTACCTTCGCCCACCCGCTGAGCCCGAAGGATCTCTGCCTCATCGATCATATCGGGGAATTGGCAGAGGCGGGCGCCGCATCCCTGAAGATCGAAGGGCGGATGAAGTCGGCGGAATACGTGGCGGTGGTCACCTCGGTCTACCGGAAATATCTGGACCTTTACTACAGCCAGGGCCATTACGCCGTCGACCCGGCGGATCGGGAGGCCCTGGAGCAGATCTTCAACCGGGGCGGTTTTACGGAAGGCTATTATGACGGGGACCCGGGCAGAGGGCTGATGGCCGGCGCGATTCCCAAGCACAGAGGGATACCCATCGGAAAGGTGGTCCGGAGAGTACCCGGCGGACAGCTGGTCGATGTCAAGTTATATCATAAATTGTCGATAGGCGATGGAGTTGAAATTCACGGGGAAAACGTCACCGGCAACATCGTCACCTACTACAGGGAGCTGAAGGGCGGCCTGACCCGGATCGGAGACATCAAAGGCATGGTCAGCCACGGTGACCGGCTGTACCGGCTTTCCTCCAAGGAACAGCTGGAAGCTGCCCGCAGGTCTTTTTCCGGCAAAAGCTATCAGTCGGGGAAGTTCTCGAGAAAGACGGAGATCGGCTGTCTTCTGGGGTGCAAGACCGGGGACGGCGGAGGGTCATACCTGACGCTGCGGATCGACAGCGGCCTGCTGCCGGAGCCGGTCATAGTCCGCACAGGCCCCTTTGAGCTGGAGCCTGCCCTGGGAGGGGCTATGGAACCGGGGCGCGTAGAGAAGGCGCTCAGGAAGACCGGCAACACGCCTTTCGCGGTGGGACAGGCTGGAACGGACGGCCCTGTCGACAAAAATATACCCGTATCGCTCATAAACGATATACGAAGAAGGGGCATCGAAGCCCTGGAGCGGGCCCTCTGCTTCCGGCGGCAGCCCGTCGGCCTGTACGCGCCGAAGCCTCTTAAGACGGCCAAGATCGGACCGGCCGCGACGGTGGTAGAATGCTGCTTTTACAGCTGGGAGTCCTTTGCGGACTTTGAGATGCCGCCGGAGCTTGCGGAAATGGACGTCAGCAAGGCGGCGCTGATCCCGCTGGTGGATTTTGAGCGGCACTTCGATGAGATAAATCCGCTGCAGACGGTCATTCCCTACATCACCAGCATCTCCAAAGGCGCAGAGGACCGGTTTATCGAAGAACACTTTGATTCCATCGCCGCCCATGCGCGCCGCAGCGGCGTATACGCAGGCAACCTGGGCTGGATCGCGCCGTTCCGGTCGGCGGGGGTACCGGTATACGGCGACACGGGTCTGAACGTGTACAACCGGTTCGCGGAGGAGGCGTGCGGCGCCCTGGGCGTCGGCCATGCCGTCCGGGGACTGGAGGCGGCGGAAGAAACCTCCGGCGGATACCCTTTGATGATCTCTCAGCATACGCTTGACGGATCGTGGCTGCTGGACAGAAAGAAAGAGCAGATACGGATCCTGAAGAGAGATTTCAGCGATCAGGTTCTGCTCGTTCCGGCCGGCAAAAATGTCGCCTTTGACGAGGTAAAAAGGCGGTGCCGCAAGGAGGGCGGAATTATCAGAATTTACTTGGAATAACAGGGTTTCAGCGGTTTTTGGTGTTTGAAAAAAAGAACAAAAAAAGTTTCAGGAGGGGTGTTGACGAAACAACCTCTCCTGTTGTATTATGTAGGCAAGAAATGAGGTTACCTGTGAATAAGTAAAAACGCTTTGTGCAGTGTAGCCAAATTTTTTCCAGGACTTTGTATACAGGATACAAAGTCGGCAAAGACCAACAAACGCAGTATTTTATTTGAGAGGAGAAGACCAATGAACAACGCATGGGAAGGCTTCAAGACTGGAGCATGGGAAACAACAATCAACGTTGATGATTTCATCAACTTAAACTACACACCATACGATGGTGACGAAAGCTTCTTGGCAGGACCGACTGCAAGAACGACGGAAGTAAATAATAAGGTAAAAGACCTGCTGGTGCAGGAGAGAAAAGCAGGCGGCACGCTGAAGGTGGACGCGAGCAGAATCATGAGAATCAACGCTTTTGATCCTGGCTACATCATCGAGGGAAAAGACCTGATCGTGGGCCTGCAGACTGACGAACCGCTGAAGAGAGGCATCTGCCCGTTCGGCGGAATCAAAATGGTAAGAGAAGAGGTCGCTGAATACGGCGAAAAGCTTCCGGAAGACATCGAGTTCATGTTCAACTACGTAACGACCCACAACGACGGTGTTTTCAAGGCTTATTCCCCGGAGATGAGAAAGGCGAGACACCTGGGCTACATCACAGGTCTTCCTGACGCGTACGGCAGAGGAAGAATCATCGGCGACTACAGAAGATGCGCCCTGTACGGCATCGACAGACTGATCGAGGCGAAGCAGGCTGACCACGACGAGATCGCGTCCCGCCCGATCATGAGTGAAGAAAACGTAAGACTGGCTGAAGAGATCTGGAACCAGATCGCGGCCCTGAAAGAGATCAAAAAGATGGCTGAGAAATACGGCTACGATATTTCCAAGCCGGCAACCAACGTAAGAGAAGCGATCCAGTGGACCTACTTCGCTTACCTGGCTGGTATCAAAGAAGAAAACGGCGCAGCGATGTCCCTGGGCAGAACCGCTACCTTCATCGATATATACGCTGAAAGAGACCTGGCCAACGGTACTTTCACAGAAGAACAGATTCAGGAGTTCATCGACGACTTCATCCTGAAGCTGAGAGTCGCGAGACACCTGAGAACCAACGAATACAACGAGCTGTTCGGCGGAGACCCGATGTGGATCACCGAAGGACTGGGCGGCGTCGGCGCAGACGGCAGACACAGAGTTACCAAGATGACCTACAGATATCTGAACACCCTGTACAACCTGGGACCGGCTCCGGAACCAAACCTGACTGTACTGTGGTCAAAGCAGCTGCCTGAGCCGTTCAAGAGATTCTGCGCCCAGGTATCCATCGATACAGACTCCATCCAGTACGAGAACGACGACAAGATGAGACCGGCTTACGGTGAAGACTACTCCATCGCCTGCTGCGTATCCGCTATCCAGATGGGTGAGCAGATGCAGTTCTTCGGCGCCAGATGCAACCTGGCCAAGTGCCTGCTGCTGGCTATCAACGGCGGTATCGACGAAAGAACCGGCGAGCATATCGGACCTCAGATGGAACCGATGGGAGACGGCCCTCTGGACTTCGACGAGGTTTGGAGAAGATACAACATCTATCTGGAGTGGCTCATGAGCGTTTACGCGAGAATCATGAACATCATTCACTTCATGCACGACAAGTATGACTATGAGAGATCCCAGATGGCATTCCTGGATTCCGAGGTTAAGAGACTGATGGCATTCGGTGTTGCCGGCTTCTCCGTAGCGGCAGACTCCCTGTCCGCGATCAAATACGCCAAGGTATATCCGATCAAAGACGAAAACGGCGTTATCGTTGACTTCAGAACAGAAGGCGAATTCCCTAAGTACGGAAACGACGATGACAGAGTAGACCAGCTGGCAGTGGCTGTTTCCGAAAAGTCCATCAAGGAGCTGAGAAAGCAGCCTGCTTACAGAAACGCTGTTACTACCCTGTCCGTTCTGACCATCACTTCCAACGTCATGTATGGAAAGAAGACCGGAAATACGCCAGATGGCAGAAGAGCAGGAACTCCGTTCGCACCTGGCGCGAACCCAATGCACTGCAGAGACAACACAGGCGCGGTCGCTTCCCTGAACTCTGTTGCGAAGATCGACTGGGATACCTGCCAGGACGGTATTTCCAACACCTTCAGCATTACGCCGGATTCCCTGGGCAAAGACAGAGAGTCCAGAAAAGACACTCTGGTCAAGCTGCTCAGCGGATACTTCGGTCAGGGCGCACATCACCTGAACGTAAACGTACTGAACAGAGCGGTTCTGGAAGATGCTTACGAAAATCCTGACAAATATCCTTCACTGACCGTCAGAGTTTCCGGATACGCTGTAAGATTCAACGCGCTGTCCAAGGCTCATCAGAAGGAAGTTATCGCGAGAACCTTCCACGAAGGTCTGTAAAACTATTGCAAACTGTCAATTAGGAGATAGATGAAATGATGAAAGGCAGATTACATTCTATAGAGACGTTCGGGGCTGTCGACGGCCCTGGCATCAGAACCGTGTTTTTCCTGCAGGGATGCCCTGCGAGATGCGCCTACTGCCACAATCCTGACACCTGGAACCCTTGCGGCGGCAGAGAGGTGGAGCTGGAAGAGATCGTTTACCGGGCCAAACGCGGCATGCCGTATTACGGCAGCGACGGCGGCGTAACCTTTTCCGGCGGAGAGCCGCTCCTTCAGGGAAAGTTCCTGCTGGAGGCCATCAAAGCGCTGAAGGCGGAAGGCATCGGCAGCGCCATCGATACCAGCGGAACCTACTTCGACGAGGATTCTGAAGCCGCTATCGCGGCTGCCGATATGGTGCTGCTGGATATCAAGCACATCGATCCCGCCAAGTTCCACGAGCTGACAGGAAGAGACCAGGGGCCTCTGTTCAAGCTCATAGAAGTGATCAACCGTCTGGAAAAGCCTATTTGGGTCAGACAGGTCATCGTGCCTGGATTCAACGATAACGAGGAATATATCGAGGCTCTGAACGCCTTTTTAAGCGGCATCAAGACCATTCGTAAGGTAGAACTCCTCGGCTATCACAACATGGCTGAAAATAAATACGAGAAGCTGGGAATCAAATATAAGCTGAAAGGCCTTGCCCCGATGAATCGGGAAAAGCTGCAGCGTCTCAGCGCCCTCACCATAACTGCATAAAATCATCTTACATCTTTACTGCTAAAGGACCGGCAGCCTCATGGATCTGTGAGGCCGCCGGTCTTTGCATGTGCGCCCGGTTTCGGCGCTTTCGCGGCGAGCAGCGGCACAGCCTGCGCAGCCGGCCTTTGCCAGGGGAGAATGGCGGGGTGGAAAATAAATCCCGGGAGGGAAAACAAAGAAAAAGGGAAAACAAAGAAAAAGGACATCCGATGGAATGTCCTTTTTCTCTAAGTGATTTTATTTTATTTGATGATGAATTTCGAATTAAGCTTTCAATTAAGCTCCGATTAAGCTTCCAGAGCTGCGAGAGCTTCTGCTCTTTCCTTTTCTCTTTCTTCCAGAATCTTTTCGTATTCTTCGTCGGTCATCTTTGTCATGGTAATGCCGGTGTAACCGAAGAACACGGATACGACTGGATTCAGCCAGTTCAGGATTGCGTATGGAATATAGCCGTTGCCTACATGCAGGAAGTCTCTCATGGTAGCGCCGCAGGTGTTCCAAGGGAAGAAGTTGGAAGTGATAGTTCCGGAGTCTTCCAGACATCTGGACAGGTTTTCCGGTCTCAGCTTCATATCCTCGAACTTTTCCTTGAACATTCTGCCTGGCAGTACCAGCGCTAAGTACTGGTCGCAGCAGATGGCGTTTACGATGATGCACATCA
>CALLDR010000091.1 GCA_937997955.1 uncultured Emergencia sp. | reverse complement strand
ACAACAGTAGAAATTAGTTAAAGTCATTAGACGGTGCAAGGCTCCGACGGAGCATTTGCGATCTACAACAGTAGAAATTAGTTAAAGTCATTAGACAATTGTGATTTGACCATCGACGATGAATCTACAACAGTAGAAATTAGTTAAAGTCATTAGACGATATTGTAGAATAAGCCGCCGCCAAATCTACAACAGTAGAAATTAGTTAAAGTCATTAGACTCGTGATTCCCTTGTGTCTCGGCGCAAATCTACAACAGTAGAAATTAGTTAAAGTCATTAGACGCTTTTTTTGCTTTTGGTTTTGATCTCATCTACAACAGTAGAAATTAGCTAAAGTCATTAGACTGCTCCCTCTGCCGTGACTGCATCTATGATCTACAACAGTAGAAATTAGCTAAAGTCATTAGACAGGCGGTCGGGTCTGTGTCTGAAATAATCTACAACAGTAGAAATTAGTTAAAGTCATTAGACCAGCCCCTCAACCTGATGAGTCTCCCCATCTACAACAGTAGAAATTAGTTAAAGTCATTAGACCTCTTAGTGATGAAATCACCTTGCTGATCTACAACAGTAGAAATTAGCTAAAGTCATTAGACACCAAAACCGCATCGGTACACAAGTTTCTGTTCTATCTGACTTCAATATTTGTTCATGAATCATAATATCCGTATCCATCTAATGACTTTTCACTTCTATATTACTACAGGAGACGCCGGTTTGCAATTATTTTATCAAGATAAAGTCCGCATCGTCATTCACCGCATACCCGTACTTCTGGATTTTACATGTCTTTGACAACTGAAACACATACACGCTGTCCGCTTGAGAAACTTTCTTTTTAAACCGATTCTCAATGTCCGCGCTGATGTTGCTCAGTATATGCTCACTGTTCTCTATCTCGAAAACAGAGTATTGAAGTCTCCTTCCAAATCGGCTAAGATACTTAGAAAAATGTCGTCTCAGCTTATCATCCGCAATATCATAGCTTACAATAATCATTCTCCCATCAAGCAGAAAAACGGAAATTCTTCTGCCTTTGCTCCTTTCATAAACTTCCTGTAATAGCTCTGGATATACTCGAAGATCTCTTCCTTATGCTCCAGAACAGCCTCCATAAACAGTCCCGTATATTCTGATGATTTTTTCCATTTCAGTACTACTCTATGATCATATACGTCAAAGTCCTCCTCTTTAATCTGACGAAGATTGATCGCCTTCCTCACCTCCAAATCTATAACTGGCCTGAATGGCTCCATGATATCGCAGACCAGAGACTTCCGCATATAGAAGCATCTGTGCAGCACGCCATAATACGTATCGAACCCATAAATGTTAAGTATTGCGTCAATCACATGAAACAGAACTGTATAGCCAATATCCAGCGCAGTATTCACATAGTCACATTTTATGCGCCGTTTTCGTCCCTGCCATGAAGTATTGTCAAAGATCTCCGCGAAATAGGTTTTCGCCGCTGATCCTTCCACGCCAAGGATGCTCAGCAGCGGCATCGTCTCCTGACGCAGATTCTCAATCTGTCTGTCCAAATACCGAATCGCCTGTTTATTCTCAAGGGTCTTTTTGCGGATCGAATTGATGGCCTGCCTCTGGTTATAGATCTTGTTTTCAATGATACGCTGTCCAAGCTCCATACCCTTGTACTCATACTGATGCTGCCTTAACAGCGTATTTCCCTCCATCCGGCTCCCTATGACCTCATACAGCTTCATCCCCATAGAAAAGAAACAGATAGAAAATCCAAACTTTTTTGACCGTTGTATCAATCCCGTTGTAATCGTGGTATTTCCTACTACAAACAGCGCAAAAAGGCGGTAACAGGTCGATTGATGCTTGATTTTATTGTCTCTGTCTCTAATCACAATGTTGTCATTCTGGCAGGCCAGCTTATCTCCTCTGGCAGGATAATAAACCAGTATCTGCTTTTTTGAAAAATCCTGGCGGCTTATCATAATATCCCCTGTCACACGCGTCAAAATAGATGCAGTTTCTGCACTTCTCTCCGTTTTCCTGGCGATAATCCATTATATCCATAGTGCGGAGCCTTTCAACTACAGTCTCAAACAGTTCAAACATCTCCTCATTATCTTCCGGCAGAGGAACAGAATAGCTTCTATTATCATCCATGCTATAGAAGCCAAGCTGCCTGACCTGATATCCCATTTCCGTCATGGCGAAATACTGTCCGTATAGCTGCAGGATATACCCATCATAAATTGTCTTGATTCTTTTCTTCCTTTCGATGAGTTTTGCCTTGTTCCCGTCGTAAATATCGATTTTGCCGATTAAGCCATACTTTGCGCTGTAAACGTCCAAACCGGTCAGTACATTCTTCCCGCTGCAATACCTGCCGCAGTCTATCGTCTCATGGGCCTTTGTTCCATCCAGCTGAGGCTTTTTCTGATAGAGCATGGTATCCCGACTTCCATAGAGCTTATGAAAGTATATGGAAGCCGGGCAAAAGATAAAATCGTTCAGATTTGAAATCGGTATCAGATCATCCATTACATACCTCTCGTCTGCACAAATTCAAACCATTCCTCATTACTGATCTTTGTCAGCTTTTTCTCATCGCAGCCTCCATTGAGACGGTCTATAATCATCTTCCCTTTCAGCGCAATATGGTAAGCTCCGTTCGCGTCTGCGTCGCACGGTAAAATCTGCTCGTCTTTATTATCGCGGTGGCTGTCGAAAAACTCGCCGTCTCGATTCTTAACACAGGATATGATATAATCTTCCTGATCTGTTTCATTCTGTAAAGTGCTGTTTCGCATCTGCATCATCAGTTTAAATAAAAACAGCAATTCAAAGAGGAGCTTTCCGTTTTTCTGATTTTCTTCAAGACTGCTGATCGTCTCTCTCAAATCTGCTCCAATATACTCGATATCCGCGTCTTCCAAAGCTGATTTTAATTCATTGGTTAACTCAATCGGTTTCGTCTTCCATGGTCCGTTCTTCTCCTCACGATATCTGCAAATACGTTTTCCATTTGAATACGCAGTCCATTTCTTTCGTTTAAACGTCTGCACACAATCAAACTTATCATAATCGAAGGTAAACACAAACAGGCCCGTTTCTTCATCAAATTTAATTGATTCAAATCTGCTGAAGAAGTCCTTCCTCGCCTCAAAGTTGGTCAGCCTGGTAAAATTGAAAATATTAGCGAATCCGGTCGTCGGGTCAATCTTTGATGTATAGGACGCCGGCACGTAATACAGGAAGCCGTTTTGTTTGCCCATCTTTTCAAAGCTGGTAAACTGATTGGTCAGCTGCAGTCCCTTTAATACCCCGCCGATTTCATTCCAATCCAGCTTTTTATCTGTTACGAGATAGTTTAATTTCTCGATCAACATTCTTTCAAATTTCTGGTATACCTGCTTTTCAATTCTGAATCTGCCCCGCTTGAACCCATAATTCAAATCTTCCATGACGATAATCGCGTTCTTTTCAACCATAATAGTCGTAATTTTATGAATAACCTGAGACAGATACCCGTTTTTCAAATCCTTAATCGACTCAATACTGTTCCAGCTTTTACGCTCATGATCCCGGTTCCTTTCTCTCTGATCGAGCTTCTGATGATAGTCCATATTGTTCATCAAATTGAATTCCTCCTGGTTCAGGATCTTTCCGTCCTGATCGATCAGTGACATATAGATCAGATTTCGCTCCCCGCGATCGATGCCGATAATATGTACATCCGGATTATCTTTAATGTGGGCGTTGACTCTCTGGTTCAGGTAATAGTCCTCCCCTGCCTTGAAATTCATCGTGATCGGTACATGGAAAAAGAACTTGTCTTCCGTGTAGCGTCTGTCCTTGATGATATCATGGACTGCATCCTTTACTTCAACTTTTTCCCATATTTCCCGCGCGTCGCATGAGAGATGATCCACTTTGCCATTGGCGTAAGCAAAAAATTCACGGTAAATCCGATCGTCAATAGGCGTACCATCCTTCAGCCGTTTGTTTACAAGCTTTGTTCCTTTTTTGTGGACAAAAGGCTTCTCGATGCTCTTTTTTCTGTAAAATAGTTCGGCTTCTCCGTTCAGCTTGAAGACCACATCTTTCAGATTCTCCTCACAGAAGAGGGCTTTCCAGTACAGCGTATGAAGGTTCGGCGTCCCCTTTGCTCCTTCAGCGAAATCCTTATTGTAGATCTGGAACAGAAACAGGCTTCCATCGTCAACCAGCTTATTTATATCTTTCTCCCTTACACCTGCAAATCGAATTTTATATCCCTGGTCAGCCACTTCCTTATAGAACTGACTGATATCCGTATAGCTTTCCGTCGGCGAAAATCTGAAGCCAAACTCATCCCAACCAGGGTATTTCTCAATATTCTCTTTGAAAAAATCGATCAGCTTTCTGCAGAATTCCAAATCAAAGGTATCACCTTTTTTGTGCTTTCCCGCTTCATATCCATCCAGAATTTCCTGAGAGGGCTGAAACTGCTCAATTCCCTTTTTCGAGAAAAAGACCTTCGGCAGCATCTTGTTGGGCCCCGGAAGCAGCTTATAAATCAGTTTTTTGTAAACGCCCTTTGCATCCAAGTTAAGACGTTCATCGACATAGTCCTCTATCTTCGGCTTCTTCTTTACGTTTAAAATTCCAAGATAATACTTTCCATCTTTGATCAAAATGATCGCCCCGTTCGCCTGCTCCTTATTCTGATCCCAACCATTTGCCAAAGTCGGGCAGTCAAAATTCAACTTGCATTTTTCTTCAGAGTACGGCTTCTTCGTCAAATAGTTTCTGACACGGTTATAAATCCTGGTGAACTGCTCCAATTTGAGATAAATCTCGTCAAATGCCGTATAAAATTCCAGATTTCTTTCCACTTCCTCTGAAACGGCAAAAGGTTTTACATAATGCAGCAGCTTAATCAGCACGTCACAGAGAGCTTTGACAGCGTTCTTTTTCTCCTTTGTTTCTCTTAACCCTCCTTTTCCATTCAGTGCCGACTGATATGCCTCAGCGGTTTTTATCACTTCACCGGTTATCGCTCCCGCGTCTCTGAAGTATCCCGAAACAGAGCTGCCATCTTTCTCTTCTAACAGTCCTTCTATTTCCTTTACAGGTACTTCCTTCCGCTTCAGATAGTCTTCTCTATGCTTTTTTGATGAAAACACGGTTTCTGCATGATCCTTCATGACATGATCGATCACCGCCCAGTTTCCAAAGCAATATTTGGAAACCTCGGTTAGGCTGATTCTGTTCAGATAGATCCCATCCATCTCAGAAGCTGCGGCCAGAAAAAGAGCGTCCAGCTTCTCCAGTGTCTTCTCTCGTTCCAAATCCTGCAGATACGCCCCTATGGTCTCGACAACCTGTTGATCATCTGTAATGATGTCATTGACAAACGCAGGCGTGTCTTTTTCGCTTAAGATCTGCTTGTAAAGGGGCTGCAGCATGAATTCTCTTCGCTTTATCTTCTTCTCTTTTTCCTGCTGGATATATAAGTTTATCTGCTTGTTGATCTCCCCCTCAACTCGATTGTACCAGTCGATGCCTCTTTGCGATAAACACCTGTTATACCCATCCAGGGTAAAGAAAGCATCGATCTCTTCATACTCTGGAAGGGAGCGTAGCTCCTCTTTCGCCAGGGCGATTACCTCCGGAAATTTAAGAAATATCTTCTGGATCACCGTAAGATTTGATACATAACGATTGAAATTTTCATGGGTGATACGCCGCGGTATAGATACCGCGATATCATCGGCAGAATACAGATTCTTTCTGTTTTCGTGAAATCCGGTAAAGTACGTGGAAAATTTGTCGAAATACTTCACTGCTTTCGTTTCTTCCTCCGTCAGATTCATGGACGGCAGCAGCGTGGTAATCATATCTGCCTTGAACATCTCTTTAAAGTTCTTCGCCTGCGAAAATTTCTTGCTGATCATCTTGCGATACTTCGCCTGCGCCTTTTCAAGGGCCGCTCGATTTTCCGCGGAGTTATCGCTTCTATATGACATTATCGCATCATACAGTTCGCTCCAATCCATCTTAGTAGCTGACAGAATCTGCTCAACAAAGCTCCTGTGGTAATTGTCCATCAGTTCCTTCACTTTTTTATATGCGGCAGCCCGCTCCAAATCTACCTGAAGAAAACCGTATTTTAAGATATTATCCATTGTAGCTCTCTGCGGCTTTAGTTCAAATCGTTCAGTCTTAGATACAATTTGATTTCCATAAAAATCTCTATAAAATTCTCTGGCGTTATTTCTCATCTCCTGCATACTCCTTTCAAATTCTATTATCGTTTAGTAATTTCTTTAATCATATTCTATCATTTATTTTAAAATATTTCAACCCCTTTTCTTCTTTTCCCTCTACCGTTTATTACATTTCAGCACCCGCAGCGGACATTCTCCCCCCTGTTCCTCTGTCGCCCCAAAAAACACACAGCAGCCCTGACCTCTCGGCCACAGGGCTGCCGCTTTCTATTCTCACCTTTCTCTAATTTCTCGAGCACTTCTCGGCGTCGATGGCCAGTACCACCATCAGCGCGCCCAAGGCGTCTTCATCGTAGAGCGTCTCGATCACATACTGATCGGTCCAGTGCATCAGTTCCTTGGAGACCACCGCGATCTCCGCGCCGGAACCATCTCGGATAGAGTAATCCCACTCCATAAAATTCCCCTCGATATACCAGCCGTTGAAATCGATGTTATACCTCGGTTTAAAGAAAGACAGTTCCTTCGACATGGTTCCCGCCAGGCTGCCTCCGATATACAGGCCGAACCTTGGAAGCAGGGTTAAAACCTCCTGCTGCACCATGGCGATCTCATTTCCCCTTCGGTCGTAGATCACCAGCTTGTGTCCCCAGGACATCTTTCCTTCCACGGTGAAGAAAACCTCCCCGTCCTCATCGTAGATGTCATAGCTGTCGAACCAGCTGAAAAATCTCTGTTTAAAATGCAGTTTCATCTGAATACCCTCTTTCCATCTATCTCATCACTCCTCCAGTTTCCAGATGTGCCTGTCCCGCCTGAACACGATACAGGTCGCCACGCCCAGCACGCCGATCACCAGGAAAAACAGGGCCGCGCCGGAACCTTTGCCGCTGCCGAAGAGGCCGCAGAGCAGGCCGGACGGACTTTGACCGGCCATAAACGGCTCAAACACCTGGTCCACCAGCACGCCGCCCAGCAGATAGCCCACCGGTATGGTAAAAAACTGCAGCGTATTGCGGGCAGAATAGACCCTGCCCTGCATGTGTACCGGTATATGAGTCCGCAGCACCACATCCATGTTGGCGTTCATGATCGGAATCCAGATCCATCCCAGCACGCCGCCTAGGCACCACACCGACGCGGAGCTGCCAAAGGCCAGAATGAAATTCTCCGTACTCATGGACAGCAGCAGGGTGTTGCAGATGACCCTGATCCGGCTTTTCGGCGCCGGAAGCAGAGAAGCCGCAATACTTCCCGCTACCATGGCCAGTCCCGTGGCCGTATTCACCGCGGCAAGCGCCGTCTCGCCGCCTCCATCGCGCGAAAGCAGCATGGCCGGAAATGCCGCGTTGTACATGGAAGCCGTCAGGTTGATGGCCGCCAGAAACAGGATCAGATGCAGAATGCCCCGGTTTTCCCACAGGTACGACAGTCCCGCCTTTGCGGCAGCGATCAAAGGTTCTCCGTCCGGGCGATCCCCAGACGTCAGGGTTTTCTCCAGATCCGCGCCCTCTCTCCGCTCCGGTATCCTGACCCACAGCGCCAGCGCGGCAAAAGCGCAGACAAAGGTTGTCAGATCAAAATAAATTACCGCGTCCAGGCCGAAGACCGTATACAGCGTCGTCGCCGCCGCAGGCGTCAAAATGTTGACCAGCGAATTGGAGAAAGAACGCAGGCCGGACACCCTTTGATAGTGCTTCTCCGGCACCAGCAGGCTGACCGCCACGTCGCCCGCCGGCTGCTGCACCGTGCCCATGAGGCCGCTCAGGGCGTTGAGGCAGTACAGGTGCCAGATCTCAAGTCTGCCGGCCTTCAGCAGCAGAAGCACGCCGACCGTGCAGACCGCCGCAAAGCTGTCGCTGGCAAGCATGGTCAGCTTTTTGTTCCACTTGTCGCTGAGCGCTCCCGCGAAGATGCTCATCACCACGTATGGCGCGTAGGAACACACCGACAGCAGCGCCGTCGTCAAGGCTGATCCCTTTGACTGGTAAGTCCAGAGGATCAGCGCAAAGCTGGTCATGGAACTGCCCAGCAGGGAAAAGGACTGGGTGGACCACAAAATCAGGAAACTGTGAAGTTCCTTGCATATCACTTTAAAATTGTTCATAAGACTTTGCTCCTTTTCATTTAGATTTTTTGAGTTCTAAACAAAATGCAAAGCCCTTGGGCGAATCATCTGGACAGCAGCCGCCATCCGAAGCCGGTGATGCACCGATTCGCTCCATGCCGTTTCGCCCTTAAGCCTTGCATGGAGCTTCTGCAATACAGAGTATCATAGATTTCACTCCTCTCTTTCAGATATTGTCAGTATAGCACATCTGTCAAAAGGTGTCGACTCCTTCCTGCGAAAATCCCACAGGCGGCCTGCCATGCGCACTGTCACGGAGCGTACCACTGCCGAAAAACCCGCCCCGGAGCCGCCGCCAGCAGGAGTGAACTTTGGAAGACGATGATCTGCAGGCTAAGCTTGTTTTTCCAGATATACTTAACCGATAAAAACTATCAAGACAATGAATCATTCTATTATCATATTTTAAGAATTTAGTATATTTTTATGTAAGATTATATATGTAATAGCAATTATAACACATACCCCTAACATCAGGGTATTTAAAAACCTGCATCAAGCCGCGCTTCCGGCTTTAATGCAGGTTTTCTGCCTCGTGAGGCAATTCTCATTACTGTCGTTGATTTCAGCAGTCGATATCAATAATCCGAGCTCTCTTCTGCGCTTCAGGATTTCTACAGCTTCCCCATGACGTAATCGGCGAACTCTCTGCAGGTAGCGCCGTCGGCAAAGCCTGTGACCACGACTTTCTTTTCCCTTTCACAGCACTCTTCCAGCACTGCCGCCAGATGATCAGCCTTGTCGATAAAACCGATGTGCCGGATCATCATCTCCGCCGCTTTGAAGATGCTGGACGGGTTGGCGTAGTCGCCCAGACCGTCCTCGATCATACGCGGCGCGCTGCCGTGGATCGCCTCAAACATGGCGTACTGATCGCCCATGTTGGCGCTGCCTGCCGTGCCTACGCCGCCCTGGATCTCCGCCGCCTCATCGGTGATGATATCACCGTACAGATTCGGAAGCACGAACACCTGAAAATCGCTTCGGATATCCTTGTTGACCAGGTTGGCCGTCATGATGTCTATGTACCAGTCGTCAGCCTTGATGCCCGGATAATGTTCCGCCACCTCGTGGCAGATCCGGGTAAAATTGCCGTCGGTCTTTTTCATGATATTGGCCTTGGTGACGATGGCCACGCTGGTCTTGCCGTTGGCCGCCGCATAATCAAAGGCTGCCTTTGCAATCCTGCGGGTTCCAGGCTCTGTTGTCACCTTAAAATCCATAGAAAGTTTACCAGGCACTTCTACGCCTCTGCTGCCCAGGACGTATTCGCCCTCCGTGTTCTCCCTGTAAAAGATCCAGTCGATGCCTTCCTCCGGAACCTGAACCGGCCGCACGTTGGCGTAGAGATCCAGCTCCCGGCGCAGGGTCACGTTGGCGCTTTCCAGAGTGCCGCCCTTCGGCGTAGTGGTCGGCCCCTTCAGAAGCACATCGCAGCTTTTGATTTCCGCCAGCACGTCGTCCGGCACTGCCTTGCCCAGAGCCAGACGGTTCTCAATGGTCAATCCGTCGATCTTCTTCAGGACGACCTTTCCGCTTTCAATCTCAGATGCCATCAGCTTCCGGATCAGTCTCTCCGCCTGTTCCATGATGATAGGGCCGATGCCGTCGCCGCCTACGATGCCGATGGTGATCTTCTCCATCGAAGCAAAGTCCTTCGGCGCGGTGCCCGCTTCCATTTTCTCCGTCCTGGCCAGCTGTTCCAGAAGCAGGGCGCGGAACTGCTCGCAGGCCTTTTCAATATATGCTTTGTCACATGCTTTATCGCTCATCTTATTGTCCCTCTTTTGCTACGTATTTCAACAGGCTGCCCGCCTTCAGTATCTCCTTCTGCCGCTGGGTGAAGCTGCACACCAGGGTGAACTGCTCTCCAGTGGTCACATCGGTCAAAGTGATCTCTCCGCTGTCCATACCGGCATAGATGTCCGACAGTCTCAGCACGTCGCCCTGGCTGACTTTGTCATAGTCTTCCGGATTCTTAAAGGTCAAAGGCATGATGCCGGCGTTGATCAGATTTGCTACGTGGATACGGGCAAAGCTCTTGGTGATGACGGCGCGCACGCCCAGGTACAGCGGTACCAGCGCCGCGTGCTCTCTGGACGAGCCCTGGCCGTAGTTGTTGCCGCCGACAACAATGCTCTGTCCGGCCGCCTTTGCCCGTTCCGGGAACGTCTCATCGCACACGCCGAAGCAGTACTGTGACAGATGCGGTATGTTGGAACGATACGGCAGGATCTTGGAACCGGCCGGCATGATATGGTCCGTAGTGATATTGTCGCCTACCTTCAGCACCAGGCTGGCTTCCAGCGTATCCTCCTGAGGCTTGCTGGCAGGGAACTCTTTGATATTCGGTCCGCGCAGGATCGGCAGATCTCCGGCTTCCTCCGCCGGCGCAGGCGGAATGATGGCGCTGTCGTCGATCTTAAAGGCTTCCGGCATGACCACCTCCGGCATCTCGCCCAGAAGCATCGGGTCTGTGATCTCTCCCGTCAAAGCCGCCGCCACAGCTGTCTCCGGAGAGACCAGATAAACCTTCCCGTCAGCCGTTCCAGAACGGCCCTCAAAGTTCCGGTTAAAGGTCCGCAGGGACACGCCGCCTGAATTCGGCGAGAAGCCCATGCCGATACAAGGTCCGCAGGCACATTCCAGCACCCGGGCGCCGCTGGCCAGGATGTCAGACAGCGCGCCGCAGTCGGCAAGCATGGACAGAACCTGCTTTGATCCCGGCGAGATGGACAGGCTGACCTCAGGCCGTATGGTCCTGCCCTTCAGCAAAGCCGCTACCTTCAGCATATCGTAGAGTGATGAGTTGGTGCAGGAGCCGATGCAGACCTGGTCCACCTTTGTTCCCTTCAGCGTATTGACAGCCACCACATTGTCCGGGCTGTGCGGACATGCGATCATCGGGCGCAGGGTCGCCAGGTTGATGTCGATGACCTTGTCGTAGACGGCGTCGTCATCGCTCTTCAGTTCCCGGTAGTCCTCTCCTCTTCCTTCGGCTTCCAGGAAAGCCTTTGTCACTTCGTCTGACGGGAAGATGGATGTCGTCGCGCCCAGTTCCGTGCCCATGTTGGTGATGGTAGCTCTTTCCGGTACGGACAGCGTCGCCGCGCCGGGGCCGCCCCACTCGATGATGGCTCCCACGCCGCCTTTGACCGACAGAATGCGCAGGATCTCCAGGCTGACGTCCTTTGCCGTAACAAAAGGATTCAGCCTGCCGGTCAGGTTGACCTTATACATCTTCGGCATGGTGATATAATATGCTCCGCCGCCCATGGCAACGGCCACGTCCAGCCCGCCGGCGCCCATGGCCAGCATACCGATGCCGCCGCCGGTCGGCGTATGACTGTCGGAGCCGATCAGGGTTTTCCCCGGCTTTCCGAATCTTTCAAGGTGCACCTGGTGGCAGATACCGTTGCCCGGCCGCGAGAAATACAGACCGTATTTCTTCGCCATGGACTGGATAAATCTGTGGTCGTCGGCGTTTTCAAAGCCGGACTGCAGGGTGTTGTGGTCAATATATGCCACGGAAAGCTCCGTTCTTACTCTCGGAATGCCCATGGTCTCAAATTCCAGATAAGCCATGGTGCCGGTGGCGTCCTGGGTCAGGGTCTGGTCGATCCGCAGGGCGATCTCGCTGCCCGCGGTCATCTCTCCGCTGACCAGATGTTCCTTAATGATTTTCTGTGCTATTGTTAGTCCCATATTGCTCGTTTACCTCCATAATGCTGTTGTATGCGTGATCGATGTGCATGAGCACGATCGTGTCCACTTTGTCTCCGTCTTTTTCCGCGATTGCGTTGTACAGCGCCCGATGCTCCGCTACAGAAGCCATGATGCGGTGCGACTTCTCCAGGGAAAGTCTGCGGAATTTCATCATCTTGTGATGGATCGGCGTCAAAATCGTCTCAAAGGTGATGCTGCCGCACTCTCTGTAGATGATGTCGTGAAACTCCGTATCCAGGTCCCGGACCTTGACAGCGTCCCCCTTCTGGGCGTAGAACTCCTGCTGATCCACATTGTCCTTCAAAGCCTTCAGCCCTTCTTCGCTGAAATGCTCCGCCGCCCGCCTGGTGGCCATGACCTCGATCCGCCGCTTGACCTCAAAGAGATCCTTTACGTCTTTCTCCGTAACGCCTACGACCACCGTTCCCATGGTCGACTCCTTGATCAGCTTCTCGTGGGAAAGCCGGCTCATGGCCTCTCTGATCGGCGTGCGGCTGACGCCCAGCTCCTCGGACAGCCTCGTTTCACTGATGATCTCACCCTGCGCGTAAGCCCCGCTGAGAATGTTGTATTCCAATTGGTCGTAAACCCTGTCCGCCAGGGACACATTCTTGTATTCTATCATTTCTTTACCTCACCTTTTGTCAGCTCTTTGATCTTGTCTTCCAGCTCTTTGTTGGACAGGCTGGTGGTCCGCCCGTCGGCGTACATCTCGTCGACCCAGTTCTTCATATCCGCGACCAAAGGGCTGTCTTTGTGCAGCTTCTTCTCCTCCGGCAGGCTGTAATGTTCGTTGATCCAGTAGGCGATGCCCGCCAGGCCGCTGGTCTTGCTGACCGATACCCCCGGCGTCCGGCCCAGCAGCTTTTTCGTGTCGAAGATGTTGTAGATCTCCTCGTCCTTCATCAGTCCGTCCGCGTGGATGCCTGCCTTTGTCACGTTGAAATTCTCACCTACAAACGGCGTCATCGGCGGAATGTCGTAGCCCATCTCATCTCGGAAATATCTTCCGATCTCCGTGACCACCGTCGGGTCCATACCGTCCATGGAACCGCGCAGGGACGCGTATTCAAACACCATAGCTTCCAGAGGCACGTTGCCGGTTCTCTCACCGATGCCCAGCAGAGAACAGTTGACCGCGCACGCGCCGTACAGCCACGCCGTAGAGGCGTTGGATACAGCCTTGTAGAAATCGTTGTGTCCGTGCCATTCCAGCATCTCGCTCGGCACGCCGGCATAGTGCTGGAGGCCGTAGATGATGCCGGCCACGCTTCGCGGCAGCGCCGCCTCTGTGTAAGGAACGCCGTAGCCCATGGTATCACAGGCCCGGATCTTAACCGGTACGCCGGCCTCTCTGGACAGCTCCATGATTTCGTTGACGAAAGGCACCACGAAGCCGTAGAAGTCGGCCCTGGTGATGTCCTCCAAATGGCACCGCGGCACTACGCCCGCCTCAAAAGCGTCTCTGATGGTCTCCAGATAATAGTCCACCGCCTGTCTTCTGGTCATCTGCATCTTCTTAAAGATGTGATAATCGCTGCAGGATACCAGCACGCCGGTCTCCTCGATGCCCAGCTGCTTTACCATCTGGAAATCCTCTTTCTTGGCGCGGATCCATGTGGTGATCTCCGGAAAACGCAGGCCCAGGTCCATGCACTTTTCCACCGCCTCCCGGTCCTTCTTCGTATAAATAAAAAACTCCGACTGGCGGATCAGTCCGTAAGGACCGCCCAGTCTGGACATCAGTTTGTACAGATCCACAATCTGCTTTACCGTGTAGGGAGCCATGGACTGCTGACCGTCGCGGAAGGAGGTATCGGTGATCCAGATGTCCTCCGGCATGTTCATCGGCACCCGTCTGTGGTTAAACACGACCTTCGGCACTTCCGTGTAGCTGAACATATCCCGGTACAGATTCGGCTCCGGGATATCCTGCAGGGAATATTTATAGCTGGCCTGCTCCAGCAGATTTGATTTTCTGGATACTTCTATCATATCTTCATACCTCCCAATTCCTCGGCGCTGCGGCGTCCGGCCCGCGCCCGCTTCATCACATTAAAACGTTGCAATCTCTATGTATACAAGTATAATCGCATGCGTCCTGTTTGTCAATAGGCTTTTGTATAATTGTTTTTAAAATGTTTCCGACGCGATCCGACCCGGTTTGGCATTTGGTTTGTCAAATCCGCAAAACTCTCCCGTTCTGCCAAACTCTTTCCTCAAAGTTTGGCATTTCGTTTGTCAAATCCACAAAACTCTCCCATTTTGCCAAACCCTTTCCTCAAAGTTTGGCATTTCGTTTGTCAAATCCACAAAACTCCCCCATTTTGCCAAACCCCTCCCTCAAAGTTTGGCATTTCGCTTGGTATTTCCGCGAAATCCCGCACTTTTGCCAAACCCGCGCGGCGAGGGTGGCGTACCCAATAAAAAACAGGCCCGCATCTCTGCAGACCTGTATCTACACGTCATACTTCTCTCGTCACAAGCTTTGCCCTGCGGCCCTTCCACTCCATGTCCGCGACCGTACACGACGGCCCGCCGGTCTCTTTCGTGAACGCCATGAACCCATCAAAGGGTGTCAGTCCCACTGTCTCCGGCACGTCCAGAGCCGCGGCCTTCCTGTTGGCATATATACGCTGTCCCGTGGTCTCGTCAAAGAGCCAGACGCCGAAGGGCAGCGCGTCCAGAATCTTGGCGGCTCCCTGGTCCGGAGAGCTCTGCAGCAGAATCGCCGTCTCGAGGCGGCGCAGCATGACGCTGGGCGCTACCGGTTTGATGAGAAAATCATCTGCGCCGGCCCGAATGACCTGCTCCTTGGCGGTATTCGCGTCAGCGGCCGTCAGAGCCAGTACCGGCAGCTGATACAGCTTCTCATCGCTCCGTATCACGTCCAGCAGCTCGTATCCATCCATCACCGGCATGTGCAGGTCCAGCAGGACAGCCGCGATGGATCCATCCTCAGAAAGCATTTCCAGCGCCTCCTGTCCGTTGCATGCCTCCACGACCTGATACTCCCGGCTCAGGATCCTCCGCAGGACCCGTCGATTGATCCCATCGTCGTCAGCGACCAGCACTTTTTTCTTTGCTTCATATCCTTCTTCAAAACACATATCTACATCAACAACCTTTCGTGAACACACTTTGCAAAACTGTTACAATCCCAAAACTTCCCTGATCAGCTTCGTTCCTTCCGGCTTTTGACTGTCCAGGACAAAAGCTCCCTTTACTTCCTTTTCCGCGCTGGCCAGCTTGCCCCGGCTGCTGCAGAATACTGTCGCCAGACGCTCGCCCCGGTTGACCTTGTCGCCCACCTTTTTATGTACCACGATACCAGCGGACAGATCCACCTTGTCCTCTTTGGTCGCCCGTCCCGCGCCGGTGTGCTGAGACGCGAGGCCGATGGCCCGGGCGTCGACAGACTGGACAAATCCGCCCTCATCAGCCAGAACATCTTTGGTCAGAGAGCTCTTCGGCAAGATGCTGTAATCCTCCGTCACATCTGCGTCGCCGCCCTGGCGGCTGATGAAGCTCTTCAGCTTCGCGAGCCCCGCGCCGCTTTCCAACGCCTGGCGCGCCATGAGCTCACCCTCCGCGGCGGTCCTGGTCCTTCCGCCCAGGTAGATCATAATGCCCGCCAGCTTCAGAGACAGGGCGGTGATGTCAGCAGGCCCCTTTCCCTTCAGCGTCTCGATGGCCTCTATGACCTCCAGACTGTTGCCTACGGCGCAGCCCAGGGGCTGGCTCATATCCGTGATGACAGCCACTGTCCGCTTTCCCGCGGCGCGGCCGATCTCGCACATGATCCCTCCCAGCCGCTCCGCGTCGGCCTGGTTCTCCATGAAGGCTCCATGGCCGCACTTTACATCCAGTACGATGGCGTCGCTGCCTGCCGCCAGCTTTTTGCTCATGATGCTGGAAGCGATCAGGCTCAGGTTTTCCACTGTGCCCGTCACATCCCGCAGGGCGTAGAGCTTCTTGTCCGCCGGTGTAATATGGGCCGTCTGGCCGATGACGGAAATCCCGATCTCGTTGACCTGCTTCAAAAAGTCTTCCGGCTCCATCGCAGTGCGAAAGCCCGGTATGGACTCCAGCTTATCCACGGTACCGCCGGTAAAGCCGAGGCCGCGTCCGCTCATCTTGGCGATGGGAACGCCGCAGGCCGCCGCCAGAGGCGCCACGATCAGGGTCGTCTTGTCTCCCACGCCGCCGGTGGAGTGTTTATCCACCTTGATGCCGCGGACGCCGGACAGGTCGATGGTATCTCCAGAGTACCGCATGGCGTTGGTCAGCTCAAAGGTCTCCGCCTTATCCATCTTCTGGAAGTAGATGGCCATCAAAAGGGCCGCCGCCTGATAATCCGGTATCTCGCCCGCCGTATAACCTTTGATGAAATAGCGGATCTCCGCCTGGGTCAGCACCCCGCCGTCCCGCTTTTTCACAATGATATCGTTCATGTTCATATCTATCTGATCTCCTTCAGGAAGCTCTCTCCGATCACCGTCGGCTCTGCTCCCAGGTATTCCGCAATCGTAGCTCCGATGTCAGCGAAGCTCTTTCTCTTTCCCAGATCGACGCCGGCTTTGACGCCGCTGCCGCAGATCAGGACCGGCACATATTCTCTCGTATGATCCCATCCGCTGTGGACAGGGTCATTCCCGTGGTCCGCGCAGATCATCAGCAGATCCCCTTCCTGCATGGCGTCCAGGATTTCCGGCAGCCGCCGGTCAAACTCCATGATCGCTCTGCCGTATCCGACAGGATCTCTTCTGTGGCCGTACTTGGAATCAAAGTCCACCAGATTGGTGAAGATGAATCCGTCAAAGGTCTCCTTCAGCGCCTCGACGGTCCGATCCACTCCGTCCATGTTGTCAGCGGTATGCACAGACCGGGTCACGCCCTGGCCGTTGAAGATGTCGCTGATCTTGCCGATAGCGTAGACGGTCTGCCCCGTCTTCGCCACCTTATCCAGCACGGTCTCCGCTCCCGGCGACACGGCATAGTCATGGCGGTCAGAGGTCCGCACTCTTTTTCCGTCCTCTATCACGTACGGGCGCGCGATGACTCTGCCGCAGGCCCACTCTCCCGTAAGCAGCTCCCTGGCGGTTTCACAGATGTGGTACAGCTCTTCCAGGGGAATGACGGCTGTATTGGCCGCGATCTGGAACACGCTGTCGGCAGAGGTATATACGATGGGGCTGCCCGTGACCTCATGCTCCGGCCCCAGCTCCTCGATGATCTCCGTGCCGGAGGCAGGATAGTTTCCCAGGCACTTGCGCCCGATCCGCTCTTCAAAGAGAGCCATAAACTCGGCCGGAAATCCGTCAGGATAGGTCTTAAACGGGGTCTTGGTCTCAAGGCCCGCGATCTCCCAGTGTCCCGTGATGGTATCCTTGCCGGCGGACACCTCCGCCAGCTTTCCAAAGGCCCCCGCCGGCGTTTCGATCTTCAGTCTGCCGCCCGCGGCGCCGTCGATGTTGCAAAATCCCAGCCTCTGCAGGTTCGGGATCTCAAAATCCTCATTGTTGTCTACGATGTGTCCGAAGGTATCGGCCCCGGCATCTCCATATTTTTCCGCGTCAGGCAGCTGGCCAATCCCCAGACTGTCCATGACGATCAAAGTCACTCTCTTCATGCTGAAAATCCTCCTTTTCTATTCCTCATATATCAGCAGCGGCTTCGCCTCGAGATAATCGAGGGAAACCAGCCTGTATTCAACACCGTTCATCACGCCTTTGACGCCGTTTTTAAAGGCGTCCTTGCCGTGAAGATGCCCGTACACGCAGGTTTTGACGCCAAACTCCCCGAGCAGGTCCGTAAAGCCCGAACCCTGCATCTTGTCGTTGGTCGGCGGGTAGTGCAGCGCGGCGATCAAAACCTCCGCTCCGCTCTTTTTCCCTTCCTCCAGGGAAAACCGCAGCCGCAGCCGCTCCCTGTCGTAGATCTTCTGATCGTGTTCATCAAAGCCCTCTGTCCCCGGGCAGATCCATCCCCTCGTGCCGCAGACCGCAGCCCTTCCCGCGGGAAAACAGTGGTTCTGCAAAAAGGTGATATCGTCGTAAAGCTTATTCAGTTTGGTGACAGACGTCCACCACAGGTCGTGGTTTCCCTTGGTGATCACCTTGTGGCCGGGAAGCTGATGGATCCACGCGAAATCCGCCAGGGCTTCCTCCTGTCTCAGCCCCCAGGAAACGTCTCCGGGAATGATGACCACATCTTCGCCGTCAACCATCGCCTCCCAGTGTTCTCTGACCCGCTGGTAATGGTTGACCCATCGGGGTCCAAATACGTCCATGGGCTTCTCTATCCTCTCATCGAAGGACAGATGCAAATCGCCTATTGCAAATATCTTCAACCTTTCTTCTCCTCTGTCACTTTTCGTCTGTATCCAGCAGCTGAGCAGCCGCGTCGTCGGAAAGCTCCGTCACCTTGCGCAGCTTGCTTCTGATCATCCGGGAGCGCGTCCCCACCAGCTTATCCAGATCGTCATTGGCCTGATTCAGCTTCCTCTGGGCCGCCACGAGGACGTCTTCAAACTTGCCGAATTCGTTCTTCACAGCGCCCAGAATGTCCCACACCTCGCTGGAATGTTTCTGGATCGCCAGGGTTCTGAATCCCATCTGCAGGCTGTTGAGCAGCGCCGCCATGGTGGTCGGCCCCGCGATATTGACCTTATATTCCCTCTGCAGCGTCTCTACCAGGCCCCGCCGCACCACCTCCGCGTACAGTCCCTCAAAGGGGAGGAACATGATGCCGAAGTCCGTGGTGTTCGGCGGCTCTATATATTTGTCGTGAATATCTTTCGCTTCGGATTTGATGACCCGCTCCAGCTGTCTGCCGGCCGCCTCGATGGCCGCCGCGTCTCCTGCATCATATGCGTCCACCAGGCGGGCGTATGCGTCCCCGGGAAACTTGGCGTCGATAGGCAGATATACCGTCCGGTCATCATCTCCCGGCAGCTTGACGGCATACTCCACACGCTCGCTGCCCGTGCTCTTAGTCGTCACATTTTCATCGTACTGATCCGGTGACAGGATCTGCTCTAAGATAGCTCCCAGCTGTATTTCCCCAAGTATTCCCCTTGTCTTTACATTGGAAAGGACCTTTTTCAGGTCGCCGACGCCGGCAGCCAGGGTCTGCATTTCTCCGAGACCCCGGTAGACCTGCTCCAGCCGCTGGCTGACCAGCCGGAAGGACTGGCCGAGCCTTTCCTCCAGGGTCTTCTGCAGCTTTTCATCTACGGTCTGCCGCATCTGTTCCAGCTGCCGGTTGTTGTCCTCCGTCAGCTCTCCGATCTTCTCCGACATGGTGCGCCTGATGTATTCCAGCTTCTGTTCGTTTTCCACCGCCATGTGGCTGAACCTTTCGTTCAGCTCCGCCAGGCGGTAATCCTGGGCCCGGGCAGCCTCCTGCTGGTTGGCGGCGACCATGTCTCCCAGGCTCTTGAACGAGCTGTTGATATATTGAATGGTTTCGATCCGGGACGCCTTGATCTCCTTCTGAACCGCGGCAAACCTGCCGTAGACCAAGAACAGCATCACCAGCGTCAGAACGCCTATCGTAAGCAGTATGATCTCCATGAATCCCAAAACAACACCTTCACTTTCCAGATTTCCTCATGAATTTATATTTTCGAGCATACACATTCATTATACCATGACGTTTCCTTTGAATCACAGAATCATTCGTCATGATTCAATGAACACTTCCTTGCGGCAACGCCGTTAAGATCGTACGTGTT
>CALLDR010000090.1 GCA_937997955.1 uncultured Emergencia sp. | reverse complement strand
CACGCTGACCATGTTTTCAGACAGTCTCGGATCCTTCAGTTCTCTGAGCAGCATTTCGCTGATGATCCTGCGGATCTCCTCACCGAGACGTCCCTGTCTGTATCCTTTTCCCATACTTTTTCCTTTCCGTTACTTTAAAATCGGATGCACGTAGCGTCCCTTTTTCTCAGACTTCTTTCCATACTGGATCGCCGCCGCGGGGCAGCGGTTGATGCAGGCCGTACACCATGCGCAGGTGTCCTTCACCCACACCGGCCGGCCTTCCTCCATGGTGACAGCAGCCGACGGACACACAGTCTGGCAGAGGCCGCAGCCGATGCAGCTTTCCTGTACCCAGAACTTGCGCGTACCGCGCATTTTTCTGTAGAACAGGTATGCCCCCTTGGATCCGATTCTGGCTCCAAGGCCGGAGCGGTACCCCTTCCGATAGTTAAAACGGATGGATTCAAAGATCTCTGCCATGGCTTTTTCCGCTTTTCTCAGCAGCATGACCTGGGCCTCCGGGTTGGGCGCCTGCAGCATCAGCACGAAATTGTCCGGCATGACGATGGAATAGGCCCCTTTGAGAACGCAGTTCTTGCCTTCCATGGCTTTCGCGAACATCCTGTCGCTGCCGCCGGCACTGCTTCCACAGGTTAGTATGACGCAGACCTCCGCCTTTGATGCGCCGGTAAATTCCAGCTGCCGCAAAAAATCCACGACGGGAGCCGGAAGGCCCCAGAAGTACACGGGCATGACGAAGATGATCTTCTCCCCGCCGCCCGCTTCATAGCTGAACTGCCCGCGCCGCAGCGCCGCAGTGATGTCCACGGTGTCCATTCCAAACTCTGCCGCGGCCTTCTCCGCCACGTATCTGGAATTCCCTGTGGCTGAAAAATAGAATACCATAGCTTTTCCTCACTATTTCCGCTCGATTTCCACCATGTGGAAGCACTCGATCACGTCGCCTTCCTTGATATCGTTGTAGTTCTCGATGCCGATACCGCACTCGAATCCGGTGGAGACTTCCTTGGCGTCGTCCTTGAACCTCTTCAGAGACGAAATCTTGCCTTCGTGGATCACGATGCCGTCGCGAACCAGTCTGACCTCGGCGTTTCTTACGACCTTGCCCTCCTGGACATACGCGCCGCCGACGATGCCTACGCCCGGCACCTTGAAGGTGGTTCTGATCTCCACCTTGCCCAGGATCTCTTCCTTGAACTCAGGATCCAGCATGCCCTTCATAGCGTTTTCTACATCATCGATGACGTCGTAGATGACGCGGTAGGTCCTGATCTGGATATTGTCTCTGTCGGCCATGGTCTGTACAGCCGTACTCGGTCTGACGTTGAAGCCGATGATGATGGCGCCGGAGGTTCCGGCCAGCATGACGTCGGATTCGGTAACGGTACCCACGCCGGTATGAATGATGTTTACCTTTACGCTTTCGTTGTTCAGCTTTTCCAGAGACGCTACCAAAGCGCCCACAGAGCCCTGTACGTCGCCCTTGATGATCAGGTTCAGTTCCTTGACCTCGCCCTCCTGGATCTGGCTGAACAGCTGTTCCAGAGTGGTGCTCGCGTTTCTTGCCAGCACTTCCTCTCTCAGCTTTTCTTTTCTGTGTTCCGCGATCTCTCTGGCGATCTTGTCTTCCTTTACGGCGTTGAACTCGTCGCCGGCCTGCGGAACGTCGGTCAGGCCCAGGATCTCTACGGCTGTAGCCGGACCGGCCTTTTTGATGGTCTTTCCCTTGTGGTCAGTCATGAGACGGATACGGCCCGCGCAGGTTCCCGCTACGACGCTCTGTCCCGACTGCAGGGTACCGTTGGTCACCAGCAGGGTGGCGACAGGGCCTTTGGCCTTATCCAGTCTGGCCTCGATGACAGATCCCATGGCCAGCCGGTTCGGATTTGCCTTCAGCTCCATCATCTCAGCCTGGAGCAGGATCATCTCAAGGAGATTGACGATGCCTTCGCCGCTCTTCGCGGACACCGGCACGCTGATGACTTCACCGCCCCAGTCTTCGACCAAGATGCCGTGCTCTGTCAGCTCCTGCTTTACCCTGTCAGGGTTCGCGCCAGGTTTATCCATCTTGTTGATGGCGACGATGATCGGAACGCCCGCCGCCTTGGCGTGGCTGATGGACTCGATGGTCTGCGGCATGACGCCGTCGTCAGCGGCTACCACCAGAACGGCGATATCCGTAACGTGGGCGCCTCTGGCTCTCATAGCGGTAAACGCTTCGTGGCCCGGCGTATCCAGGAACACGATCTTCTGTCCGTTGATGCGCACTTCGGAAGCGCCGATGTGCTGTGTAATGCCGCCGGATTCGGAGGCGGTGACGTTGGTCTTTCTGATCGCGTCCAGCAGGGACGTCTTACCGTGGTCAACGTGGCCCATGACGGTAATGATCGGAGGTCTGGCCTTCAGATCCTTCTCGTCGTCCTCGAACAGCTCCAGTCCCTCTTCGACGATCTCCTCCTCCACCTGGCCGATGGCGATGCTGATGCCCAGCTCTTCCGCCAGGATCATGCAGGTATCCTCGTCGATGTTCTGGTTGATGTTTGCCATGATGCCCAATTTCATCAAAGTCATGATGACCTTGGATGTAGATACCTCTGTCTGTTCGCAGAAGCCTGCCACCGTGATCGGAACGTTGAGCACGATGGTGCCTTCTGGCAGCACTTCTTCCTCGACCACAGTCTCTGTGACCTGCGGCTTCGGCTTGCTGTGCTTCTTTCTGGTCTGCTTCTCCAGAGATTTTCTCTCCAGCTTTTCAAATTTATTCTTTTCCTTGTCGTGCTTCTTCTTTCCTGAATCGTCACGTCTGGACGGTTTGGTCTCCATCTTATCCAGCTGCGGCCTGTCTTTTCTCTGGCCGCCGCGGTCGTTTCTGTTTCCGGCGCTGCTTCCCTGACGGTCGTTTCTGCTTCCGCCGCTGCGTCCGCCCTGGTCGTTTCTGCCGCCGCGGTCATTTCTGCCGCCGGCGCTGTTCCCCTGACGGTCGCTTCTGTTTCCGCCGCTGCGCCCGCTCTGGTCATTTCTGCCGCCGCGGTCGTTTCTGCCGCCAGAAGATCTGTTGTCGCTGCGGGTACCCCGGCTGTTTCTGTCACGCTCTCCCCCGCGGCTGTTCCTGTCGCCCCGGTTTTCACTGCGGGACCGTTCCGGTCTGTCTGTTCTGTCTGTTTTTCTCTCTCCGCTTCTCTCCGGCGCTTTCGCGGCAGGTCTTGCCTCTCTCTCAGCAGGCTTTGCGGTTCTTTCAGCCGGCTTTGCCTCCCTTTCAGCAGTCTTTTCCGCCGGTTTTTCCGCCGGCTTTGTCTCCGGCTGCTTGACCGGCTCTTCCTTTGCCGCAGCTTTCGGTTCTGCTTTCGGCAGCGGCGTGCCCTCCGGCGCTTTCCTGCCGCGGCCCTCCAGTTCCGCTTTGTTTACCACCGGTTTTCCTACAGGCGGCTTATGTTTGCTGGCTAAATACTCCGTATCCACCACCGGTTTTCCTACAGGCGGTTTCGGACGATTAGAAAGACCCGGGCGAACAGCCGCTTTGACTGTAACCCTCGGTTCCTCCTGACCGGCGGACTGCTTCTTCTTAGGCTCAGCCTTTACGATTTTGGTCTCCTTGGCCAGTTCATCTGTTTTTTTAGTCATTCTAACACCTCCCTTTCTGATTGAATCAGGTCAATCTCCTTACAAATGATTTCCGCGAAATGACGGTCTGTAACGCCGAAAATGCCCTTTCCGCGGTTTCCCGTCGCGTGGGACAGCACGTCGCTTTCCCCGAAAATCCGATATTCTGTATGATTTCTGCCGCACTGCTGCAGCATCTTTTTCACTGTATTTTCTGTCAGATCCTCGCACAGGATCAGCAGCTTGACTCTTTTCTTCTCCATCATCATGCTGCAGGTATTGTATCCGGTAATCAGATTCCTGGACTTTGCAGCGAAGCCCAGATAGCTGTATACCTTATCCCTGGTCATCTGCACACACCTCTGACGCTGTCAGCTCCCCGTAAACGCGGTCGATCTCCGTTTCCGGAATGTTGGCGGCAAAGCTTCTCTGAAAGGCTCTTCTCTTCTTCGCCCTGGCAAAGCACTCCGGGTCGCGGCACAGGTATACGCCTCTTCCCTTGGCTCTGCCGGTCAGGTCCGCAGACAGCTGTCCTTCGTAATAGGCGATCCGGTAAAGCTCCTGCTTCGGCTTTGACTCCATGCACCCGATACAGCGGCGCATGGGGATTTTAAACTTCCTCGAGCTCAAAGATCTCATCCTCTTCCTCGCCATACTGCGATCCCATGGATTCCAGGGCCTCCATGGCCTCAGCATACTGCGTATGGCTCTTGATATCTATCTTCCAGCCGCTGACCTTTGCCGCGAGACGGACGTTCTGTCCTTCCTTGCCGATGGCCAGGGAAAGCTGGTAGTCCGGTACGATGACCGTAGCCGATTTTTCTTCCTCGCTTGGAATGACCTGCTCTACCTTCGCAGGGCTCAGCACGCTTTTGATCAGCTCTCTCGGGTCCTCGCTCCAGGTGATGATGTCGATCTTTTCACCGCCCAGCTCATCTACGATGTTCTGCACCCGGCTGCCTCTGGCGCCGACGCAGGCTCCTACAGGATCCACGTTAGGATCCTCTGTGTAGACCGCGATCTTGGTTCGGGAACCGGCCTCTCTGGCGATGCCTCTGATCTCTACGATGCCCTCTTCGATCTCCGGCACCTCCAGCTCAAACAGCCGCTTTACCAGGCCCGGATGGGATCTTGAAAGGAACACCTGCGGTCCCTTGGTGGTCTTTTTCACGTCCATGATGAAGACCTTCAGTCTCTCGTTGACCTCAAAGGACTCTCCCGGCACCTGTTCGCCGGCGGCCAGGATGCCCTCTGTCTTGCCGATGTTGACAAAGAGGGTCTCGCCGCTCTTTCTCTGGACCACGCCGGTGACGATCTCACCCTGCCGGGTGATGAAGTCGTCGAAGATCATGCCTCTCTCGGCTTCCCTGATCCTCTGGACCACTACCTGCTTGGCGGTCTGCGCCGCGATGCGTCCGAAATCTCTCGGCGTCACCTGAAATTCGATGGCGTCGCCGATCTCGTAGCGTGGATCGATCTCCTGCGCTTCCTCCAGGGACATCTCGATCATATCGTCGAAGACCTCTTCCACGATATCCTTTTTCATCAGTACCGCGATATCGCCGGTATCTCTGTCAATATCCACTCTGACATTCTGGGATGTGCCGTAGTTCTTTTTATAGGCAGATACCAGAGCCGATTCGATGGCTTCGATCAAAATGTCTTTGGATATGTGCTTCTCTTTTTCCAGCTCATCTATCGCATCGATAAATTCTCTGTTCATTTGTCTTTAACCCTCCTTAGAAAACCACTGCCAGGTTGGTCTTCGCAACCTGCTCCAGCGGGAACATCATCTCTTGTCCGTCTTCTGTCTTGATCACGACGCTGCCGTCGGAAAGCCCCTGCAGAACGCCTTCAAAGGCTTTTTTCCCGTCAACGCCTTTATACAGTTTCACCTCTACCAGCCGGCCGGCATACTTCTCGTAATGCCGCTCTGTCAGCAGCTGCCGATCCATGCCGGGTGAGGAAACCTCCAAATAGTAATTCTGCTCAATCGGATCCAGCCGATCCAGCTCCTCGCTGAGAAAACGGCTGACCTTTTCACAGTCATCGGTGCTCACGTAGATCTCCTGGCCGTCCGGTCCCTCCGTCTCCATCGTATCGATATAGACGCGCAGAAACCAGTCACGGCCTTCCTTTACGAACTCCGCGTGATAGAGCTCCAGACCGTTTTCCGCCAGAAAGTCCGCCGCGGCCTCTCCGATCAAATCTGTTATCTTTTTCTTTGCCATAATCACCTCTCTGGCCAGCTCCGCGGACCTGGGCCCGCGAATTGACCCAAACAAAACTGAAAGAGTGGGTTTTGCCCACTCTTCTTCCTTCTCGTCTGATAATTCGTGCATCATTATCATATCACATTCCGGCGGCTATGTCAAATATTTTCCAAACAAATTCCGCCCTTCAGTTTTAAATCAGCTTCAAATACGATTTCAAATCAGCCTCAAGTGCAATTTCAGAGACGGTTCCAAAGCAGTTTCAAGCGCGGTTTCAAAAGCGTTTTGGCAGGCAGGAACATGCGGTGCGGGTATCTTTTTTATCCAGCCAGGCCGCCGGATCAGCCGTTTTCAAACCACTCTCTCAGAAACCTGATGAACAGCTTCAGGCCTGGGGACATGTCCCTCAGCTTGCCGTGTATCACGCCGATGCGCCGCCTGCAGGGAAGATCCAGGGGAACGGCTTTGATGTCCGCGTTGCTGCTGTCCAACACCAGCTTGGGAATCAGGCTGACCCCCAGCCCCCGGGACACCATGGAGATGACGCTGGCATCCTCGACCCGGGTGTTCTGCTTTTTCGGATGGACGTCGTACTCGTCCAGAAGGGCCTGTATGTCATAGTCCTCGCCGCAGCTGGCCGACAGGTAGGATTCCTCCTCAAACCGCTTCAGCGGAAATACCTCGCCTTCGCCGATGGGATAGTCCGGCGGCAGACAGGCGAAGAACTCGTCGGTCATCAAAGGCTCAAAGTCCCGGCGGTTCACGATGTTGCAGGTGATGCAGATATCGACGCTGCCCTGGTCGAACCATTTATATATGCTGAAGTCTCCCTCCTTCACCTCAAAGGAGTACTCGGGATACTGCTTTTGAAAGGCGGAGATCACGTCCGGCAGCCACGTGCGGATGACGCTGGCTACGGTGCCCAGACGGATGACGGAGTTGTTCTGCAGACGGATCATCTCCGCCTCTCGCATCAGCTTTTCATTGGCGTTGACCAAATTCTCAAACAGGGGCAGCAGCCGCTCTCCTTCCTCCGTCAGCCGGACGCCGAACTTGCCCCGATAAAGCAGCGTAACGCCCAGATCCGCTTCCAGAGACTTCATCATGTGAGTCAGGCCCGCCTGAGTATAGCCCAGCTGCCCCGCCGTCGTCAGCAGGCTGCCGTTTTCCACTGCCTTCAGCAGCACTTCAATTTTATTAGTGTCCATTATACGCCTCACAAGTATTAAAAACTTTTATATATGTATAATAATAAACTATTTTTCATATGTCAAGGACCTGTAGTAAAATATATATAGAAAAAT
>CALLDR010000089.1 GCA_937997955.1 uncultured Emergencia sp. | reverse complement strand
TCTTACCATGGTCTACGTGACCGATGGTTCCGATATTGATATGCGGTTTGGTTCTCTCAAATTTCTGCTTTGCCATTTTCCGTTTCTCCTTTTATAAACAACAAATAAAAAAAATTGGAGCTGTTGAGCAGATTCGAACTGCCGAACCTCTTCCTTACCAAGGAAGTGCTCTACCTACTGAGCTACAACAGCCCGTCGTAACAGTCTAATCGTACTATATTTTTGGGTGCTTGTCAATAATGAATCTCCATGAAAATGACGATATTTTGTAATTTTTTTTCGTACAAGATTCGACAGCGCCCTTTTCCTGCCTGCCAGAATGCACTATCACAGCCGAAGATTTTGTTCCGGGTTCATCGGTTCATACTCCACGCCCGAAGGTGCCGCTCCGGGTCCAGCGGTCTCATTCCGCGCCCAGATATAATTCCACCTTCTTCTTGATCCTCTGTATGGCGTTGTCCACCGTCTTCGTGGATTTGCGCAGCCGGAACGCGATTTCCCGATAGCTGCGCCCCCGCAGCATCTCCTCCCAGACCCGGTTCTCCAAGGGGCTGAAAATCACGTTTCCGTTGGCTTTCAGATAGTCCGCTACCTCTTTGATCAGGGTCAGGCTTTCCGGGTCCATATCCGGACTCAGGTCCGCCAGCCGCTCCGCCAGAGGCCGCAGCTCGCCGTCGTCCTCCCCCGCAAGCTCGCCGCCCGCGTTGAGGGACACCGACTCGTTGAGGATTTGATGCTTCTGCCGGTTAGCGCCTTTGATGGCCGAGATGATCTGCCGGTTGACGCAGAGCTCCGCGAAGGTCCGGAAGGACGCGTCTCCGTCCTGGTCATAGTCACGGATCGCCTTAAAGATGCCGATCATGCCCTCCTGTATCACGTCGTCCCGGTCTGCCCCCACGATATAGTAGGTCGTGGCCTTGCTCCGGGCCAGACCCTTGTATTTATTGATCAGATATTCATAAGCCGTGCTGCTGCCTTCCTGAGCCATCTTCACGATGGACTCGTCAGTCAGCACGTTTAATTCACTGTCTTTCATCTCTCTGTCTTCTTACCTCGTACATCAAAACCGCCGCCGCGTTAGACGCGTTCAGCGAGGTGATCCTGCCCACCATCGGCATGGATACCGTAAAGTCGCACTTCTCCTTGACCAGGCGGCTGATGCCGGCGCCCTCGCTGCCGATGACCACAGCCAGCCTGCCGGTCAGGTCCTGCTTGTAATACGGCTGTCCGCCCATGTCGCAGGCCGCCACCCAGAAGCCCTCCCGCTTCAGCTCGTCGATGGCCTGTCCGATGTTGGCAACCCGCACGCACGGCACATATTCCACCGCGCCCGCGGACGCCTTCGCCACCACCTCCGTCAGGCCGCAGGCATGACGCTTCGGTATGATGACCCCGTGAGCCCCGGCACACTCACAGGTACGCATGATGGCGCCCAGATTGTGCGGATCCTCCAGGTTGTCCAGAACCACCACCAGCGGCTCCTCCCCTCTGGACTTCGCCTTCTCAAAGATGTCCTCCATGGTCCCGTAGGCATAGGCCGACGCAAACGCCACGACCCCCTGATGAGGCCGCCCGCAGGCCAGCCGGTCCAGCGCCGCCCTGTCGCTCTGGTAAATGGCAACACCCTGCTCCCTGGCCATGGCTATTATCTTGGCGATGGAGCCTTCCCCGCCTTTGACCACCAGCAGCTTTTCCATGTCCCGGCCGTTCTTCAGCGCCTCTATGACAGGGTTGCGCCCGATGATCATGTTTTTCTCATCAAAGGGGTGATCCGCCGGAGTGTCGCCGTATCTCTCGCGCTTCGGTCCTTGCGACTTCTGCGGCTTCGCTGCCTTCGGCCCCTTCGGGCCGGCGGCTCCTCTCGAATTGCCCGTATCCTTCGGGTTATATGCCTTCCCCTTGCGTGCGTTGATCGCTGCCCAGTCTCTCTTGTTCTTTGCCATTACACTCTCCTGTATTCCAGAAATTGATAGCGGATGCCGTTTTCCTCCTGGACATCGCTGCGCCATACAATCGTGAACTCTTCTCGCTCATCAAGGTTGACAAACCAGGTGTCAGCCTGGAATTTATCAAAGATCTTGGTAATATAGCAGGTGTCACAGCGATCCAAAAAATCCCGGTAGACCTTTCCGCCGCCGATGATGAACACATCGTCCGTGTCCCTGCCTTCAAGCAGCCGTTCCAGCTCCTCTTCCGAATGGGCTACTGCCGCGCCCGGTACCTCATAATCCGGCCGGGTCGTCAAGATGATATTCTCCCGCTTCGGCAGAGGCTTCGCGCCCGGCAGGCTTTCCAGAGTCGGGCGGCCCATGACCACCGTCTTTCCCGCCGTCCTCTCCTTGAAGTATTTCAGGTCCCCTGAAATATGACAGAGCAGGCCGCCCTTATTTCCGATGGCCCAGTTTTCATCAGTCGCAAGTATCAGTTTCATACGAGATCATCGTTCCTTTCTTTCGTAATCATGCGCAATCAGGCGAAATTAAGCCTCAGATCGCCACCGGAATGTTCTTCACCTGCGGATTCTTCTGATAATCTGTAATCTCGATATCGTCCACGGTAAAGTCATAAAAATCCTTCACGTCCGGGTTCAGCCTGAACTTCGGCGCCGGATACTGAGGCCGCCGGATCAGCTCTTCCACTACCGGTACGTGGCGGTCATAGATGTGAGCGTCGGCGATGACGTGGACCAGCTCTCCCGGCACCAGGCCGCAGACTTGAGCAAGCATGTGCACCAGAACCGAATACTGGACCACATTCCAGTTGTTGGCCGTCAGGATATCCTGAGACCGCTGGTTCAAGATGGCGTTCAGCTTATTGCCGGTCACGTTGAAGGTCATGCTGTAGGCGCACGGTTCCAGTCCCATCTCCATCAGGTCCCCGAAGTTGTAGATGTTGGTCATGATGCGGCGGGAATACGGCGTATTCTTCAGCTGCCAGATCACGTTGTCCACCTGGTCCATCTCCCCCTGGGCGAACCGGTATTTGACCCCCAGCTGATAGCCGTAGGCCTTGCCGATGCTGCCCGCGGAGTCAGCCCACTGGTCCCAGATATGGCTGCTGAGCTCCCCCACATTGTTGGACTTCTTCTGCCAGATCCACAGCATTTCGTCTACCGCCGATCTGATGGCCGTAGGGCGGAGTGTCAATGCCGGAAACTCCTCAGACAAGTCGTAGCGATTGACGATGCCGAAATTTTTTATCGTATGGGCCGGCGTTCCGTCCTCCCATCTGGCGCGGACCGTCTGTCCCTCGCTGGAAAAGCCGTGGTCCAGAATGCCCTTGCACATATTTACAAATAATACGTCTGCTTTGCTCATGATTCGATCTCCTTTACGGCGCGCTCTATGATTTCGGTGAGGCGCGCTTCCTGCCCGTCCAGATGCAGAAACCCGACCAGCGCCTCAAAGGCGGTCGCCAGCTTATAGGTCACCGCGTCGGCGCTTCTCGCCTTTGATCCGGACCTGTGGTTCCTCGCCCGCTTGACCAGGCGGAGCTCTTCCTCGGTCAGAGCGTCCTCCCGCATCAAAGCCTTCAGCGCCCGGGCCTGTCCGTCCGCGCACACGTAGCGGACCGCCGCCCGGTGAAGCTTATCCGCACGGGGCTGCCCGGTCTCCATCACGTGTTTTCTTATAAATACCTCATAGACGGCATCGCCTAAAAAGGCCAATGCCGTCGTATTGATTTCCCTTGGATTCAGTTTTTCCATCTTACTCCTTGATGATCTGCACGCCCTGTGGAGTGTCCTTCAGGGTGATGCCCTTCGCTTTCAGGATATCTCTGATCTCGTCCGCTCTGGCGAAGTTCTTCGCCTTTCTGGCTTCCTGTCTCTCGTCCACCAGCTTCTGGATCTCGTCGTCGATCTCGTTGTCGTCCTCGCCCTGCAGCAGGCCCAGAACGTCAGCGAATTCCATCAGAGTCTCCAGAGAAGCCTTGGCGAAAGCTTTCGTCGCCCCGTCCTTCACAGCCGTATTCGCCGCGGTGATCAGCTCGAACACCGCGCTGATAGCGTCCGCCGTGTTCAGGTCGTCGTCCATGGCCTGCTTAAACGCCTCTCTGTATTTTTCATAGCCTGCCAGGGCTTCCTGCTCGGCAGCGGTCATATCGCCGTCAGCGCCGGCCCCCGCCAGATAGGACAGGTTTTCCTTGCAGTTTTCCATACGAGCGAGGCCGTTTTTCGCCTGCTCCATCAAAGTGTCGCTGAAGTTGATCGGGCTTCTGTAGTGGCCTGACAGCAGGAAGAAGCGCATGACCTCTCCCTTGTAGTCCTTCAGGATATCTCTGACGGTGAAGAAGTTGCCCTTGGATTTGGACATCTTCTCGTTATCTATGGTGATATAGCCGTTGTGCATCCAGTAATGGGCAAACGGCACACCGTTGCAGCACTCAGACTGGGCGATCTCGTTCTCGTGATGCGGGAACTGCAGATCCTGGCCGCCTGCGTGGATGTCGATGGTGTCTCCCAGATGCTTTTTGCTCATGGCAGAACATTCGATGTGCCAGCCCGGACGGCCCATGCCCCACGGAGACTTCCAGGCGATCTCGTCCTCGGCCTTTCTGGCCTTCCACAGCGCGAAGTCCAGAGGATCCTTTTTCACCTCGCCTACGGCGATTCTGGCTCCGGACTCCAGATCGTCGATGTTCTGGCCCGACAGCTTGCCGTAGCCCTCAAACTTTCTCGTGGAGAAATACACGTCTCCGTCCGCCTCATAGGCGTATCCCTTGTCGATCAAAGTCTGAACAAAGGCGATGATATCGTCGATGTGCTCCGATACGCGGGGGTGTACGTCCGCCTTCTTTACGTTAAGGGCGGCGGCGTCCTTGTAATATTCTCCGATATATTTTTCAGAGACCTCCGGCGCCGTAATGCCTTCTTCTCTGGCTCTGTTGATGATCTTGTCGTCCACGTCGGTGAAATTCTGGACGAACTTTACCTTGTATCCGCTGTACTCCATATACTTTCTCAGAGTATCGAATACGACAAAAGGTCTCGCGTTTCCGATGTGGAAGAAGTTATATACCGTAGGGCCACAGACATAGATGGAAACCTCGCCTTCCTTGATCGGTACGAATTCCTCTTTTTTTCTTGTCAGTGTGTTATAAATTTTCATGTTCATTCCCTTTCTGGTTGTTTGTCAATTGATTGATCTTGCGTTCCAGCATGACGATCCTCCGGCGCAGGCATTCCAGCTCTGTCGCTACAGGGTCCGGCAGGTCTACCTGGTTCAGATCCTCTGTGCTTTCACCGTAGCGGCGCACAATCTTTCCCGGTATGCCCACTACCGTGCAGCCCGGCGGGATCTCGTTGAGAACGATAGAACCCGCGCCGATCTTTACGTCGTCGCCCACCTTAAACGGTCCCAGCACTCTGGCTCCGGAGCTTACGATAACCCGGTTGCCGATGGTCGGATGACGTTTTCCGGTGTCTTTGCCTGTACCGCCCAGGGTAACGCCCTGGTACAGGGTCACATCGTCGCCGATCTCCGTAGTCTCGCCGATGACCACAGCCATGCCGTGGTCGATGAAACATCGCCTGCCGATGGTTGCTCCCGGATGGATTTCGATTCCTGTAAAAAACCTGGTGGTCTGTGAGATGATTCTCGCCAGCAGTTTCAGGTCGTGCTTATACAGGAAGTGGGCCGGCTTATGCCAGATCAGCGCCCATATGCCAGGGTAGCAAAGCAGGACCTCCAGGCTGTTTCTCGCAGCCGGGTCCTTCTTCAGCACGGTCTGGATATCTTCGTGAACGTCTCTCAAAAACGACATCTAAATCTTTCCTTTCTGAGCCTCTTTTCGGAGGCAACTATTAAATCAATCTCAATTATATACCCAGAAACAACCTGTTTTACACATCAAAATTCTCTTTGGCCGTTTTTTATTCTACTGTGATGGTCTTGATCTTAACAGGTTCCAGCGGCATGTCCATGCTGTCTCTCGGCACTGCCGCGATAGCCTGGGCCACATCCATACCCTCTGTGATCTTGCCGAAGGAAGCGTACTGTCCGTCCAGATGCGGCGCGTCGGCTACCATGATGAAGAACTGGGAGCCTGCCGAATTTGGCATCATCGTTCTGGCCATGGACATGACGCCTACCGTGTGGTCTAAATCGTTGTCCCAGCCGTTCTGGGTAAACTCACCCTGAATACAGTAGCCCGGGCCGCCGGTGCCGTTGCCATTTGGACAGCCGCCCTGGATCATGAAGCCCGGAATGACCCTGTGAAAGGTCAGACCGTCGTAGAAGCCCTCTTTCGCCAGCTTCTCAAAGTTTTCCACTGTGATCGGCGCGATATCCTCGTAGAGCTCGCCTTTCATCACGCCGCCGTTTTCCATCTCGATCGTTACTTTTTTCATTATACCTTCTCCTTATTCGTTATATCTCAATTTGTAATAGGTCATGCCGTTTTGTTCCTCTTTCAGGATTCCCCAGATCTCGTCGTTGAAGAATTTCGGGTACACGTGCTCCAGCTGACCGATCTCCTCACGGGACAGGAAGCGGACCTCCCGCAGAACCTGCTGGTCCGCCGGCAGCTCCGGGTCGCTTCCCAGGGCAAGGCTGCCGCCTTTGACGCGGCCGATCATGTAGTTGACAAACCGCTGTCCCCGCTGCGGTGACACCTCTTCCACGTGCCAGGCCACGCCTACCACGTCGATGTCCAGCCCCGTCTCTTCCTTCGCTTCTCTGACCGCGGCCTCGATGGAGTTTTCTCCTTCCTCAATGCCGCCGCCGGGCACCATCCACAGGTCCTTGTCCTCGTGATGCTGCCTCACCATTAAAATCTTGCCTTCTTCATTTGGTATGATGACTCTTACGCCGCCTACCCACATAATATCGCTCCTATCACACCTGCCGCGATCACGATGATGATCGGGCTTACTTTGAACTTGCCTGCCAGAACTACGGTTCCCAGGGCGATGCAGACCGTCACGGGATCCAGCACAGCAAAGGCGCTCTGGCCCATGAAGACCACCGCCGCGGCGATCAGGCCGCAGGTCACCGGCCGTATGCCGGCGAAAGCCCCGTCTACAGCCTTGCTCTCCTTGAACCGGTTGATGAAGTAGTACACCACCGTTACCAGAACAAAGGAAGGCAGAGCCACGCCTGTGGTAGCCGCCAAAGCTCCCGCATAGCCCGCGCAGTTATATCCTACATAGGTGGCCGCGTTGACGGCCATCGGCCCAGGGGTTACCTGGGATATTGCCACAAGATTGGAGAACTCGTCGGCGGACATGAGGCTGAACTGCTTTGCGCCCTGATAGATCATCGGCAGCATAGCCATGCCTCCGCCGAACCCGAAGAGCCCGATCTTGGCAAATACGAAAAACAGCTGCAGGTAAATCATTTGGACTCACCTCCGCTTCCGGCTTTTTTCTCCTTCCAGCCGCTGTACACAAGTCCGGCAGCGATTCCTGCCAGAATGGTCCAGACGGCGCTGACTTCAAAAAAGGCGATGACCACAAAAGCCGCAAGGGCCAGCGCCCACTGAAAAGGTCCCTTCAGGACCTGTTTCCCTACTTTGTACGCTGAATACGCGATCAGACCGGTGGCCGCGGCTTTGATGCCCGTCAAAGCGCCCAGCACATAGCGGTTATCGCCGAAGCCGTGGAGCAGCTTGACCACCAGAATGATGATGATGAAGCTGGGGAGCATGACGCCTATCGTCGCCGTCAGCGCTCCCGCCAGCCCCTTCTTCTTCTGTCCGATATAGGTGGCCATGTTGATGGCGATGACGCCGGGAAGTCCCTGGCTCACCGCGATGCAGTCCACAGTCTCCTCCTCGGTCATCCAGCGCATCTTATCCACCACGATGTTCTGTATCAGCGGGATCATCGCCATGCCGCCGCCGATGGTGAACAGTCCAAGCTTGAAAAAGTTCCAGAACAGCTGCAGCAGCAGATTGTCCTTTATCCGTTCCATAGCCTTGCGTTCCATAGCTTTCTATTTCTCCTCGCTGACGATCTTTACAGCTCTTTCGATGGCCTCGTCGACGGTGATCTCTTCTTTTTCAGCGTCTCTTCTCAGCTTGTATTCCACCTTTCCTTCTCCTGCCAGCTTGCCTACGGTGATCCGCACCGGAATGCCCAGAAGGTCCGCGTCCTTAAATTTGACGCCAGGTCTTTCTTTTCTGTCGTCCAGCAGCACTTCCACGCCGGCCTTGCCCAGAGCCTCGTAGATCTTCTCCGCCGCCGCGGCCTGAACCTCGTCGTCAGGCTTCACCAGGGTGATGATCACGTGGTAAGGCGCCACGGACATCGGCCAGATGATGCCGTTTTCATCGTGATGCTGCTCTACGATGGCCGCCAGGGTTCTGGTCACGCCGATGCCGTAGCAGCCCATGACGATCGGCTGCTCCTTCTGATGCTCGTCTACATACATGGCGCCCATGGCGTCGGAATACTTGGTTCCCAGCTTGAACACCTGTCCTACCTCGATGCCTCTGGCGTGCTTCACCGGCGCGCCGCAGACAGGACACGGATCTCCTTCCTTCAGCACTTTCAGGTCGGTCACAATGTCACCCTCATAGTCTCTTCCATAGTTGACATTGATCAGGTGGTGATCTTCTTTACACGCGCCCGCGCAGAGGTTTTTCAGCCCCGGCAGCTCGCTGTCCACGACGATCCTGCAGTCGTGGAGGCCGCAAGGTCCGGTAAATCCGCCTACGCAGCCCGTGGCGGCGCTCATCTTTTCCTCATCGGCGAACTCGATGGTATGCTCCGGAATGTTCAGGGCGTTGACCAGCTTGGTCATGTTCAGCTCTCTGTCTCCCCGGATAAAGGCGGCCACATAGCCGTTCTCATTTCCCGTCTCTTCATCGTAAGTCACAAAGAGCAAAGCTTTGATGGTCTGCTTCTGATCCAGATTGAGGAAGCCCGCCACTTCTTCGATGGTCTTTGTGCCTGGCGTATGAACCTCTTCCATCGGCAGCATTTCCACATCGTCCTGCGCCGGCGCGTCCACGCACGCGGCTCGTTCGGTGGTCGCCGCCATGGAGCAGTGCTCGCAGTAGGCGATCTCGCTTTCGCCTACCTCGGCCAAAGCGGTAAACTCGTGGGAGTTGCTGCCGCCGATAGCGCCGGTATCCGCCTCCACCGGCCGGAAGGTCAGGCCGCATCTGGTGAAGATCCGGTCATAGGCGTCGTACATGGTCTTATAGCTTTCGTCCAGTCCCGCGTAGTCCTTATCAAAGGAATAGGCGTCCTTCATGATGAACTCTCTGCTTCTCATCAGGCCGAAGCGAGGTCTCGCCTCGTCTCTGTACTTAGTCTGGATCTGATACAGGTTCATCGGCAGCTGTCTGTAGGAAGACACGTCGTTTCTGATCAGATCGGTGAAGATCTCCTCGTGGGTCGGTCCCAGACAGAAATCTCTGCCGTTTCTGTCCTGCAGACGCCACAGCTCCGGTCCGTAAGCGAACCATCTGCCGGACTCCTGCCACAGCTCCGCCGGCTGTACGGCGGACATGTGGATCTCCTGCGCCCCTGTCGCGTCCATCTCCTGACGGACGATATCTTCGATCTTTCTGACGGAGCGCCAGCCCAGCGGCATAAAGCCGTATACGCCGGATACCAGCTTGCGGATCATGCCGGTACGCAGCAGCAGAATATGGCTGGATATTTCAGCTTCGTTAGGAACTTCTCTCAGTGTCTTAATATGCATCTTTGATAATCTCATGGTCTTGTTCATTCTCCTTTGTCAATCAATATCTGTTTAGTATGCACACCGCCTGGGCAGCTATGCCCTCTCCCCGGCCGCAGAAGCCGAGGCGCTCCGTGGTGGTGGCCTTTATGCTGATCCTGTCTTTCTCTGTCTGCAGAGCCTCAGCCAGGTTTTCTCTCATGGCGTCGATGTAGGACGCCAGCTTGGGTCGCTGACAGATCACGGTCACGTCGGCATTTCCCAGGGAATACCCCTCCTGGGAAAGACGTTCCCTGACCCGGCGCAGCAGCTCCAGGCTGGATATGCCTTTATACGCGTCGTCGCTGTCCGGAAACAGCTTGCCGATATCCCCCAGAGCCGCCGCCCCCAGCATGGCGTCCATCAGGGCATGGATCAGCACGTCCGCGTCGGAATGGCCCAAAAGGCCCTTCTCATATGGAATTTCCTCGCCGCCCAGGATCAGCTTCCTGTTCTCAGTCAGCTGATGGACGTCATAGCCCGTTCCTATCCTCTGTTCCATGGGCAAATCCTCCGGTAATGTGATCTTTATGTTGGCGCTTTCGCCCTCTACCAGCTCCACTCTTTGGCCGATCCGTTCAGCCAGGCCCGCGTCGTCGGTCCCCAGGAATCCGTCTTCGGCCGCCTGTCTGTAGGCATTCCAGATCACGGACCAGGCAAAGCCCTGGGGTGTCTGGACGCAGTAAAGCCGGGACCTGTCCAAGGTCCCTTCTGTTTCATGCCGTATGGTGTCCTTCGGCGGCACGCACGGTACTGCCGCGCCGTGGAGCCGCGCCGCTTCGGCGACCCTCTCGATCAGTTCCGCGGAAGCATAGGGCCGCACGCCGTCGTGTACCAGCACCAGGTCGTCTGCCGCCGGCGCGAGAGTTTCAATCGCCGTAAGCGCCTTTCCCACGGAATCCTGCCGCGACGGACCCCCTTTGATCAAAGAGAGCCTGCCGCCGGAAATCTGGGACGCGAAGAGCTCCCGGCAGCAGTCCATGTATGCTTCAGGCACGGTGATGTACACCGCGTCGACGATGGACGAGGCCAGGAAGCGGTCCGCGGTACGTTCCAAGATGGTCCGCCCGCCGAGGGGCAGAAACTGTTTGGGCAGGGGCGCCCCCATGCGCCTGCCGGCGCCGGCAGCCCCGATGATGGCGTATACGCGCTGCTGATTTAGCATATTATTTCTTCAACCTTCCAAATATCATTCTGCCCGCCGAGGTCTGCAGGACGCTGGTCACGTTGATATCGCAGGTCTTGCCGATCATGCGGCGGCCGTCTTCGACGACGATCATGGTGCCGTCGTCCAGGTAGGCGATGGCCTGGGCGTTGTCCTTGCCCTGTTTTACCAGGTGGACGGTCATCTCTTCTCCAGGAATGACCACCGGCTTCAGGGTGTTGGCCAGCTCGTTGATGTTGAGCACGCCGACGCCGTTGATGGAAGCGACCTTGTTCAAGTTGAAGTCGTTGGTGACCACCTTGCCGTTCATCAGCTGGGCCAGCTTCAGCAGCTTCACATCTACCTCCGGGATCTCCCGCAGGGACTTCTCGTTGTCGGTGTTATAGATCTCGATGCCGTAGTCCTCCTGGATCTTGTTCAGAATGTCCAGGCCACGGCGTCCGCGGACCCTCTTCAGGGAGTCGGAAGAATCCGCGATATGGCGCAGCTCCACCAAGACAAACTCCGGAATGACGATCGGTCCCTCCAGGAAGCCAGTCTTCATGATCTCCGCGATCCTTCCGTCGATGATGACGCTGGTATCGAAAATCTTCGGTATGCCCTCATTCTTCTTTTTTGACCTGTTGAACAGGGATTCCTGCGGCTGCTGCTGCACGGTCTGTCTCCGGCTTGCCATCAGCAGTCCGATCATCTCCTTGCCTTTTTTGTTGGCGATGACGACTCCCAGATACCCCATGATCATATAGGTAATGATTGTAATTACCGTATAGAGGTACTTGTTGGTGATGCTGACATAGATCTGAGTCAGCAGCATGGCGATGAGGAGCCCGATGATCAGGCCGATGATCCCGGTCAAAAGATCGTTGGCCGACACGCCCCGCAGATCGTCTTCAATGTTGTCTGCGACCTTGACGCTCTGTCTTCTGATGACTGGCGTCAATCTGAAAAAAATAAGTCCGAAGATAATTGCAAAGATAAGACCTATGACGATCTGCTGCCACTGTGAGAATTCGCCGGCCGCAACAGCGCCGCTCTTCACCATCCAGAAGTGCAGCAGTTCAAAGGCCCCGTAGCCTAGGATTGCACCTAAAATCGTAAACAACGTCCGAAATAGTTTTTTAAACACGATGTTTCCTCCTTTCTCTTTTGATCGTGGCAGACGGGCAGCCTGCGCGGCCGTGAGGGGAGTAATCGCAAATGCCGCCTCTTTCCAGCGCCGTGCCCTGCAGTGGTTTGTCTGACTTCGTGCGTCTCCGGCTTCGTATGATTGATGACCGTATTCACAAGCGCGCTGCCGCGCTGCTGCGTCAACAGCATAGTGCCGCTTCGTCGGCAGCACAGCGCATTGGTAACAGCGTAATGCTTTATCAACAGCATCGCGCTTTGTTGGCTGCGTAGTGCTTCACCAGCAGCGTTGCGCTTTGTTGGCAGCATCGTCCTGCGTTCATGGCATAGTGCCTTATTCATAGCGCGTCCATGGGTTTTACGGTCGTTTTTTGTGATATTTCACAAAATTTATTCAAAACATACTATAACCCCACTTTAATCTACACAACCAGTATAGTGCAATTTTTCCAGATGGTCAAGGGGGTTGCTGGTCGGTTTGCAAAAGATTGGGTGAAGATTAGGGAAAGATTGGAAAACCGTCACACCGCCTACACCTTTTTTTCACAAAGGTTTTACGGCTTCCTCTTTTCCTTATTTGCAACTTGTGATAAAATATTGATAATTTGATGGAGCTTTGCTCCGCATCTGCAAAAGAACAAAGGAGGAACTCTATGTATAAATTGCTGGTAGTTGATGACGAACCGAAGATCCGCGAGGTCATCAGAGAATATGCAGAATTTAACGGCTACGAGGTCACGGAAGCCGCCGACGGCATGAGCGCGGTGGGCCTCTGCAAGCTGAATGAATACGACCTGGTCATTCTGGACATCATGATGCCGAAGCTGGACGGTTTTTCCGCCTGCAAGGAGATCAAAAAAATCCAGGACGTGCCTATCATCATGCTGTCCGCCCGCGGCGAGGAGTACGACAAGCTGTTCGGCTTTGAGCTGGGTATCGACGACTATATCGTGAAGCCCTTCAGCCCGAAGGAGCTGATGGCCCGCATCAACGTGATCCTGGCCCGCAGACACGCTTCTTCCCACAGCAAGAGCGACGTGCTGAAGTTCGGCGGACTGGAAATCAACATCGCCGCCAGAACGGTCAACGTGGACGGCAAAAGGGTTGAGCTGACGCCGAAGGAATACGAGCTGCTGTTCTATCTCATCGAGAACAAGAATATTGCCCTTTCCAGAGACAAGCTGCTCTCCGATATCTGGGGCTACGACTTTTTCGGCGACGACCGGACCATCGATACCCACATCAAGAACCTTCGCAACAACCTGGGGCCTTACCGGGACTACATCGTAACGCTCAGAGGGGTGGGTTACAAATTTGAATTTGAAGACTAAACTTGATTTCCGCAGCATCCGCTTCAAGCTGTGGATCTACTTCATAGGCTTTGCCCTGCTTTTGATCGGGCTGATCTGGTTCCTGCAGATCTTCTTCCTCAACAACTATTACAAGGAAATGAAGACGGCGGAGACCACCAAGCTGGCGGATACGCTGATCAGCGCCTATGAGGCGGACGACCAGGATCTGGACCAGTTTCTGCAGACGCTGAACAAGATGATCCAGGCCAACGACGACGCCTATATCCGCATACAGGTAGGTGCCCACACGCTGTACTATCCGGAATACGAGGGCCACAGCACCCTGTACCGCTACAACATGCAGATCACTCAGCTGCAGGAGGACCTGCAGAAGCAGCTGGAATACGGCAGTCTCAACCGCGTATCTCAGGTATTCAGCGCGGACAGCAGCAACGATCTGAAGATCCTGGCTTTCGCCTGTTACCTGCAGGAGCCGCCGTCGAACCTGTTCAATGTGATACAGACCAGCAGTCCGATCCTGTACATCTTCACGCCGCTGTATCCGATCAAATCCACGGTCAGCATCCTGCGGGAGCAGCTGGCCTATATCACGGTCATCGCCTCTCTGCTGGCTCTGGCTCTGGCCCTGTATCTGGCCAGCAGGATTTCCAAGCCGATCAAGGATATCACCTACTCGGCGACTGAGATGGGAAAGGGAAACTACGGCATCAAATTCAAGGGCGGCCATTACACCGAAATCCGGGAGCTGGCCGATACGCTGACCGAAGCTTCCCGGGAACTGGAAAAGACGGACATGTACCAGAAGGACCTGATCGCCAACGTGTCCCACGACCTTCGGACGCCGCTGACCATGATCAGATCCTATGCGGAAATGATCCGCGACCTGTCGGGGGATATTCCGGAAAAGAGAGACGCCCATCTGCAGGTAATCATAGATGAGACGGACCGCCTCAACGTGCTGGTCAACGACATGCTGAACATGTCCCGTATGCAGTCCCGCAAGATCGAGCTGGAATACAGCAATTTTGACCTGCGGGCCACAGCCCAGTCCCTGCTGGCTTCCTACGATATTCTGACGGAGCAGGAGGGCTATACCATTCAGTTTAACGCGCCGGCTCCGATCATCGTCAACGGCGACGAAGCCAGGATCAAGCAGGTGCTGTCCAACCTGATCAACAACGCGGTAAAATACTGCGGCGAGGATAAGGTCATCATCATCAATCTGAAGAAGTCAGGCAAAAAGATGCGCTGCGAGGTCATCGACCACGGCGCCGGCATCGCCCCGGACGAGATCAACCACGTCTGGGAAAGGTACTACAAGTCCAGCACCCACCACGTGCGGCCGACGGACGGCAGCGGCCTGGGGCTCTCCATCGTAAAGGAGATCCTGCTCCTGCACAAGGCCAACTACGGCGTCAACAGCAAGGTGGGTAAAGGCAGCAACTTCTGGTTTGAGATGGATGTGGTGAAGGTGAAGAAGTAGAAAGTTTTATATGTTTATCTATAATAATCCCCGGCATAGCCGGGGGTTTTTCAGATGCGGGCATAGCCCTTTGTTACCAGCAGCGTTTCAAAACGCATGTG
>CALLDR010000088.1 GCA_937997955.1 uncultured Emergencia sp. | reverse complement strand
GGGGAGAAGGTCAATCGTTTTCTCCACATCCATCAGAGCACGGAAGACCTGATGAAGAAAGTGAAGATGCAGCGGCTTCTGGGACAGCAGACGGCAGCCTGCTTTCAAAGGTGCGTGGGCATGGACGCATTTAACGCGGTCTACAGCACTACCTTTGAGATCGATGAAAAGTACGGAACTCACTATCACGAGAACTTCAGGAAATACGCGGCTTACTGTGAGGATCGCGATTTTACGGTGGACGGGGCTATGACAGATCCTAAGGGAGACAGAGCACGCGCGCCCCACGACCAGGAGGATCCAGATCTGTATCTGCGAGTGGTGGAGCGCCGCTCTGACGGTATCGTAGTGCGCGGCGCGAAGGCGCATCAGACCGGGGCCATCAACTCTCAGGAGATGATCGTCATGCCGACGGTGGCCATGGGACCGGAGGACAGGGACTATGCCATATCCTTTGCTGTACCGACCGATGCCCAGGGCATCGTTATGATCATCGGCAGACAGTCCTGTGATACCCGGAAGTTGGAGGATTCACAGATCGACGTGGGAAACAGCGACTTCGGAGGTGTGGAAGCCCTGGTGGTATTTGAAGATGTATTCGTGCCTAACGACAGAATCTTCCTGAACGGTGAGACAGAGTTCGCGGGTATGCTGGTGGAACGGTTCGCAGGCTACCACAGACAGAGCTACGGCGGCTGCAAGGTCGGCGTCGGAGACGTTTTGATCGGAGCGGCGGCTGTGGCGGCGGATTACAACGGCTGTGCCAGGGCTTCTCACATCAAAGACAAGCTCATCGAAATGATCCACTTGAACGAGACACTGTACGGCTGCGGCATCGCATGCTCCGCCGAAGGTCACAAAACCGCGTCAGGCAACTATATCATCGACCTGCTGCTGGCAAACGTGTGCAAGCAGAACGTGACCAGATTTCCGTATGAGATCGCCCGCCTGGCAGAGGACATCGCCGGAGGTATCGTAGTCACAGCGCCGTCGGAGGCAGACCTGAGGGACCCAGTGGTAGGTCCATATGTAGAAAAATATCTGAAGGCGGCCAAGGGCGTCAGCGTGGAGAATCGTCTGCGCATCCTTCGCCTCATCGAAAACCTGTGTCTGGGCACCGCCGCAGTAGGATACCGTACAGAATCCCTGCACGGGGCGGGAAGTCCGCAGGCGCAGAGGATCATGATCTCCCGTCAGGGCAACCTGCCTGGGAAAAAAGAGCTGGCTAAGAAAATCGCCAAGGTGAAAGAATAGACCGGAGGAAGTGACAGATGGAATGGAAAAAGATTTATACGGAGCGAAGGCGGACGGCGGAAGAGGCGATCAGGCTGATCCATTCCGGCGACCGTGTAGTGCTGGGGCATGCGGTTGGCATTCCCATCGTACTGACCGACGCTTTGGCAGAGCATAAGCTGGATTATACGGACGTAGAGCTGATCCAGATGTTCCCGCTGGGAAACGCCCGCTTCGCGGCGCCGGATATGGAAGGCCACTTTCGGCTGAACACCCTCTTTGTGGGCGGCTTGACCAAAGGCGCAGTCAAAGACGGCAGAGCTGATTTTACGCCCTGCAACTTCCACGAGACGCCGAAGCTGTTCGATGAGCTGCTTGGCGTTGATGTGGCTGTAATCCAGGTGACACCGCCGGACAAGCACGGCTACGTCAGCTGCGGCGTTTCTGTGGACTACACCCTTCCGGCCGCGAAGCAGGCTAAGCGGGTCATCGCTCAGGTCAACAATCAGATGCCCAGAACTCTGGGCGATACGGTCCTCCACGTTTCGGAGATCGACTGCTTTGTCGAAGCGGAGCATGCGGTCATCGAGCTGCCGCCGCCTGAGATCGGCGAGGTGGAAAGAGCCATAGGGGAGAATTGCGCTAAACTGATTCAGGACGGTGACACCCTGCAGTTAGGCATCGGGGCGATTCCTGACGCGGTGCTGCTGTTTCTGAAGGAGAAGAAGGATCTGGGTATTCATTCCGAAATGATCTCTGACGGCGTCGTAGAGCTGATCGAGGAAGGGGTTATCACCAACGCGAAGAAGAATCTGCATCCGGGGAAGACAGTGGTCACCTTTCTGATGGGATCCAGGCGTCTGTATGATTATGTGGACGACAATCCGTCGGTGGCCATGTATCCCGTCAGCTACGTCAACGATCCCTATGTAGTCGGGCAGAACGACAATCTGGTATCCATCAATTCCTGCATACAGGTGGACCTGATGGGGCAAATCGCGTCAGAGAGCGTAGGAATGACTCAGATCAGCGGAACCGGAGGTCAGGTGGACTTTGTCAGAGGAGCAAAGCTGAGCAGAGGCGGACGGTCTATCATGGCAATCCCTTCTACGGCGTCAAAGGGTCGGGTTTCCAAGATCGTGCCCCTTCTTGACGAGGGCGCGGCGGTGACCACTCTGCGCACCGACGTGGACTACGTGGTCACAGAATACGGCATTGCCAGACTGAGGGGCAAAAATCTGCGGGAGCGGGCCAAAGCCCTGATCCAGGTGGCACATCCGGGATTCCGTCCAGGATTGATTGAAGAGTACGGCAGGAGATTTCACTGCGCGTATGCAGAATAAAAAGGACAAAGGCTGCGTTTAGACGCAGTGGCGGAAAATAATAAACAGGAACAACAGTATATACCCATAATACAAAAAGACCCGGCATCGCAGAGCGCAGCCGGGTCTTTTTGTTGGATATATATTTTGTCTGCCTTCCGTTTATTTGCCGCTGTCGCCGTAGTTTGCCAGCACGCGGGCCGACGGGTCGTCTACATCGCAGCCTTCCCAGTCTTTGTTCGGCATCCAGTAGCCGGCGATCATGTGAGATTGGCCCGGGTAGTACCGCTCAAAGAGTTCACGGTATAATAAGGATTCTTTTGTGAACGGTTTCGGAGAGGTGTAAGTCTCTTTGAGCGACTGGAACTCGGCGTCTGTATAGCAGCTCTCGGCGTAGGCCTTCAGATGGTCTACCATGGAGTGGCCTACGGCGTCAGAAAAGGCCGCTTTTTCGCGCATTAGAATGGATTTCGGTAGGTAGTTCTGACTGTCAAAAGCGCGGCGAAGCAGGTATTTTCCTTTGCCGTAGGTGTTCAGCTTCATGGCAGGATCGATGCCCATGACGTAGGATACGAAATCCAGATCGCCAAAAGGCACCCGGGCCTCCAGAGAGTTGACCGAGATGCACCGGTCGGCGCGAAGAACGTCGTACATGTGCAGCTCAGAGATCCTCTTGCAGGACTCCGCCTGAAAAGCCTCAGCGGAAGGGGCAAAATCAGTGTATTTGTAACCGAAGAGCTCATCGGATATTTCTCCGGTCAGCAGGACGCGGATGTCGGTCTGCTGGTGAATGGCTTTACACAGCAGGTACATGCCGATGGAGGCTCTGATGGTGGTGATATCGTAGGTTCCCAGCAGGTGGACCACCTCAGGCAGGGAGGCGATAACGTCGTCCCTGGTGATGATGACCTCGTGGTGGCTGCTGCCGATGTGATCGGCCACCTGCCGGGCGTATTTCAGGTCGATGGCGTCCTCCGACATGCCGATGGCAAAGGTCTCGATAGGTTTTGCCAGCAGCCGGGCGGAGACAGCGCAGACCAGAGAGGAATCCAGACCGCCTGAAAGCAGAAAGCCAACAGGGGCATCTGCGTCCAGGCGTTTTTCGATTCCAGCAACCAGCTTATCGTGAATGACGTGACAGATGGTATCGAGATCATCATGGCAATATTCGGCAACAATTGTCATATCGCGATAGCTGTGGAATTTTCCGTCGATATAGTAATGGCCCGGAGGGAAGGGGAGGATGCGGTCGGCGAGTCCGACCAGGTTCTTCGCTTCAGAGGCGAAGAGTATTTCTCCCTCTGCATCGTAACCGTAATATAATGGGCGTATGCCGATGGGGTCCCTGGCGGCGATAAAGCGGTCGCGGCCTTCATCATAGAGAATCATGGCGAATTCCGCGTCCAGCATGGCGAACATATCCGTGCCGTATTCCAGATAGAGGGGGATCAGAATCTCGCAGTCAGAGTCGCTTTTAAAGGAATAACCTTTTGACCGCAGAGACTCCCGCATCGGGCGGAATCCGTAGATCTCGCCGTTGCAGACACAGGATACGCCGCCCAGGGTGAAGGGCTGCATCCCCGCTGGGGACAGCCCCATGATGGCCAGGCGGTGAAAGCCCAGCATGCCGCGCTTTAATTCGAGGAGTTTGGTCATATCGGGGCCTCGGGAGGTGGTCTCGTCAAAGCCCTTTTTCAGTTCCGCCAGAGCGAGCGCCCTGCCGGTATAGCCCATAATGGAACACATAAAAATTTACCTCCGGTTTATCTGATGCCAAAGAGCAGATGGCCGTAAGAAGGGTAAGGCCAGTAGGTCTTGGCTGTGATGGTTTCAAGTTCGTCGATGACGATCCGCAGCTTGTTCATGGCCGCGAAGATCACATCGTGGTAGTAGACGCCCAGGGCGGTGATGTCGCTGATCTCTTTGGCGTCCATCACTGCTGTCTCCAGCTGTCCCACCTTTTTGTAGGCGCAGGTCAGCAGAGCGGACAGGCGGCGGATCATGGCTTCCTCATAGTCGCACGGGATGTCTGCGGCGATCTGCCGCTTTGACAGCGTCGTTGCCGCCAGATCTGAAGAGAAAACGCTGACGGCCGGCAGCATCTCCTTCTTGACCATCTCGATCATGGTCAGGGCTTCGATGTTGATGACCTTGCAGTAGTTCTCCATGAGGATCTCGTACCGGGACTCCATCTCTTCCTCCGTGAACACCTTGTGAGAGGTGAAAAGGTCGATATTCTTCCGATGGAGGAAGTACGGCAGGCACTCCGGCGTGGACTTCAGGTTCAGCAGACCGCGTTCCTCTGCCTCTTTGACCCACGCGTCGTCGTAGCCGTTGCCGTTGAACAGGATGCGCTTGTGTGTCCTGACCGTGTCACGGATCAGGGTGTCCAATGCCTGATCAAAGTGGTTTCCGCCGGACGCTTTCTCGCCTTCCAGGCGGTCGGCAAACTGCTTTAGAGACTCTGCCACGATGGTGTTCAGCACGATGTTCGGGCCGGACAGGGAGAAAGAGGAGCCCAGCATACGGAATTCAAATTTGTTGCCGGTGAAGGCGAAAGGGGACGTCCTGTTTCTGTCGGTAGTGTCCTTCGGGAACTTAGGCAGAATGTGAACGCCTACCTTCAGCAGCTCCTTCTCTTTGCCGCCGTAAGGGGTTTCTGTCTCGATGGCCCTGAGAATGCCTTCCAGCTCTTCTCCGATGTAGATGGAGACGATGGCCGGCGGCGCTTCGTTGGCGCCCAGGCGGTGGTCGTTGCCGGCTGACGCGGCGGATATTCTGAGCAGATCCTGATACTCGTCTACCGCTTTGATGACGGCGCAGAGGAACAGCAGGAACTGCGCGTTTTCATAAGGGGTCTCTCCCGGTTCCAGCAGGTTGACGCCGGTGTTGGTGGAAAGGGACCAGTTGTTGTGCTTGCCGCTGCCGTTGACGCCGGCAAAAGGCTTTTCGTGGAGCAGGCAGACCATGTCGTGCTTCTTGGCGATCTTCTGCATCAGCTCCATGATCAGCTGATTGTGATCGGTGGCGATGTTGGTGGTGGTGAAGATAGGCGCCAGCTCGTGCTGGGCGGGAGCCACTTCATTATGCTCTGTCTTCGCCAGGATCCCCAGCTTCCACAGCTCCTCGTTGAGCTCTTTCATGAAGGACTGCACCTGCGGCTTGATGACGCCGAAGTAGTGGTCGTCCAGATCCTGTCCTTTAGGCGGTTTCGCGCCAAAGAGGGTTCTGCCGGTATAGATCAGATCCTTTCTCTTGTCGTAGATGTCCTTGTCGATGAGGAAGTACTCCTGCTCCGGCCCTACAGTGGTTCTCACTGAAGTCACGTCTTCGTTGCCGAAGAGCTTCAGCACCCGGAGGGCCTGCTTGTTGATGGCCTCCATGGAGCGGAGAAGAGGCGTTTTCTTGTCCAGCGCCTCGCCGCTGTAGGAGCAGAAGGCTGTCGGGATACAGAGAATGCCCTCTTTGATAAACGCGTAGGAGGACGGGTCCCATGCCGTATAGCCTCTGGCCTCAAAGGTGGCCCGCAGGCCGCCGGAAGGAAAGCTGGACGCGTCCGGTTCGCCCTGCACCAGCTCTTTGCCGGAAAACTCCATGATGACCTTGCCGCCGCCCACCGGAGAGATGAAGCTGTCGTGCTTCTCGGCGGTAATGCCGGTCATAGGCTGAAACCAATGGGTGAAATGGGTCGCGCCTTTTTCCACCGCCCAGTCCTTCATGGCGTTGGCTACCACGTTGGCGATATTGATGTCCAGCTTCTTTCCATTTTTGATGGTCAGCTGTACCTGTTCATAGACGTCCTTTGGCAGTCTGTCCTGCATGACGGTGTCGTTAAAGACGTTTGCGCCGAAGATGGCTGTTACCGATGTTTCACTCATTGCTGTGCACCTCACTTCTTAATATTTGGTCTTGATTTTTCTTGATCCTGTTTTGGAAAATAAAAAACGGCAGAGACTGTAAGAGAGAGGTTCTCCCTCTTACGACGCCTTTGCCGTTAACAAATCCTATGTTGTTTTTCAATGTAGTGGATTATACGCCTTAATTTGGAAATTGTCAATGGGGAATTTATATTTTTTTATTGCTGTCTGATTCAAAACTGTCTGCTTCAAAAATGATACTGTCTTAAGTAAGCGCGGGGAAAACGCGCGCTGCATGTGTGCTGAAAGAGAAATAAAAATATTATACGGGGCCAAAGGACTGAAACTTTGTTCCGGCAGCCTTGTATTTTTGTATCTGCTCATGCTATACTTAAAAAAATCAGGTTAGGAAAGGAATGAGCCTTTGATGGAATATCTTCTTGGAATGGACGGCGGCGGCACTGCCACAAAGATCTGTATCGCGGACAGAGAGGGACGCGTGATTGCCCGCTACACCGCCGGAGCGCTGAATATAAACGGACAGAGCCATGGGCAGTTTCAGGAAACTATGGCGGAGATACTGCGGTGGCTGCGGACCTCTGGTTTTCAGCCCGAACACTGCGGTGGCATCGGAATCGGGGCAGCTGGCAGCAGCAATCCGATGACAAAAAAGCTCCTCACACAGGCCTTTGAAGAGGCAGGATACCGGTCTGCGGTCTTTACTTATTCAGACGGCGAGACCGCTTTGGCGGCGGCGTTTCCGGAGTGCCGCGGCATCGTTCTCATCGCCGGGACCGGCTCTATCTGCCTGGGACGGAGAGCGGACGGGACGACGCTGCGGATCGGCGGATACGGGCATCTGATAGATGATGGAGGAAGTGCCTACGCCATGGCCATTGAGATGCTGTCGGCCGTGGTGAGGGGAGAGGACGGCAGGGGCGGCCCCACTGTTCTACGCCGCCTGGTCATGGAGATGCTGGAGCTCGACAGCCTTGAGGATCTGATCGGGTATCTCTATGCCCCGTCGAGATCCAAAAAAGATATCGCGTCTCTGGCAGTCCTGGTGGGGCAGGCGGCCGCGGCAGGCGACGCCGCTGCCATGGAGATTGAACGGAGAAGCGCTGAAGAACTGAATCTGATGGCGCAGACGATCATGATGAAGCTGCCGGAGGAGAAGAACATCGCCCTGGCTGGAAGCGTGCTTTTGAAGAACCAGACGATTCGGAGCTTGGTGACACGGCGTATCCTGGAATGCCGGGAAGACGCCTGCATTCTGCCGGTCACCCAGGATGCCGCGGAGGGAGCCATCAGGCTGCTGAAAAGAGAAAAACGCTGCGCGGACCGGTGAACGGCTGATTTTTGGGCGGTGAATGGGCGATGTATAATGGGCGATGATGTTAAGAGGCGGTGGACGCAGGAGATAGATGCAGGATTAGAAATGGGACTTACTTTATTGACAATTCGCGCAGATGCCGCTATAATGAAACTTAGTTTCAAACATGAACGAAATTATGAAACTAAATTAAGCGATGTGCAAGCGAGAGGGAGCATGAAAGTATGCGAATCTATAGAGAAGACGATTACTGCGCTATGAGCCGCCGGGGCGCGGATATACTGGCCGCTCAGCTCCTGCTGCGTCCCGACAGTGTGCTGGGGCTGGCCACAGGGGTTACACCCATGGGCATGTACCGGGAGCTGGTGGAGAAAAACCACAGGGGAGAGCTGGATTTTTCCCGCGTACGGACGGTAAATCTGGACGAGTACGTGGGGCTGGCGCCCGACCATGAGCAGAGCTACCGATATTTCATGCAGAGAAACCTGTTCGACCACGTCAACATCAATCCTGACGCCACCCACGTACCCGATGGCGGGGCCAGGTGCATGGAGGCAGAATGCCGCCGTTATGACCAGCTGATTGAGGATTTAGGCGGGATCGATCTCCAGGTGCTGGGCATTGGCCGCAACGGCCATATCGGATTCAACGAGCCCGGTGATGAATTTCCTCTGGGCACCCATGTGGCAGAACTGGCTGACAGCACTATCGACGCCAACGCGCGGTTCTTTGCCAGCCGGGATCAGGTGCCCCGGAAGGCGCTGTCCATGGGGATCCGTTCCATCTTTCAGGCACGCCGCATCCTGCTGATGGTCAGCGGACGGGAAAAAGCTGACATCGTAGCCGCTGCTCTGAAGGGCCCCGTTACACCCAGGGTGACCGCCTCTGTGCTGCAGCTTCATCCGGACGTGATCCTGGTGGGCGACCGTGAGGCGCTGAGCGGCCTGTAATCCCGTGGGAAAGACAAGGAGGGACACTCGATGCTGATAAAAAACGCGAATATTTTTCTGGGAAAATCCTTTGTTGAAGGTGATATTCGCTTTGGGGACCGGATTGAGGCCATAGGGAGGCTGGACGGTCCTGCGGATTTAGACGTCCATGGAGGCTATGTGATTCCCGGACTGGTGGACATTCACACCCATGGCGCGGTGGGAGAGGACTTCTCCGATGGGAAACCAGAGGGATTCCAGGTCATGGCAGACTACTACGCTTCCCGCGGTGTCACCAGTTTTCTGGCCACCACGATGACCTTGCCGGAGCCGGTGCTGGGCGCTGCCATGGAGGCTGTCCTGCATTTCCGCCGTTCCGGCGGAGCCAAGTGCGCCGGCGTGCATCTGGAGGGCCCTTTCCTCAGCTATGCCAAGAGGGGTTCTCAGGCGGCCGTAAACCTGCAGAAGCCGGACGCGGGCCTGTTCTGCCGCCTGAATGAAGCCAGCGGCGGACAGGTGAAGCTGGTGACCGTGGCGCCCGAGGAAGAGGGGGCCATAGCGTTTATCCGGGAGGTATCCCGAAGCTGTACCGTATCTTTGGGACACACCGCGGCGGACTACGATACGGCCATGGCAGCCTTTGATGCCGGCGCCAGCCATGTCACCCATCTTTTCAACGGTATGCCTTCTCTCCTTCACCGGGAGCCCGGCGTCATCGGGGCGGCCTTGGACAGCGGAGCCAGCGTAGAGCTGATCTGCGACGGGCTGCATATCCATCCCGCTGTCATTCGGGCTGCGCACCGGATGTTTGGAGACCGGCTGAATCTGATCTCCGATTCACTGCGCTGCGCGGGGATGCCCGATGGGAACTATGAGCTGGGAGGACAGCCCATCGTCATGGAGGGCGGAAAAGCCACACTGCTGGACGGGGTTCTGGCCGGATCTTCTATTTCCCTTTTGGACGCGGTGCACAATGCGGTACAATTTGGTCTGCCCCTGGCCGATGCCGTCTACGCGGCTTCCACCGCGCCTGCGCAGGCAGTGGGACTGGAAGCTGGACAGATCAGCGTTGGACGCAGCGCAGATCTGGCAGTTCTGGATCGGGAGCTGCGTCTGCAGGCTGTGTTCGTGGACGGCGTAAAAGTAAATGGAAAATAAGAGACGATTGCAGGAAGGCTGATGACGCCTGGCAAGGGCGGGAGGTAACTGAAATGGAGCAAATCGCTAAAATTAAGACAGAACAACGAAATGCCGACACCATAGACATTGACCGCGTGAGTACGATGGAGATGGTGCGGCGCATAAACGCTGAGGATAAGAAAGTGGCCACGGCTGTGGAACAGGTTTTGCCTCAGATCGCGGAGGCCATCGATTTGATCTGCCGCCAAATGGAACGGGGAGGCCGTCTGGTCTACTGCGGCTGCGGTACTTCCGGACGTCTGGGCGCGCTGGACGCGGCAGAATGTCCGCCCACCTTTGGCACCGATCCGGAGATGGTCACAGCCATACTCGCAGGCGGCCCCGCTGCCATGACCACGGCGGCAGAGGGAGCGGAGGATACGCCGGAGGAAGGTGAAAAAAGCCTGCGGGATATTACATTTCGGAAAGAGGATATCCTTGTGGGGATCGCGGCCAGCGGCCGGACGCCCTTTGTGCTGGGAGCCATGGAATATGCGCGCCGTCTGGGCGCCAGCGTGATCGGCGTCACCTGCTGTCCGGGATCCGAGGTGGACCGCGCGGCGGACATTGGAATTTCGCCTCAGCCGGGGCCGGAGGTGATTACCGGTTCCACCCGCTTAAAGTGCGGCACAGCGCAGAAAATGGTGCTGAACATGCTTTCTACAGGCGTGATGATCCATCAGGGCAAGGTATACAGTAATCTGATGGTGGATGTAAAAGCCACCAATCAGAAGCTGCGCGCCCGCGCTGTTACCATCGTGTGCGCTGCCACGGGGGTCAGCAGGGAGGAAGCCGCGGAGACTCTTGAACTGGCGGATTACGCGTCTAAGACGGCAATCATTATGATTCTATGCGATGTGGATAAAGAGACAGCCAATGAGATGCTGGCGCTTCGGAAAGGAAGGATCGCAGATGTAATCCTGTCTCAGGAGGACGGTATGAAAAAAGACGCCTATGTCCGGCAGATCCGGGAGGTTTAGCGGGGCAAGCCCAATGAAAGACCTTGGGGCTTTTACAGCCTGTGTGACTGAGTGCTTTTGAGGCTGTTTTCCAGAACAGAAACGCTCCTGTTGTAATCCAGCCTTGCCACTGCGGAGAACAGTACGTCGACCACGACCATCTGGGCAATACGGCTGCACATGGCGCCGCTTCGGGGAGTGACCTCCGGCGAGGAACTGTACAGCTGAATATCGGAGCCCAGTGCCAGGGGGCTCTTGCCGTAAGAGGTCAGCACGATGACCTGCGCGCCGAACTGGTTTGCGATATCAAGGATTTCGATGACCTCCTGTGTTCGTCCTGATGTGGAGATGATGATCGCGACGTCCTCCGGCGTCATGTTGGAAGCATATGTGAGCTGTGAGTGAAATTCCGGGAAGAAGCGCACGTCCATGTCAATACGCAGAAGTTTGGTGAACAGGTCCTCGGCTACCAGTGCGGAAGCGCCGATGCCGAAGATGCGGATCGTCCTGGCTTCCAGGATCTTTTTGGCAGCCAGTTCTACGCTGTCCGGATCCAGAATCTTTGCTGTGTCTTCAATCGCGGCCACGCTGTTACTGCACACGCTCAGGATCATCTGACTGAGACTGTCCTGCTCCGCTTCGAAAATATCCGAAAACACAACGCGGCTTTCCTTTTCCTGTTCCTTTGCCTGATAGAACTCGTTGAACAGGGATTTTTTCAAATCCTTCAGCCCACTGAAGCCCAGGGTCTTGCAAAACCTGACCCAGGCTACTTTGCTTACGCCTGACTCAGCGGCGAGCTGCGAAATCGGCTTCTTGAACACATCTTCGATATGGTTCAGAAAATAGGCGGCCGCTTTCTTCTCCGTATTGCTCAGAGAATCATATTCACTGCGAACCAACAGTTCGACATTGATTTGGGATAGATCCGTTTTTTTCGCATTGATCTCGCCATCGGTTTCGTGCGCGCCCGAATCATTGACCTTTGTAATTAACGCATTGTCCATACAATCCCTTTCACAGCCGATGTGCTGATTGAAAAAACAAAAACTGCAGCTGTATCCTGACATCAAATCTTTCGTCACGATACACGATATTATTATACTTAATTAAAATAAATTGTCAAGCGAGGAAAAAACATGGCTCAGGGCCTGCCCATGAAACCTTCGGACCACTTTTTTCGTGGTTTTTCGCGGTCATTGGCGGCTTGCGCCACTTTTTCCACTCTTTGCGTACCATACAGCGCGACACTTGTGCTGCACGCCACTTTTGCCTGATTTCTAAGCTTCGTGCGG
>CALLDR010000087.1 GCA_937997955.1 uncultured Emergencia sp. | reverse complement strand
GATCCCAGCAGAACAGCCACATGAAGAACAGGACGAACAGAATCCACAGCGCTGACAGGAGGACGGTTTTAACCAGGCATTGGCGGTGAACCCACTGCAGTTTTACCGCCGGATCGGTATGGATCGGCTCGGCGTCCATATCCTCTGTCTCGAAAATCTGCAGCGCGCCGTCGCTGAAGATGTGCCGCCAGCCCGCGGCCTGGCAGTAGGCGATGTATTCGTCTTTTTCCGGTCCGTAATCGGGGTAAACCACCTCGCAGGACGCTTTGATCCGGCGCGGTCTGGACCTGCGGAATCCCAGAACCCCGCCGGTCTTGCTGGTCAGCTCCCAGCCTTCCGCCGCCTGTTCTTCAATGACCTCTGCCAGCGTATCCAGCTCATGATATTCAAAATTTCTCCGAATGGTCTTGCTGTCTTTCTGGTCGTTTGAGCTGCTCTGGCCGGGCTGGCCGTTCCGCCCGCTCTGGTTAGCTTGGCCGGGCTGGTCAATTTGCCTGCTCAAGCCGGGTTCCCTATTCTGGCCGGGCTCCCTGTTCTGGTCAGCTTGTCTGCTCTGGTCAATTTGCCGGCTCGGGTCAGTCTGTCCAGCCTGACCGCCGAAGCCCCGTAGGACCGATCTATGTTTCTTCATTTCCCTCACCTCTGTAAAACTTGCGAAAGTCCTCTATCAGCAGCAGATGCCGCTGGTGTTCCCGGTTCAACAGCTCTCTTCCCGGGGCCGCGATGCGATAGATCCGCTTGCCGCCGGAGCCCCCGCTTTCCCCGGTCTCTTCGATGAGCCCCGCTCTCTGAAAATCCCCCAGCAGGGTGTACAGGGTTCCGGGTCCCAGCCGGATACGCCCATCGGTCATCTGCCGGACCGATTCCATGATGTCCACGCCGCACTGCTCTTGCTGCAGCGCCAACAGCACGTAGTACATCTGCTCTGTCAGCGTTTTAAATTTTTCCCGCGGCATAGGCATCACCTCCTTGCTTCTCATACATTGGCTCTATCCGATTGGTTCAGTACATCTGGATCTTTGGGCCCAGCAGCTTGGGCTCGTCCATTCTAGTCTGTCCTTTCGAGTTCGTCCGTTCGGGTTCATACGGTTTCTATGGTCCTTTTTTCTGGAGCATTGGTCTTTTTCGGTCCATCTAGCTCATATCGAATATCGTATCGATATTCGATATCTTTGAGTAAAGTATAGCATGTAGAAAGAAGTACTGTCAAGCGGTTTACGGCGTGAAGGTGCCAGGTTTGCTTGGTTTTCTGCCTTACCGGCCGCCTTCGTCGACCGCTGCCTCAATGCAGACCTCCTTGCCGCAAAAAGCAATACCATATTTCAGCAGTGTTTTTATGCCGCTGCCTTTCAGTTCTGTATCATACTGACGCTGATCGAGCTGGCGCAGCGCCTTCTTTGCAAGGGCCGAAAGCTGCCTGTCTGTGCAGTCTTTGCCAGATTTCAGCTCCAGCAAAATGCCCGGCAGCTTCTGATTCAGCGGAAACAGCTGAATATCAAAACGTCCTTTTCCGGCTTCCCTGTTTGAGGTGATACGGTACCGGTTGTCAAGCATGGCGCAAAGCCCCAGAACAAGGCCGTGATAAAATGCCTCGCTGGCTGCGTCGTGAAAGCTGATGGTCTCCATCAGAAAGTCCGCAAGCCGCTTTTGCAGGGCAGGAACATCCATGATATAGATCGCCTCCTGAATGGCAATTGCAGCTGAAGCCGGAATTACGCTTTCCAGCCGCGAAAGGATTTCTTTGCTGTAGACATAGGAAATCTCTTTGTTAGGCATGGCCACCTCACACATGTAGTCCCCGCCAAAGGTCTGTTCCCATGTCACAGCTTTCAGATAACCGGTAACCAGCAGAAAACTGTAGATAGAAGACGGCTGCTTCTGTATCTGCGGATAAATCACGCTGGTATCAATATGGGTAACAATGGACTGCCCTCGCATCAGAGATTCCAGCCTGGCCATGGTCTCCTTTGTTGCGGAAGACAGGATTTCACCTACGATATCATTACTGCCGGTTGACTGCCAGAAAGCCCGGGGCACGCAGTCGTTATTGAAATACCCAATTACGGACCACGGATTGAAGATGTCCGTATCGCCAAATCGATAGCCGTCATACCACTGGCAAATCTCATCGTACCTTTCGGCAGCGCCGTAGTAAGCCGCCATGGCCTGTACCTCAGCAGAGGTGAACCCGAAATATTCACTGTAGCGGCGGTCGAGAACAGAATTGATTTTCAGATTGTTGAGCCCGCTGAAAATACTCTCCTTTGCCACCCGCAAAATCCCGGTCAAAAACCCGTAGGACAAATGAGGATTGTCCTTGAGTCCTCCAGAAAACAGGGTGCGCATGAATCCTATTACCTCATCATAGTAGCCCTTCATGTGGCCCTGCTGAATAGGCGTATCGTATTCGTCGATGATGATAACCGGCGCAATTCCGTAATGGATGTGGAGCATCCTCGAAAGATTCAGAAAAGCCATTCCGAAATCGTTTTCGTTTCCCTCCCCGTCCAAAATACCAGCGATATATTTCTTTTCGTAGGCGCTGACGCGTGTGCTTTCCAAAAGCTCGCTGTGCCTCTCAAATTCGTTTCTCAAAATCTTTGAAATCAGGTCGTAAGCCGCCTCCCAGGTCTCGCACTTCACATCTTTAAAGGTCACATAGATCACCGGATACTTTCCCTGATGTATTTGATATGCCCGTCCGCACGCCCAGATTTTCTTGTCGCGGAAATACACAGAAGTGTCCTCGTCAGATATCTCAAAGAAAACCCGCAGCATGTCCATGTTCAGCGTTTTTCCAAAACGGCGGGGCCGGGTAAACAGAGAAACCTGGGGCCGCTCATCGATAAAATCGCGGATCAGCAGCGTCTTATCCACGTAATAATACTGGGTGGACGCCTTTCGATAGTCAGAAATCCCGATGGGTAAAGGGAGCTTTTTCCCCGGTGTTCCTTCCCGCATCAGTAAGCCAAGGTCTGCGGCAGTATAGCAGCCAGCATCAGTATAGCCTATGGAAGCATAATTTACAGCGGCCTTATCGTTCTTTAGCCGCTGGTCCGCAGGCTTCTCCGCGTCAAAAGGAATAAACCACTGCTTTCCTTCTTTGTACGCGCCCGGAATCCTTCCCGTCTTGCAGAGTATATTGACCCTGCGGGAAGAAATCCCCCACCGCTGCGCAGCTTCCCGCGTCTTGATAAACCGGTCCATAAAAACACCTCCCAATCACCTGCAGATTTCAGTTCTGATTTTATTGTACTCGAACTTCCGAATAAAATCAACGCTTTATTCGGAATAAAACGGCAGGTTGTTCGGAATGTTGTTTGCATTCTACGCCGCGTTATAGAGCGACCCGCCCTACAGACTCCCGTCTCCGTCTGCCCGTAGTCCAAAAGGCCGCAGGAATACCGCTTCTGCGTGCCAGAAAATCAGTCATAAAGGTTTTCGTAATATTTTTTCCAGATGAGAGGTTTCATTCTATATCCACCTCGATGATTCCCTTCCGCTGACCAGCTGTTGCCACAGAAAAGAAAAGACTGCAGCTGACAGCTGCAAAGTATCCGGTCTCTGTGAATCTGCCGCCATACCATTTTTCGATCAAACCTAGCGTTTCCTGCAGCTGCAGCATTACCGCAAATTCATGCTTACAGGCATAAGCACAGAAACAGCTGCAGGTCAGATTCCCGATTTCTCCATCCTCATAGGAAAACTCCACTTCATAAGGGTGTGTCCCCTCTACGATTGCCCTGCATGAACTTCCATCCACCTCCAGAAAGCTGACTCTGTTTTTTCTGTAATACTGAATGCCGCGCTCTGCAACAGCATGATCAATCTCCATCTCTGTCAGATCGTCAAGAAGAAACGTCTCCCCATCGCTGACGCTCACATATTCCTCATCAGCAGGCGTTGGCGGCGCAAGCCATGTCAAAACTTTTTCATAAGGCAGGACGTTCCGCTCAAAGCTGATCAAATGTGACCCGCACAAGCAAAAGCTGCCCTTTACATTGTGCTGCGCGACGCTTATTACCCGCTTATAGGCGGATACCTTGATTTTGAACGTTTTATTCACCGACACAACACGGCCGCGCTGACCTTCCATTTTTCCCTCGACAAAAACAATGTCGCCGACCTGCAGATCAAAACGATCGTTAAAATAAGCAAACTTACATCCGCTCCCCTCAAACAGCACCTGCACCAAAGACTTGACAGGCGCAGTTTCTGCTTTTGCGTTACATTCCATACGTTCCATGCTTGTATTTCTCCTTTAATTACTACGTCTTCAATTTTTTTGATCTTTACTTGATTTCTGCTGCGTTCCTCTACACATACAGCCGCCGCAGGGTCACTTTGATGTATTCAAAATCCATATATGCGTTTCTTTTGTCGGTGATTTCCATATACTCTTCTGAAAACGACCGGATTCTCACCTCATCTTTGCCAGAAGTTTCTTCGTATTTCATCAGCCATTTCCCGTCTTTTTGAATCTTTGCTAAGGAATAGAATCTGTAATTGCTGTAATCTTTGTCCAGCATGCCGAGCCATTCCACATCTTTTTCCAGTTCCCGGCTGAAATACAGATACCCATTCTTGAACTTAAGCCTGTAGTGAAATCTATCTCCTTTGCCGTACCAGGACTTACCTTCCAGAAACGCCATCTGCTGATACCACCAACTCTGCCGCAGCTTCTTTGCCGGCGCAAAGTTTTTCAGATTGCGAAGGTCACTGTAAGCCTGACCGTAATTGCCTTTCTCCGCAAATCTTTTCGCCTCGAGCAGAATCAAATACTTCCGGGTATCCTTGTACTGGCCGCAGCTCTCAAAAATCTGCTCCGCCTGCGTGTACCGTCCCTTGGCATAAGCTGCCTTCGCCGCGGTATAATAACACTGATAAACCCGAATACCCGCATCTTTATATGTTGCGATGGAGCCGAAAAGCTGCGCTGCCGCAACATATTCCTTCGCATCAAAAAGCGCCTCCGCCCGTTCATACCGGCAGCGGTCCGCTTCTTTCAGATAGCTTTCGTCATAAGCGCCAGCCTCCTCATATTTTGACGCCGCCGTCAGCAGCTCCCCGTCCTGCTCGGCCTTCCGGGCCGCTTCAGCGAAATACTCCGCCAGAAACTCTTTGTCCTGAGGCAGGTGCCGTTCTCCCACCTTAGCCAGGGTCAGCAACGTCTTGTAATCTTTGTCCGCGCAAAACTGCCTGTAGCGCATGTCAAAATCCGCCTGATGGTCTGCGGTCCACTGGTCGTAATCCCCCAGCTCTCTGGCCGCAGCCGCGCATTGTTCTGCATCTCCTGCCATGGCGTACTTCATGGTTTTGTTCAGGCGGTAACGGAACATTCCCTCTGGCACCAGCGCCAGCGCCGCCACGCCGATGATAAACGCCACCGCGATGACAAGGGTTGCAATCTGCCGGTTCCGACGTCCCCGCGCCTGCCTGATTTCTTTCTGATATGCGAAGTACTTACGGTAGTCACTTTCCACCATGTCCGCCATGGAAACCAGTACGTTTTGATAGGTCTGCCAGTCAAGACGCCTGGTTCCGACACAGTAAGGCTTGCCCCATCGGTTAAACAGGACATCGTCGCATCCCTTCTCATAGAGTCTGCACAGGATCCGAAAGTCCAGATTCTCCTGCAAAAAGCTGACCAATGCCTGTTCCAGCGAATCCGAATGTTTCATCTTCTTGCGGATCTCTCCGACACAGCAGCAGTCGCCCTCCGTCGCGGAAATCTTATAGAACTGCCTGAGAAACGCCTTGTAACTTTCTGCCTGCTGAACCCGCTGTATCTCCTCTTCCTTTTTTCTCTGCTCGGCTTTCTCCCGCAGCCGCTTCTCTTCCTGAGGCGATACCCTGCGCCCGCGGCGATAGCCAAACCCGCCGCCAGTTCCGGCAGGATCCTCCAAATCATCATAATCGCTGCCGTTGAAGAATTCGTCCTTCACCGGGTCGTAGTCCGAAAATCCGCCGTAGTACATGCCGCCGCCAGTTCCGAAGCCGAAATCAAAGTCGTCACCGCCGCCTCCGTCGTACAGCAGAACATAGCCGCACGTTCCGCCGCTTTTACCGCTTTCACCTGCCAGCGTCCGCGGGGTCCGCCCGAAGTCAGCCGACCCGCCTGCAAAAACCGGCACCGGGCCATATGTAAATCCAAAGCCTCTTCGTTTCATCTAACATTCCTCTCTCTTCCATCAAAGGGTGTCCGCCGCGGCTTTTTCCCGCAGGAACTGGGCTGCGGCACGCAGTGCAGTAATCCGCTCCATCGTCAGCGCCGTGTCAGTCCCGCTCCCATTCCATCTCCCGCAGCTTGTCGATCAAGCCCTGGTCAGCCGGAAGCCAGTCCACGCTGTCCAGAGTATCCCGGGTCAGCCACTTTGCCGCTTCGTGCTCCTTCAGCATAGGCGTCCCCTGCACGATAGAAGCGAAAAAGCAGTCCATGGACAGGTGAAAGCTCGGATAATCGTATTCCACCGTATCGATCAAAGCTCCCGCTTTGATGTCCATTTCCAGTTCTTCTTTAATCTCGCGGACCAACGCCTCCTGCGGACTTTCGCCCGCCTCTATTTTACCGCCGGGAAATTCCCAGCCGCCCGCGAACTCACCGTAGCCCCTCTGGGTGGCAAGAATCTTGTCTTTATTTTCCTCTAACAATGGCATAATAGCGTCTATTTCAAAGCTAAGCTTATTAGAATATCAAATGTGCAAATTTACTCTTATATGTTCTTCCATATGCCAATATTTTAAATGTATCTATTACATAGTTATATTATAAAAATAGCATTTCATCTAAATCAATCACCTGTCGAAATATTTCTTCTAAAACATTAACTGCGATGCTATTCCCTGCCATCTTAATCAAGTTATCTCTTGTAAAGACCTTTGCATTTTTTTTAATGTAGAAGTTTCCTTCAAGTAATTTGTCATAGTCTTCTTCTAAAAATCCCATTAGTAAAAAGCATTCTCGGGGAGTTAGATACCTAAATTCTGCCTTGCCATTATTAAAATTAACTCTAAGATTGCCCGAATTCGGATTACGATCTTGCTTTGTAGTGATAGTTGCCGTAAAAGTATCTTTAACTCTGCCCTTTGCATCTGTTAGTTTAAGATTATCCTCCCATATATCTTTTCGTGATTGTGTTGCATTGGGTTGACTTTCAATTGCTTCGTCTTTATATTTCTTTTTTCTATAATCAGTTCTTAAAAAATTCTTTAGTTTTGGCTCTTCTATTTTCAGAGACTTTCGATAGGCAATGTTCTCCAAATCATGTTCCTTAAAAAACTCTTCAATTGATACTTCAATATCAGGATCATTATATGTTAATATACTCAACATAAACAGCCGTTCCCTGTTTTGAGGTAGCCCAAAGTCACTGGCATTCAAAAGATATTGTTTGTTATAATAACCCAAACTTTGCAATTGCTCCTGCCATTCTTCAAAATTTTTTCGATGTCGATATGAATTTAATGCAGGAACATTTTCCATCAACAAAAAATGTGGAAGATAAAGATCCTCCTTCTTCCTCTCAAGCAAAATTCTTTCTACTTCCCAAAGCAATCCTGATCGATTATGGGCGTCTCTGTCAATTCCTTGTTTATAGCCATGAAAAGCCCCGACATTAGAAAGATCTTGGCATGGAAAGGAATAAGTGAGAATATCTATATTGTCAGATAAATCTTCTCCTTTAACCTTACTAATATCTACCAAATTATTCGTAACCTTAATACTCCTGTAAATTTTCTGCAACGCCATACTATTCAAGCAAGTTAGTCCTGCTTTGTTAATAGGGTTTTTTCCGTCATTACTAATCCCAAGTGTGAGTAGATAATCAACAAGCTCAAGCTTTGTTCCTTCAAAAAAAATGTCGGCTCTATCCATATTATTATGCATTAATGAATATGCCAATATTGAATGATAATTCCATTCACATGTATTTAGTACCTCGACATCCGCTCCTATTTTTTCCAAAGCTTCAATTTGGCTTCCTATTCCACTAAAAAGTTCTACAAGATTGTATTTTTTATGTTTCTTAGACAATGTGGCTTTCTCCTATTCATTTCCAATTTTCAAATTGAACGCCCTCCAAACTTACATCATATTCAATGTGTACTATGTTCTTTGGTATTTTTTCAGATTTAAATATTTTTTCTGTTATCTTAGGAAACTCATCATTAATAAAGAATTTTCGTCTTTCCAAAACAACATACTTTTCCATACGCATATGATTTCCCAAACGCAAACCGATTCTTTCCAGGTAATCATTGTATTCAGGTATCATCTCCGGCTGGTACAAGCTTATTTTCCCAAGCATATCATCTACTGAAATTCCATGTTCAGACTTTTCAAGTCTTGTAAAAATTAAATAAAGTGGCTTCTCAGAAGACAACTGGAACTGGCTGCTGATATGTACTTGCGTCACACCTTTTTTCAATGTGCTTTTCACCTCATAAGCTGCATTTGTCAACTCAATATCATGAGAATTAAGCCTGGCTGCACTCCAATACGGATTCTTATTCTCCTCACATAATTTTAAAACTGCAGACAATTCGGCAACGATATCATATACCAGTTTACTGCTTTGAGCATTTCCAAGGAGATCCCTCCATCTTTTCCACCATGCCACAGGATCTCTTTTCACCTGCTTTCGTTTCTCTCCATTTACTCCTGGAGATACAAAATCTTCACAAATTAGTGCAAACTCATTCCTTAAATTTCTGTTTGAAGCACTTAACTTTAATACTCTAATATATCCCTCATTCTCTACTTGAAGCAAGTCGTCACAGAGTACTGCTCCCGAGAAGTTTTCAGAAACAGGGGGGCCGTCATACTCAAAAAAGACCCCATATGTATGACCACTCCTACTTACCCATGCCCTGAAGTCATATCCAACTGATTCTAGTAAATAAGCTCCTGAATTAGTTCCTAAGGCAAACCGATTTCTAATTTCATTTATTATATTACTCATTATATAATGTAATCCCTAACCTTTCATATAGCATTTTTACATATCCATCTACGCCGTTTGAATAAAATCCGGGTTCAATATTCTTGCAAAATGCTGTATGTAAAACCATTACACGTCGGAATTCACTTTCACCTATAAGTGGATTAATTTCTCGCGCCACCCAATAATAATACATGATTTTCCTGTAAACGTCTACAAAGTACCCCTTTGTGCCCGATCTATCCACTAATTGTAAAATTTGATCCGTTGAATTATGTGCTATAACTTTTTTAGTATCCTGTTCATTTCCCTGCCAGCTCAAGAATATATACCACCAAATTGTTTTTAGCCATATCCTTCCTGATTGTTTGTAATACCGCACTTCAGCCATCTTTCCCCATCTTTTCCCCACAATATCAGGGATAATGCATAATGACATATATCGCCAAACATCATCATTAGATGCATCCCGCAATGTAAATCCATTTTTTCGTAGAGTTAAAAACAAACTCATACCAAATTGATAATCGCAGGTATATTTGGGACCACTATTTATTTTTTTAAACACTTTCAACAATTGCTCGCGAAGCTCATAATAGTGCGAGTCCAATTCATTTTTTAAATATGTGTCCGTATCTTCTTTCCATAAAGCCATTTTTTTTGCAGCCTCACTTATTGTTAACGTTTCAAATTTCATTACTATCTCCTACTTCATTACTTTATCAAGATATTGTCTAATTGACTTGGCTAAGCTCGCATAAGAGTCCACTTGCAATGACGCGCGATCAATAAGGTAAAATATCGCATCACAAACACTGCCAGGCTCATAATTCTCCATTTTATCATACTGGCTTAAATCCAATTCAGAAATGACAATCTGCATACTGGATGCCATTATTTCTTTAAGCAGTTCCTTCCTGACTCTTTCATCAGAAGCTGCCAATATCCACGCTTGATGTGCAATATTAATTGTAACCCTAACTGACTCAGAAAATGAACTGTATTCTGGTTCCTCCCAATTACACTCTACATTCCATAAAGGTTCTCCAGGTGCATTCTTTTCAAAAACAGTGAAGGTAGAACCCATTCCCTCTAAAGTCACATTTATTACTGCTAACTCTCCTAATGACAATCCAGGTAACATGTAATCCACAGGCACTCCCGTTTCAACTATAAATAATTGAAAAGAAATATTCAAATTGCCCCGGAGTGTAGCTTCATCAAAATCAATTTTAAAGGGAAATTGTCGATTCCCTTTGTCATATGCTATATTTCCTATTTTTTTAGATCCTCGAATATTCGAATTCTTTGATCCCCATGCTATTCCAATCCCTAATTCTGTATCCTCACTTACTAATCCTCCCTGTCCAAAAAGAATGTCAATATTATTGACACATAGCATCCCAGATATTATCAAATTGTACTTATCTGGTGCCCACCTGCCCGTATCATCCACAACTGAAATATACTCTACTCCATCCTCAAATTCAATATTATGCTGTAATTCGATAGATTCCCCCAAATTCGTATATCTTGCACTAAAGCTCTCTACTTTGCAATCCAGCTTCTCTATATGTTCTATCCTCAATGTCGGGTAAAAAATAATATTTCTACTCACTTATTCACCCTCCTTAAGCTTATATTTCATTTGAGCCGTTATATCATTGACCTCAATTTGCAGCTCTGCAGATAGCTTTAGTTTTTTATATTCAGAAGTCAAATAGATTCCATAATTTACGCCAGCTAGGTTTCTTTCGAATCCTATCTTTAACGACTTATTGCCAACTCCCACACGTTTTCCGCCAAATTCCGCTTTCTTTGCAATTTGCTTCTTCTCCGACCATACACCATGTATAGTAACATGTTTAATGAAGAAAGGAACTTCTATTCCTGTTTTTTCTTCCCAATGTGCTATGGGAATACTATTACCGTCTGCCGCAACTTCAAGCGTAAGTATAACGTTATCTACTGGTCGTTCTATTTCCATGATAATCGGTAACGTAAGAATTCTGTTCTTCATTTGCGCCTCTTGTTGTTTAACCGTTAAGCGTACATTCCTACGTTGGCCAAGTATACCTTCCGAATACTTTTCAGAACCCTTTGTGACTCTACAAGCTCTTTTGCCAAATCCCTGCGGAGGCAACAAAAACTCTCCAAACATTTTACTCAAGGAGGAACTTTTTTCTTCTGTAGTCGTTATCGGTTCTTTGTAGGTTTCATTAATCCTCTTGCGAACTCCCTGCTGAATTTTATTTAGCAGTCTCGGATTAACATCGTTTACATTAATATCAAACCAAGCCGCATGATCTGCCTTCTCACTAGCTCGAAAATAATCTTCGATTGTTTCCAACTCTTTTATTGCGTCATTCTTGAATCGATTTCCTGAGTTCAAAACAAAAACAGCAATTAATATATTTCCTGTATTCTCATTATTACACTTAATCCTGTTTACCCATTCTCCACATGTGTCATAAGTAACTGCCATTCCCGGTTTTCTAAAATATGTTAAAATTATATCCCCATCCTTATAGTCATCTTGTCCGTTCTCATTCTTCACAAATATAAACGGGCTTGGATTATTAATTGGCGGATTCATTCCCATCTCTTCTGGAGAAAACATTTTATAGGCAATATGCCCCGCCACTTCTCTTTCAAAATAATTTCTTAACTTAATTGGCTCACAAAAAAAATCCTTATCTCCTTTTGCACCGGTCAAAGCCATATTGTATAGTTCTTGTATTTTTGCAAATGGCTCTGAAATCTCAAGCTTAGATAACCCTATCCCATTTATTGCAACTCTAAGCCAAGGCTGCTTTTGGATTGTACTATATATTGGGTTATTAAGTCTCCCAATATACCATCTTTGAACTGCTATCTTAATATATTCAGAAATGCTCTTACTCCACGGTACAATCATCCTGCTGTCTGTCGAAATATTGTTTCTCAACAAACTGTCTTCATTAATATAAGGAATTATGATAGCTGTTCCAGTTTCATCCTCACTAAACTCTTCAAATCCAAATATCGACAAAATATTCGATATTTTTTCCTCGCTGGTTTCTGGTATCGTCCCAGTTTCTTCAATGCTTCCAGACTTGAAGTGATACTCCTTTCCCCACCACGCAAGCCCTCTGCGAGAATTCAATTCAGGATTTTTAAGCAACGCATCTCGCTTATTCTCATCTTCTACAAGACAAGCTGCCAGTCTTGACTGATATCTCCCATTATCGGTCTTTACTCGGCTATAATATATAACCAAGCCTATTCCCATTCGAAAATAGATTGTCTTTCCATAACCCCAAGAGCCCCCCGAATCTTTGCTTTCCTGCGGTTTTGCAATTTCATAAACAAGTTTCAGGAGATTTCGTTTTTCACCAGCCTCATGTTCGGTAAAATGCAAAGGACCTGTAAGCCCCTCCGGTCCTCGATCTCGAACAAATAAATATTTACACTCCTTATTTGAATACTGTTCTAGCAAGTTATTTCTAATTCCTTCCAGTTCGCAGGCCAAATCTTCATTATTAAATTCTCTAACGCCAAAGTCAACAAACACGACTTCAGAATCTTTTCGATATGCATCCAAGCTATTCTGAACAGATTCTCTTACAAATAAATCCAATAACGGCATATTATCGTTTTGTATCGCCCGCAACAGTCCCTTTCCAGACATGTCCATGCGGCCCTCTCTAGCAATTTCAATTCTCATTATCCTCTTCCTATTCTATGTCGATTCCTAATCCAAACTTCTCAAGATCAATCTGAACTGAACGCGTATAATTCTCATTAATCTTGTCTCCTGGAATATTCAGTGAAAGTCCAATAATATCACAATTTACATTCAAGTCACGTTCATCACTCTTATTCCTATACTTTTTACTATCCTTATCTATTACATAAATTATAAGGCTCGGGACAATGCTCATTCCAGCCGCCTCTCTAATAGCCCGCTCATTTCGACTCACATATTTCCAATATAACTCTTGATTATGTTCATCATTGATATAATTTGGATCAACGTCTATTATTTTTTCTATAGGATCAGTTATAATACGTAGATCTATTGTGTCTGACCCTTTTCGTATTGTCTTCCTTGTTCTCCTTACCTTATTAATTGAATACCCAGCGAATTCTGTCTTATTACCTTTTGCAAGCCCAAACAATACTACGTTCCAATTTTCAAGCTTCTCTTCTTTAGTCATTTCTTCAACCCATTCTTGGATTGAAGCCAAATTCTGAAAAGCTACCATTTTATCATGGAACTGATATTTATTGAGCAGCTCATCAAAAATCACCTTGAATTCTATATTATTCCATACGTAGGAATGTTGTCCCAGTCCTTTTCCATGTTCTCCTTTGCCAATTTTCTTTAAAAAAAGTTCAACGGTCTCGTAATTATGCTGTAATGCATCATAATGTTCCACAAAAAGATGCGTTTGCGCCCTCATCCCGCTATAGTTCATATCTGCTGAAATTGCACTCTGCATTTTATTCTTTGCAGATATTCTGAGGAGATTAGCTGATGGAGACTGCTTAATCACTACAGCGTAATCCTTGGGAGGTTTATTAAACATTTCCATTTGGGATATGCACGCTCGTAACTCGCTATCCAAATCCGACAGAAATTCAAATTGACGTATAGCATTTTCAGTCATCCATATTCTTTGCAAAAGTTCATATTCTCTCCTATAGCCAAACCAACGTCCCATTTGCATCAATGTATCCCCTTGTTTTGTTGAACGAAGGAAAAATGCGCTAACTAAGCCTTCTATTGTAAGTCCTCTGGAAAGCGTATTTCCCCCAATAACAATGAAGGCAGTAGCATAGTCAATGCTCAATTTTTTCTCAGGATACGCCAATCTCATGTACGTGCCATCGCTTTTAATCCCATTATTGTCACAATTATCAACACAAATATGTATTCCTTTTGTATACGTAAATTCCCCTTCTTCACCAAGTTGAATATTTTGAGCACCTGAAGCAATTAGCCTTTGTATTTCTTCTTTTATATCTTTGAAGGATGGATAGTCAACCACATCAGATTTAGGAACAGCAAATTCAGGATAATCTCTAAATAAATCGTCTTTTGTGAATCTACACACCTCGTATTCCCAAACAGTTTCACATTTTTTTAAAATTGCCTCTATAGAAAACCTTTCAAACCAATTTTGAATCAACTCACGAATTCTATCATGATGTTCAATATTTTGGCTAGTATGTACTAACATACTAATAGGCTTCTTGTATTCTCTCTTACGCAACGCTGCGACACAGCAAAGGAACCAGCACAGCGACTGTTCCAATGATTTTGGCATTGAATAATCTTCCCCATTATGAATTGACTTTATTGTCACAACTTCCTTCTTGTCAATTATTCGTACAATATCCAGTCCAGAATATGTCCCGTTATTTCTGTCACCAAAAATCTGTTGTGGCCCAAAATATGTTTTAGATACCTGCAATGTTGAAATGAAATTTCTCGGATATAGTGACTCAAAACTCGCTTCGTTTAAAACATTTGCATAAGGTGTTGCCGTATACCCAATATAGTTCATTGATGCAAAACAATCTGTTACAGGTTGTCCCTTTGCTTTTCTATTCGAAATTAAATTAATAATTAAATTGTTAATTTTTGTACGTTCGTCATGTTCTATTGGTTTTGTATTAATACCTGCTTGGTCAGACTCATCATCTATGACAAGAATCTTCATTTGATTTGCACTTTTGGGGTCCTCGTGTAACCATTCAACAAGTTGTTCCAGTCTTTTAGAGTTCTTCAGAGTAACTGTAAGATACCGGTTAGGATTTCCCGATTCAAAATGAAGATTTTGTGTTCTTTCTTCAATACTACTTTTCAAGGATGGGCGTGCAATACCCGTCCATGCTAAATTGCACCCATCTTGATTAAGATCAGAAATTAATCTCTTAAGCGTCTGAAGCCGCAGATTTTCAATCGTACCGGATAGCACAATAAACATATTCCAACCATGATCCGCAGCCATCGCCATTAACGCAGCCATATTCGCAGTTTTGCCTGATTGAACGTTTCCAACTACCAACCCCTTAACAGGTGTTCCCTTAGTATTGGAATTAAGTCTTTTCAGGATTTTCAGCGAACTCTCCTGTATTGCCCTAACATCTTCAGGTAGAAAGTGTTTTTCTTCTAAAAGGCTTTTTCGATATTTCTGCCAGCAACTGTTTACCGACTCCGGGATTGATGTTATGCCATTAATCTCATCATAATCTCCAATTATTGAGTTCCTTTCTGCTTCAGAAAAATTTAAACGCTTTTCTTCTCCTTCCCTTTCTATATCAACTATTTTCTTCCAGTCTTCTACCGTAATATTCTTCCAAAAAGCAAACGTCTCCATATTCAAAAGAAAGCTCTGCAAATCGGAATCATTTTTACCGTTCCCATAATAAATCTGTTCCCAAGGAATATTCCGAGTACGTGCCTTATATATCCAATTTCTTTGTTGGTCAAATACTAATGAATTATAGTTCTTCATTAAACCGCTCTCCTTTTTCGACGCCATCTGTAACGACTTTACGTTATTCTATATTTCTACAAACAAATTATCATTATGAATAAATTTTAATATTTTAATTACAGTTTCATCATATATAGATGTTTCCCTTTTCATTTTTTTAATTGTGCATTCCCAAATAATTAAAACTTTAATATTTTGGCTTAGTAATTGATCATATACTCGCTGATCTCGTTTCAAATTCTTATCAAATTTATCACGCCAAAAATCTACTCTGCTTTTAGGCATATAAGCGAACCTACAGCCAGCATGTCTATGCCAAAAACATCCATTTACAAAAATGGCGGTTCTATATTTTGCCATCCATAAATCCGGATGTCCAAAAACATTCTTCACATTATTACGATATCGATATCCTCTTATAAATAGCTCATGTCGTATAAATTGTTCTGGTTTTGTATTTTTGCTCCGAATCGCTGACATATTTTTACTGCGTTCTTCTGTAGATTTTATATCTGTCATTTTTACTACCTCAAAAAGTGTCCTTATTACTTCTTGTTTCCTTTGTTAGCGATGACTTATGTCTCGCGCACATTTATTATACCCTATTTTCTTTCATATTTCTACAAAAAACTGCTCATTAGGTGAATCCAATATAGTTAGAGTCAGTCCCTTTTCCCTCAATGACAATTACCATCTTTTTCAATTCCGCATTAATTCCTTTTTGATTCTCATTCATTACTATTACGCTCATTGGGTTTTTCGCGCAGAGTCTACTTCTATTGCTTATATGAATACTTCGCAAACACAATCCACTGCGGATAATTCACAGCCATTGGATTCTTGTAAAATATACTTTTCCAGTATTTATTGCAACAATTTTTGCCGTTCTACTTCTTCCTCACCACCACATTCACCCACTGCTCGTCTTCTCTTCCTTCCCGTACGTCGCCGGTAAGCAGATTCTCGCAGATTTCCCAGCCGTCCTCTTCCGCAAACAAGAATTCCATATCTTCCTGACCATAGTCACTGAAGAACCGCTCTCCGCGGGTTTGCTCTCCTTTGCCCGCTTTGAAGGACGCATAGAGCACACCGCCGCACGCCAGCGCCCGGTGAATGCGCGCGAGGATATCTTTGATAGAATCCCGGGGCACATGCAGCAGTGAAGCGCAGGCCCACACGCCGTTAAAGCAGTTTTCAAAAGCCAGGTCGCGAAAATCCATGCACAAAACCTCCTGACCGATGTACTTGGATGCCAGCCGACAAAGTTCCGCTGACCCGTCAATGGCAGTCACTTGAAATCCCTGCTCCAGGAAATAACGGCTGTCCCTGCCGCTGCCGCAGCCCAGATCCAGAATCCGACCTCCATCAGGCATCAAAGGCAAGAACCTTTTATACAAATAGCTCATATCCGCGCAGGCCGTATCCTGAAAAAAGACCTCAGCATTCTTATTATAATAATCAATAGTTCTGTTATCTTTCATAATATCGCTCATAGCTCCACACTCCAAATCCCATATTTTTCGCTGACTGATACACCGGAAGCAGGATTTCCTCCAGGCTGGCTGCAAATTCTGCCTCACTGAGATCTCTTTGATACAGCTTCATCCGCACTTCATCGCTGTTTACATGTTCCCGGCAGCATCGCTCAAAGATATTATGTATTTTCTCATAGTTCCAGACCGTCCGATAAGTCTGATACTGCAGTGCTTCCAGCCTCGGGAAATACACTTCCCATACTGGCAGGCCGTTGCTTTTACTGCTGTTGACGCTTCTGGTAGTCGGGCTCAGATTCCACAACTCATCGTGGGCCACATAAGACCAGGGAACAAAGTGGTCGATGGACAGATCCTTCACCTGCAAAATCTCCCCGGCATAGATATCCCGCACGGGGCAGATTTCCATAATCGCTTTCCAAAGTTCCTTCACCCGCGCCAGGTTCCGCTCCTGCGGCGGCCGCAGTTTGTTGATGATCCCTGGTACATTGGGATTTCTCCGTTGCAGATAAGCTATCATATGATACTGAATCCAGCCGCGCAAAATTGCCTGATTTTCAAGGATGTATTCCTGCCATGCATCATCGATTCTGATCTGAGATTGAAGACCATTCAGCTTTACAAAATAATAGATCTTGCGTTTCTCCTGATTGATCCTTGCAGCCAGGTTTTTCTCAGAAATATTCCAAGCCTTACCCTTTATGCTTTCCAAGAACGGTGCCTGCAGACGATACGGCACATTTCTGGTCAAGGTTCGTTTTTTCTCCAGAATCAGTCTGTCATCAGCTGTTCTTAAAAAGTCCAGGATTTTCCTTTTAGTTTCAGTAGATTTCAGTCCGCTGTTTTGATGTATATAAAGGACCAGGTTTTCAAGGGTATCCGATGGACCCAAGTTCAGTCTGTATTCCGATACCATGTACCAAGCGTCCGCAATCATCTCGTCAATCAGCTCTTCATATGTAAAAATCGTTTTTCCATTGCAGACACCGTTGACAATTGACTGAAACCAGAGAATCTTATAGCTCTCGCTCATATTATCAAACAGCCGCGAAAGACTGGCAATCTGCAAATTTTCATTTGTTGGAAGTATATATTCCATTCTTTTCTCCTGTTATTAACTTCTCAAATCCGACGGCGCCTCTCGCAGACACTACAAAAGCAGCGGCAGATTTGATATTTTGATTTAAGCACGAACTATTTCAAAAACCAAATACGCCGTGCAAGTCATTCTTCACCCCATCCCAAACCTCAGCTCGCGTCACAAATTATACCCATATTATACATTACGAACCGATAGATTTCTACATTGAAAACAAAATAGCCCTGTCCGGCTTTTCCTTGCCGTCAGAGCTTCACCATCTATAAAACCATTCCATCCAGATTTTGGCGCATCTTTCTCCCCGCCTGCTGTATCCGCCATAATTACAAACTGCTCACCGTTCTCTCCGTTCCCGCCCTCCTCACCGCCCTCGTCGTTTTTACCGCCCTCACCGTCCCTCGCCTTCCTCTCCACCAGTCCCGTTCCTCTGTCCTCTTACTTTCGCCTGCCCCGCCGTTTACAATCCTCTTCAATCCGGCTCTTCCAGCTGGCCTGCAGCGGCGCGCCCGCCCGCAGGGCTTTGACGGCCTCGCCGACGACCTCATAGTTCAGCGTCGTCCCCGCCGGGTCGCAGCAATAGTTGACAGCGCGGGACGGGTCGATGCCAAACCGCATGCCTTCAGCGACCGCGTCGATGTTAGCACCCAGAAACAAAAACTCCCATCCGCGGCTTTCCCTTTGTTCTTCGATCAAATCCCGGACCCGCCCGTAAGTATACCGGCTGCTGGCATTTTCCAGACCGTCGGTGGTGATGACGAACACGGTCTTTTTCGGCACGTCCTCGGGACGGGCATATTTGTGGATAGTCCTGATGTGCTCCACAGTCTCCCCCACGGCGTCCAAAAGGGCCGTGCAGCCCAGCACGTAATACTGTTCCTCTGTCATTTCAGGAATCCTGTCCAGCGGCAGGCGGTCGTGGATCGTCTCCATCCGGTTGTCAAACAGCACAGTGGTTACCATAGCCCTTCCCGGCTGCCTCCGCTGCTTTTCAATCATGGCGTTGAAGCCGCCGATGGTGTCCTTCTCCAGCCCGGCCATGGAACCGCTGCGATCCAGGATAAAAACCAATTCTGTCGTGTTCACTTTCATGTAAAAAACCTCCTTCAACACGCATACTCTGCGCTTTGCGTTTACTCATACGCTGAGTATAACCCATCTGAAGGAGGTTTTGGTCGCATGGCAGGCGACATTTGCAGGGGGCTGATGCCTGGCTTGGCTGCCCGTTACAACAAAGGCTGATCAAAGGCGTACAAAACCTGATTCAGCTCAAAAATGTCGTAAAGCCCATTTGCGATAAAATATTCTATGATGATATCGAATTTGCTGCTGTGGGACAGAGCGTAGCCTGCCCGGGCCAGCAGATCTCTGGTCTCGTCCAAATTCAGCTCCAGAGCAAAGGCGAAGGCCAGCGCCGTAGCCTTGGACGGCTGATAATTCCGGTTTTTACGGATCTTTGAAAACAGCTTTCGATCCACGTTGGCTCTTTTGTAGATCTCCGAATCCTTCTTGCCCGTCCTGTCAATCAAAAACAGCAAGGTCTCAGAAAACCCCGCGTCCAGATCCGCGAGCAGCTTGTCCCAGTCCCCGTGTTCAAAGGAAACTGTTCCCGACGCCATACCCGATGCCGCCGCGTGCACAGCCGCGGCAGGCATAGAGCAGGTGTCCGTCCCGTCATCAGAAGCCGGCCCATCATCAAAAAACGGCCTATCATCAGAAGCCGGCCTATCAGCCGTCAAGCGGCCGTCCATCAAGTCCATCAAGCGGCCCGTCAAGCCGTCGGGCCGTGAAGTCTCAGATCCCGGACAGACACGCACCGGCCCATCAACTGTCGAGCCTTCATCTGTCGAAGTCTTTAGCCGCGGGACATCGGGTTCCTCCGTCTGCCCCTCTTTTCCAACTCTGTACAGCGTCCCCGGCTCCATTACCACGACCCGCGAATCCGTGTTTTCCAATCTCCGGTCAGCGAAATATCTGTCAATGTCGTTTCCGCCAGCGCGTTCTCTGGCCGTGCGCGCTCCAGCCGCACAGGTTCCATCAGCGTAGTTCCCGTCTATGTACTCAGCCACCAAATCCAGCAGCCGTTCAGGCGGGACAGGCAGTTGTGTCCCTGTTTCCGCCGCCGTCCGGCCGCCCCGCAAAATCTTCTTTATCAAATCTAAAATATTCCTCACCGTCCTCGTTTCGGCTTCCCATTCAGCTTCCCACTCAGCTTTCCGCTCGGCTTCCGCTCGCTTTTTCATGCCGCCGCAATCTTTTTGTTTTATTGTCTCACATTCCCCGCTTTGTTGCAACAACCAATGGGCCAGAAACCTCGCCGCATCGTCAGTCCATCAGGCGCAAATCCGCCCAACCGCCCTCTTGCGCCCGCCGCGGCTTTGACATATAATAGAACTATCGAAATCACCCGCAGGAGGTCACAATGAACCAAACAGAATTAGAACAGAAAATCACCGAAGTCATCGAAACGAAGATCAACCCCAGTCTCAGCGCTCACATGGGCGGCGCCCTGCTCAGCGCCTGTAAGGACGGCACGGCGTATATCAAGTTTACCGGAAGCTGCCGGGGCTGCTACGCCGCGGACGATACCATGGACAACGTGGTCCGCCCGACCCTGCTGAACCAGATCCCCCAGCTCCGCGACGTGGTGCTGGACGATTCCGTCAGCGAGGACCTGCTGGACTTTGCCCGCTCTCTTATGAGCCGCGACAAGTCCGGAGGTGAGCAGTAATGCACATCGGCGTCAAGTTTTGCGGCGGCTGCAACCCTCGTTTCGACCGCCGGGCATATTACGAGGACACGATCAAAAGGTGTCCGTCCCACGATTTCTCTATTGCCGAAGATGGCGGCTCTTATGACTGTCTCCTGGTGATCGGAGGCTGCTCCAGCTGCTGCGCGTCCTGCGCGGAATACGAATACAAGAAACTGGTCAAAGTGTGGGACGAAGCCGACAAGCCGGAGTTTGACCAAATAAAAAGCAAGGCATGAACAACCTCTTATGACCGCCAGCCTTGTTTTTTGGGTGCTTACGGTCATTTTTGATTAAAAACCAGGGGGTATCCTGTTGAAAACAAGCTAATATAACTGTGGAATGCCCTCATTTTCATCTAGCAAAAGCGAAAAAAACTCTCTTCATATCCATTTTAGTTGAATTTTTAGCAAAATAATTGAATTTATGTCATTAAATTACATAAGCTCAAAGAAAACTTTAGAAGCAACTTGACTGCAAATGTCCGTGAGCCGCGTTTGCAGTCATTTTTGCGGTAACAGGCGGTATTGATACCCCTATCCCCTATATAGCTTTGGATAGAACGACGGTTGTTTCACGTGCGAAACAACCGCCCTGCCGAATTTTTTGGCGTTTGGCGGCAGTCCTCTTAAGGTTCAAGTCCTTTCCATTATTTTAAGGATAGAAAAAAACACCATTCATAAGAATGATGTTTTTAAATCCTTGGTTGCGGAGGCAGGACTTGAACCTGCGACCTCCGGGTTATGAGCCCGACGAGCTACCAACTGCTCTACCCCGCGTCATCAGGTTGCCGTTGCGGCAACTTCTATATAAATACCGCGGCACACTTCATGTATATGTCACAGTATAATTTTTATGCCTGACCTTCGTCACGCAATAAAGTTGGCTCCGAGGGTGGGGCTCGAACCCACAGCCTACCGGTTAACAGCCGGTTGCTCCACCATTGAGCTACCTCGGAA
>CALLDR010000086.1 GCA_937997955.1 uncultured Emergencia sp. | reverse complement strand
CCGGTTCCGCCGGATACATGTTATAGGCCATGGCTACATAGTCGTCCACCTCCCACTTTGTAGGAATCTCGATAAAGTCAGTCTCCTCGCCGTCTATAACCGTTCTGTACGGACGGTCGTCTCCCCGCATGGAGCTGGAATAGCGGAAGCCTCTTTCATAGAGCAGCTTCGGCGTTTCCACCGCCCAGTCGCCGGACGGGGTCCGAAAGCCTGTGACCTCATGGCCGATCAGGTCTTTAAATATCTTCTGTGTCTTCTCGATGATCTCGATCTGCTCTTCTGTGCTGCGCCCCGCGAACCTTTCGTGAGCATAGCCGTGGTGGCCGATCTCATGTCCCGCGGCGGCGATCCTTTTGATCACCTCCGGGTACCGCTCCGCCGTCAGCCCCGGCACGTAAAAGGTCGCCTTGACGCCGTACTGATCCAGCTTGTCCAGAATCCTGTCCACGCACCGTTTCGGCCCGTACTGTCCCACAGACAGGGACTTGATGTATTTTTCTCCGTTAGGCAGTCCACGGTTTCCGTTCTCCCAGGTGGTATCTCCGTCCACGTCAAAGGTGAACATGACCGCCGATTTCTTCCCCTCCGGCCATTTGATATTATCCATTACACACTCCCTCCATATAAAGGCCCACTGGATGGCCAGTGGGCCCGCATCTATCCGTTGTCTCTATTTGTTCTCAATCCTTTGGCGCGCTTCGTCCGTCCAGATGTCACTTTCTAACCCTATGTCGCTGGCAACAAACCGTCTTCCGTCATGATCGACATAATCCTTCAACGCTCTGTAGGCGTACTTTGCGCCTACCAGAATCACCGGTGCGTTGATGAATACGAGAGAGATATTGAACAGGTCCGAAGCATACCAGATGTTGTCCAATTCCAGTCCCGCCAGCACGCACAGGGTTCCAATCGGTACAAAGATCAAAGCGCCCAGGAACCGGATCGCGAACAGGAATCGGCGGTCTTTGGAAATATTCGTAGCGATAACCACGGCGAAGGATATGAGTCCCAGCAGTGAAGTAAAAGCAAACAATCCGTAGCAGCAGCAGATGATAACGGAAAAGATATCATCCATTGCCGTGCCAGGCGTAAGCTCTGCCAGAGAAACCAGGAACAGGTCGATTTTTGAATCTCTAATAGTCTCAAAAACCGCTGGGTCGTTGTCCCAGAGTCTGGCTCCGCATACTACAAAACCGCTGAGCGTACAGATGATAATAGTATCCAGGAAAACGCCCAGTGCCTGGACGAAACCCTGCGAACACGGGTGATCGCACTCGGTAATGGCAGCCGCGGGCGTGCTCGTTCCCTGTCCGGCTTCATTAGATAAAAGTCCCCGCTTTACGCCCTGAGCCAATACAATGCCGAACGTCCCGCCGAAAATCGCGTTCGGCTGAAACGCTTCTACCACCACAGATGCGATAAATCTTGGGAACTCCCCGATATTGATGATCAAAAGTCCCACTACGACAATAGCGTATACCACAGCCATAACCGGCACCATTTTATCCGTAACAGCCGTGACTCTTTTGATGCCGCCAAAAATGGTAGCGGCAATGCCGAGGATCAAAATCACTGCGATCACATAGTAGAGTGTGGACTGTCGACCCACCGTAACTCCTGCTATCGTGGAAGCTGCCGTACCCGTAGCAGTAAATACGTGGAAGGTCTGAATCGGTACACAGAACAGGGCGTAGATGATGAATGCAACACTAATGATGACGCCCAGCCATTTCCTGTTTCCAAAGATCTTCTGCGCGTAAAACGGGAGACCGCCTACATAGTCCTTGCCGTCCTGCTCCTTAAAGATCTGGGCAAGGGTTGATTCTACGAAGGAACTGGCCATGCCAAAAAGAGCAGCGGTCCACATCCAGAACAAGGCGCCAGGACCGCCCAAGGAGATTGCGCCAGTAACGCCCATGATATTGCCTGGACCGACACGTTCTGCCGTGCTCAGCATAAAACTGGCCAGCTGGCTGACACCAATATCTCCTTCCTTTTTCGTCATTAAACTGCGAATGCCTGCTTTAAAAAACCGAAACTGTACTGCTTTTGTTTTGATTGTAAAAAAGATTCCCATGCCTACCAACAATATAATTGCAAATGGAATTTGTCCCAAAACCGGTATGTTGGCATACCACGCAAAATTTTGCGGAAATATCCAGAGAAGATCGCTGAATGACACAATACTTGCGAAGAAATCGTTTACTCCTTCTAAAAAGATTCTCATAGTTTTTTCCTTTCTTCTTCGTTTTCCCGGGTTACTATATAGTAAAGCAATATTTGTGCCAATAAAATAAGGCAAAAAACATTGAAAAAGCACGGTGCTATTCCCGCGCTTTTTTCAAAATAGGTTTTTTATGTTTTTTAATCACCTATAAAGCCTATTTCTTTATTCTTCATCTGCTCTAAAAGTCTTTGTCCTTTTTCGGTAATGAAGCTTCCGCTCCGACCTCGACCTGGATTCACGTAACCATAATCAGCCAGCTTACGTAAAGCAAATCTTACGTCCCCATCGGAGATATCCAGGCGTTTTTGACGGAGCATTACAGTAATCTTCCCACGTCCCGCTTTTTCACCTCGAAAGTAGGCATCCTCCAACGCTTGCAGCACATCCCTGTATAAATCAAGGTTTCGGCCTTCCCGCAGTAAAAATGCTTTAGTCTCTCCGTCAGCCATTCTACTCTCATTTGTTGATTCACAGGATAACACAGTCTCAAAGCGTTTAGCCTCCCGTCTCCACACAGGGGGCAAATCTTCCATATCAATTTGGACTTTTCCTTGGCTGGTCAGATACTCGGCTACGTTCCTCAGCTCCCGAACATTGCCCTTCCACGGATGCTCCAGCAAGGCCCGCTCTGCTTCCTCTGACAAAGTGAATTCAGCCCGAAGATTTTTTCTGAAGTAGTGGAACAGCGGCAGGATATCTTCCTTCCTGTCCTTCAGGCCCGGCAGTTCCAAAGGCAGCACGTTAATCCGGTAATACAAATCCTCTCGAAAGCGTCCCATCTCCATCATGCGGTACAGATCCTTGTTGGTCGCCGCGATAAGCCGTACATCCACATCGATCTCCTTGCTGGAGCCTACCCGCATGACCTTACGTTCCTCCAGCACACGGAGCAGCTTTGACTGTAGCTGCAGCGGCATCTCCGCGATTTCATCCAGAAAGATCGTCCCTTTATGTGCCAGCTCAAAGTAACCGGCTTTGCCCCCTTTTCTCGCGCCAGTGAAGGAGCCCTCATCATAACCGAACATTTCACTTTCCAAAAGGTGTTCTGGGATAGCCGCGCAGTTGACTGCTACAAAGTTATATCGTCTGCGAGATGAACCGTTATGAATGCTCTGCGCGAAAACCTCCTTGCCTGTACCGCTGCCGCCGGTGATCAAAACAGCTGAATCCGTTTTAGCAATACGTCTGGCATATTCGATATTCTTTCTAATCAGCGGGCTGGTGCCTATGATGCTGTCGAAGGAAAAACGGGCGCTCAGAGTATTTCCATTCAGTTTTGACCGCATTTTATGCTGTTTCTCTTCTGCTTCCTCAAATTCTGTCATGGTGATCAAATAGCCGATCACACCCCCTTGGGTCTTGACTGCCACGGCGGATACGATCAAATGGCATCCTCCGGCCCTGATCAACTTCTCTTTCTGCTCTCCCGGTTCGAACTCCGGGAGGACATCCTCAAGGAAAAAGCCATTCAGCACGCCGCCCCGAAAAGACAGCAGTTCCTGAGCCTTCTGATTGGAAAGATATATCTTCCCCGACATATCCGTAACGATGACGCCCTCGTTCATCAGCTGGATCAACGCCGTCATGCGGTCCTGCATACTCTCCGTTTCCAGCATCAGTTTATCCATGCTGGAATTGATGTAGTAAAACTCCTTCTTAGCCTCAAAGGCTTCGTTGAGGGCAAACGCTTCATATACGCCTAACTTATCAGCGATGAGATACAGCGTATTCATGTCGACGGAGCTTTCTCCAATATCGATGACTACCTCTATATCCGGTGGCACCAAATGAGCTTCATTGGGCGTAATCGCCACCCGAATAGACCGGTCATAGTCGCCCACCCCATAATACGGAACCAGATCTACATCGCGAAATCCCGCGTTATACATGCATGTGATCGTATGCATGCAGCTTCGATGGTCAAAATTAACCAAAAGCACTCTGCTTCCCTTCGGAACGTCCTGCAGCATTGCCATCTGTTTCTTGCTGAGGGCATAAGAAAGAACCATAATTTCCACATCCTGCTTCACCTTCTCCCTCACAGCTTGAAAGACCGTAAACGCTGAAACGATAACGAACTTTTCCTCCATCTCTTCCATGTCTTCTATCTCTGACACAGAATAGGAGACAAAGGTCGCATATCTGGACAGATATCTTCCCATATCGTCCCTCAAAAAATCTGCGTATTCTTTTTCCGTCGCCACAACAGCAATTTTCTTCATTTAGATTACCTTTTCTATATCTTCCAGATACATCGAATAGTCCTCCCCTGCCCGGCGCAGGCGCAGAGCCTCCACCAGAGAGCCGAAGGTCTGCTTGTTGATCGGAAAGACCTTGAGAGCCACAAAGCCGATGACAAAACAGACGCACGGAGCCAGAATATAGGCGCAGTTGAGGAACATCACCACACGGTCCGGCTGAACCTGCAGCGCCGGATCAAAGCCTGACTGCTCCAGCAGAATACCGAAGAGCTGAACGATGACAGCCGTGATCAGCGTTCCAAGCACAGAGACCAGGGACATAATGTCACCCTCCCGGCGCTTGTAGTTGACATACTCGTCCACCTCCACCACGTCGTAGAAGATGGAGCTGGAAAGCTGCCAGAAGCTTGTCTGCATGACAGAGAAGCCGATCATGTAAAGAGCGCCCCCGGCCACCGTCCGAGGAGCCAGCAGGAACACGGCAAAACCGATGCACGCCGAAAAGGCCATGGCCATCATCTGCTGCCGCGCTTTTCCAAACCGGATCGCCATCCTGTTCGCCACAGGCGTCGTGACGATGAAGATCAAAATAGAGAGGGCGTACATGTAGGAAGAATAGCGGTTATCCAGTCCCAGGCTGTACTTCATATAGTAAATCGTCCCGATGTTGAACAGGGCGAAGGCGCAGGCGAAGGACGCCTTGTAGACGATCAAATGGCGCATGGCCCGCAGCTTGCAAAGCTCAAAATAATTGAGCAGAATATCCTTCACCACGTTGGCCTTTTTCCCGCCGGACTGCTTTTCGCCGACGACGGAAACCCTTCTGGTCAGCTGGAAGGATCCCATCCAGCTTCCAAAGCAGCCCACGGCCAGAATGAAGCCTATGGTCTGCCAGCCCGCCTCCTGGTTTTCCGGAAACAGGTCCAGAATCAAGAGGGGCATGACATATCCGAGGGCGTTGCCGATGATAGAAAAGATCCTGGTCAGGGTCCTGAGCCGTGTCCGTTCGTCGTAGCCCTGGGCGATCTCCGCGCCGAAGGCGCTGTTGGGGATCTCAAAGGTGGAAAAGGCCAGCCGGAAGCAGATGCTCATGACCAGGTAATAGACCGTCTTCACCGCCGCAGGCGCGTTCAGGGTATGCATGATCAAAACCATGACCACGGGCATAGCAATAGAGGCCGCCAAAATGAACGGCCTCCGCTTTCCCATGGAAGAAGTGCAGTGGTCCGACAGGTTTCCGACGACCATGCCGGCAGCCACCTCCACCAGCAGCGCGATGGAGGTAATGGCGCCCGCCACGCCGGAACCCAGTCCTACACAGTTTGTCAAGAATACTACAAAATAGGCCGACATGAAGTTGTAAGAACTTCCCTGTCCTATATATCCGATTCCATATCCTAACATTATTTTGTTTTTTCAGCCTCCGCCATAACAGCTTCCGCGATCCGCTCTACGATCAGCGGATTGAACGGATCAGGCAGCACGTAATCCGCGCTCAGTTCCTCTTCAGGAATAACGCCCGCGATGGCTCTCGCCGCCGCTTCCTTCATCTCCTCGGTGATCTTCGGAGCTCTGGCGTCCAGGGCGCCGCGGAAGATGCCCGGGAACGCGATGACGTTGTTGACCTGGTTCGGGAAGTCGCTGCGCCCTGTGCCAACGACAGCCGCGCCCGCTTCCTTGGCCAGATCCGGCATGATCTCCGGCACCGGGTTGCTCATGACGAAGACGATCGGATCCTTTGCCATGGAGCGGATCATATCCTGGGTCACGATGCCCGGCTTGGACACGCCGATCAGAATATCCGCGCCCTTCATGGCGTCCGCCAGTGAGCCGGCCAGCTTGTCCCTGTTGGTAATCTGGGCCATCCTCTGCTGTTCCGGATTGTTGTAAGGGGCTCCGTCATAGATCGTCCCCTTGCTGCCGCACAGCGTCACGTCGCCAAAGCCCAGACGCAGGATCATCTTGGCGATGGAAATGCCGGCAGAGCCCGCGCCGCTGATGACGATCTTCAGCTTACCCATTTCCTTACCGGTGACCTTAACCGCGTTTAACAGGCCCGCGCAGGTGATGATGGCCGTACCGTGCTGGTCGTCGTGGAACACCGGAATATCGCACTTTTCGATCAAAGCTCTTTCGATCTCAAAGCATCTCGGCGCGCTGATGTCCTCCAGGTTGATGCCGCCGAAGCTCTTGGAGATGTTGTAGACCGTGTCGATGATTGTCTGAGGGTCCTTGGAATCGATGCAGATCGGTACCGCGTCGATATTGGCAAAGGTCTTGAACAGAGCGCACTTGCCCTCCATGACCGGCATACCCGCTGACGGCCCGATGTCGCCCAGTCCCAGGACTGCCGTGCCGTCGGTGATGACAGCCACCGTGTTGCCCTTTCCGGTGTACTTATATGCCAGGCTTTCGTCCTTTTCGATCTCCAGACAAGGCTCCGCGACGCCCGGCGTATAGGCGATGGCCAGCTCGTCCCTGTTGGTGATTGGAGCCTTGCTCTCGATGGAAAGCTTGCCTCTCCATTCCTCATGCATTTTCAGCGCTAATTCCTTCTTATCCATTTCAAATCTGTCCTTTCGTGTCATATATTCATCCGTTTCAGGATCGTTTTCCGTCATCTATTATAAGAGCATTTCTGCCTTTTTTCAATGCACATCGGCGAATTCCTTTGAAATTCCTTCAAAATCCCCCGGAATTTCTTCCACATTCTCCCGAAAAAAAGGGCAGCCTCCCCAGGAGGCCGGGGCGCGTACCCTTTTTCGATGTGTATGATTATCTAAGTTCTTCCAGGTTTTCCAGCCACTCTTTTCCCACTTTGATCTGTCTTCTGACCTCAGTCGGCGCTGTTCCTCCGAAGGACATTCTCGCGTCAACGCAGGCTTTGATGCTGATATCGCCGAGGGATTCTTTGTTGACTCTCGGGTCGATGGCCTGCAGCTCTTCGTCTGTCAGGTCCTCAAAGTCGCAGCCTTTGTTCTCGCAGGCTTTGACCATGCGTCCGACGATGGAGTGGGCCTCTCTGAACGGAATGCCCTGCTTCGCGAAGTGCTCCGCGATGTCCGTAGCGTTGAGGAAGCCCTTGGACAGCTGGGCCTGAATCCGATCCATTCTGAACTCGGTCTTGTCCAGCATGTTGGCAAAGATCTGGATGCTGGCCTTCCAGGTGTCGACGGCGTCAAAGAGACTTTCCTTGTCCTCCTGGAAATCCTTGTTGTAGGTCAGCGGCGTTCCCTTCATAACGGTGAACAGCTGCATCATGTCTCCGTACACGCGGCCCGACTTGCCTCTCAGCAGCTCTGCCATATCCGGATTCTTCTTCTGCGGCATGATGCTGCTGCCGGTGCAGTAGCTGTCATCGATATCGATAAAGCCGAACTCCTGAGAATTCCACCATACGAACTCCTCCGCCCATCTGGAAATGTGCATCATGGAGATCGCCGCGTTGCTGAGGAACTCCAGGCTGTAGTCTCTGTCGCTGACGCTGTCCATAGCGTTTTCTGTCGGCGCAGCAAAGCCCAGCAGCTCCGCGGTTCTCTGACGGTTGGTCGGCAGTGTGGTGCCGGCCATGGCGCAGGCGCCCAGCGGACAAAGGTTCATTCTTTCGTAGGTATCCATCAGTCTCTCGATGTCTCTCTTGAACATCTGGAAATATGCCATAAAGATGAACCCGATGGTGATCGGCTGCGCGTGCTGGATATGGGTGAATCCAACGGTGATGGAATCAGCGTACTTTTCTGCCTTGTCCAGAATGACGGATTCCAGGTACATCAGTCTGTGGACCACTTCTCTGATCTCCTTCTTCATGTACAGTCTGCCGTCTACCTGGCACTGGTCGTTTCTGCTTCTGGCCGTGTGCAGCTTCTTCGCCACGTCGCCGATCTCCGCGATCAGTCTGCTCTCTATACCCATGTGGATATCCTCGTCGT
>CALLDR010000085.1 GCA_937997955.1 uncultured Emergencia sp. | reverse complement strand
CGTCTGACCCACGTGCCGACCGGCCTGGTGGTTACCTGCCAGGACGAGAAGTCCCAGATCAAGAACAAAGAGAAGGCCTTTAAGGTTCTGCGGTCCAGACTGTATGACCTGAAGGTCCAGGAGCAGAACAAAGAGATCTCTGAAGCCAGAAAGAGCCAGGTCGGCTCTGGCGACAGAAGCGAGAGAATCAGAACCTATAACTTCCCTCAGGGCAGAGTCAGCGAGCACAGGATCGGTCTGACCCTGTATAAGCTGAACAACATCTTAGACGGGGAGCTGGATGAGATCATCGACGCGTTGATTACCAATGACCAGGCGGAGAAGATGAAGAACTTCTAAGCTTGTTATATTTCCGCATTACTTCGCTTTGCCATCTGTCTTGCTCAATTACGTACTTCAAGTACGCGCGTTCGCAAGCCATCGCCAAAGCTGTGTACTGCGAAAATATACCTGCGCTTTGGAGATTCCCGCAGGCTGCTTGCTTTCGCGCTGTGAACAAAGAATCCAGCGTTCGTGGCCGAAATACCCCTGCGCTTTGAGGATTCCCGCAGGCTGCTTGCTTTCGCGCCGTGAACAAAAAATCCAGCGCTCACGGTATAAAAAACCCCTGCACTTTTACGTAGGTAAAAACCATGAAGACGAAACTATTCAACGATACAATTGAAGATATCAGGGCCGCGGCGGCCATTATTGCCGGCGGCGGTTTGACGGCGTTCCCCACGGAGACGGTGTACGGCCTTGGAGCCGACGCCCTGAACCCGCGCGCCGTCGCAAAGGTCTACGCGGCAAAGGGACGTCCGTCGGATAATCCGATGATCGTTCACATATCGTCAAAAGACGATCTGCTGAAGCTGACGCCGGGGCTCACCGAGGATATGGAAAAGCTGATGAAGGCTTTCTGGCCCGGACCCATGACCATGATCGTGCCGAGACTGCCTGTGGTTCCTGATGTGACGACGGGCGGACTGGATACGGTGGGGCTCCGAATGCCCAGCCATCCGGCGGCGCTGGAGCTGATACGGCTCTCTGGCTGTCCCATCGCGGCGCCCAGCGCCAACCTGTCAGGAAAGCCCAGCCCGACTACGGCAAAGCATGTCATAGACGACCTGTCGGGGAAGATCGACGCTATCATCTGCAGCGGAGACTGTCAGGTAGGCATCGAGTCCTCTGTCATCGACATGACAGAGGATACGCCGATGATCCTGCGGCCGGGCATCATCACCAAAGAGGATTTTGAGAAGGCGCTGGGAAAAACCGTTGCCCTGGATCCGACGCTGAACCGGCGGCCGGACATGTTCAACAACGGAGATGCCGGCGCGGATACCGAAGAGGATTTCAAGCCCCGGGCGCCGGGCATGAAATATAAGCATTATGCGCCGAAGGCGGAGATGATCATCTTTGAAGGTGAGAGCCAGGCTGTCCGGAGGGCCATCGAAGCCGAAAGGACCGCACGGGAGGACGCGGGACAAAAAGTCTGTCTGATACTCTTTGATGGAGGAGACGAGAGAACTGCGGCCCACGACTTTTTCGCGCGGCTGAGAGAGGCCGACGACGCGGGGGCGGACGTGATCCTTGCGGCGGCGCTGGCCGAGGAAGGCATCGGTTTTTCCGTGATGAACCGGATGCTGAAGTCGGCGGGATATAACATCAGAAAGGTATGAGAAATTATGATTATTGCAATTGCCAGCGACCACGGCGGGTTCGCGCTGAAAAATACCATAAGAGAGCATTTGAGAGAGAGGGGCATAAAGGTGGTTGACCTGGGAACGGATTCTGAGGAATCTGTGGATTACCCTGTCTACGGAAAGGCCTGCGGGGAAGCGGTTGCCGGCGGCAGAGCCGACAGAGGCATCGTCTGCTGCGGTTCGGGCATCGGCATTTCCATCGCCGCCAACAAAGTCAAAGGCGTGCGGTGCGCGCTTTGCACGTCGGTGGAGATGGCCAGACTGTGCAGACAGCACAACAACGCCAACATGATCGCACTGGGCGGCCGTCTGACTGAGCCGGAGCTTGCCCTGCAGATCGTCGATACCTGGCTTGACACAGAATTCGAGGGCGGGCGTCATCAGAGGCGCACGGACATGCTCGACGAAATGTAACGAAATAGATAATACAAAAGATGGAGGACATGCGATGGGAAAGGTATATGTATTTGATCATCCGCTGATTCAGCACAAGGTCGCGCTGATGAGAAAGACGGAGACCAGCGTAAAGGATTTTCGCGAATTGGCGAGAGAGATCGCCATGCTCATGGGCTTTGAAGCGACCAGAAATCTTCCGCTGGAAGAAGTTGAAATTGAAACGCCGATGCAGCGGACAAAGGTGAACATGCTCAAAGGCGAGGATATCGCCATCGTTCCGATCCTGCGCGCGGGCCTGGGCTTTGTCGACGGAATGCTGGCTCTGGTTCCCAACGCCAAGGTAGGCCATGTGGGACTGTACCGCGATCCGCAGACCCACGAGCCGGTGGAGTACTACTGCAAACTGCCGACGGATATTGAAAAGCGGCAGATCTTCGTGGTGGACCCGATGCTGGCGACCGGGGGAAGCGCCGTGGCCGCCATCGATTTTATCAAGCAGAGAGGCGGAAAGGACATCACCTTCATGTGCCTGATCGCGGCGCCTGAGGGCATTGAGGCGCTGCAGCGGGAGCATCCTGACGTGGATATCTATATTGCCGCCAAGGACGAATGTCTCAACGAAAACGCCTATATCCTGCCGGGACTGGGCGATGCGGGAGACCGGCTGTACGGCACCAAATAGCGGGACACCGCGAGACATATCGGGACCTAGCGGGGGAAATGCCGCCTTTTTCGCGCGGACCTGCGGTCAGCCGGCGGCGTTTTGCGACAAATTTTTAATTATTTTGATAATCCGGTAGAAATGTGCTACAATAGATAGAAATTAGGGCGAAACATAATAAACAAAGGAGCTGTGCTCCACTTAAAATTTTGAAGAAAGAGGAAAGATCAGATGAAAAATTTTATTCCTGATAACGTAAGTAAGTACGATAATGTTTACGACGTACTGAAGGAAAGAGGCTTTATTGAGCAGGTTACTGACGAGGAAGCTGTCAGAGAGCTGTTGGGCAAGGAAAAGATCAAATTCTACATCGGCTTTGACGCTACGGCGGACAGCCTTCACATTGGACACTTCATGCAGACGATCATTTTGATGTACATGCAGAAGTACGGCCATACGCCGGTAGTTCTCATCGGCGGCGGCACCACCATGGTCGGCGACCCTTCCGGCAGACAGGACATGCGTCAGATGATGACAGAGGAAACCATCGACGAGAACTGCGCTAAGTTCAAGAAGCTGTTTGACCAGTTCCTGGATTTCGATGACGAGTGGAAGTATGAAGGAAACCACGGTGTATACGCGCCGGGACATCAGAACAGGGAGCCGCTTCCGGGCAAGGCTATCAGCATCAACAACGCTGACTGGCTGAGACCGCTGAATTACGTGGAATTCGTAAGAGAGGTCGGAACCCACTTCAACGTAAACAACATGCTCCGTGCGGATTGCTATAAGCAGAGAATCGGCGACGGCCTGACCTTCTTTGAGCTGAACTATATGCTGATGCAGGCTTATGACTTTACCGTTATGGCCAGAGACTTCGGCCTGAAGATGCAGTTCGGCGGCAACGACCAGTGGTCCAATATCCTGGCGGGCAAGGAGCTATCCAGAAAATGGTGCGGCATCGACGTCGAAGGTATGGTATTCGCGCTGCTGACCAACAGTGAGGGCAAGAAGATGGGTAAGACTCAGAAAGGCGCGCTGTGGCTGTCTCCGCAGAAGACTTCACCTTATGAGTTCTATCAGTACTGGAGAAACGTCGCGGACGCTGACGTGAACAAATGTCTGCGCTTCCTGACCTTCCTGCCGATGGAAGAGGTAGAGAGACTTTCCTCTCTGGAAGGCGCTGAGATCAACAAGGCGAAGGAAATCCTGGCTTACGAAGTAACCAAGCTGGTACACGGCGAGGAAGAGGCCAAGAAGGCTCAGGAAGGCGCGAGAGCGGCCTTTGGCGGCGGCGGAGACGCTGCGAATATCCCAACGACCGAGATGGAAGCCGCGGTCTTTGAGGGAGAAGGCAAGGGACTCGTATCCCTGATCAAAGAACTGGGCCTGGTACCGAGCAACGGCGAAGGCTTCAGAACCATCGAGCAGGGCGGATTGTCCGTCAACGGCGAGAAGGTGACCAACGCTAAGATGGCCGTGACCGTCGACATGTTCAAGGATGGCGAGCTGATGATCCAGAAAGGAAAGAAGAAATTCCACAAGGTTGTGATCAAATAAAGCGTTCGCTTTCATATGATTGTAAAAGCCGTCCGAAAGGGCGGCTTTTTGATATGCCGGGAAGAGGGTTTTGATGTGCTGACGAGAGAGTTTTGATATGCCGGCAAAGGGGTTTTGACGTGCCGGCAAGAGAGCTTTGACGTGCCGGGAAGAGGACGGATACCGCCGGCAGCGGGCAAAGGAAGCTGAGAACGGCGGGAGAAAAAGGATTGTATTTGAAGAGGGAATATGCGAAAATGGGAGTAGAAACTGCCCATGAGGAGGGATCGTATGCAGACGAAGAGAATGGCTGTCATCGCCAACCGGCGGAGCTACGCGGAGGAGCTGAAAGAAAACCTTTTGGAGTATTTCGGAGATCTGGTGGAGATTCGGACGTACAGCACGGCGGAAGTGGCTTCTATGGAATATCTGGAAGAAGAGGTTATCGGTATCGTCTATCCGATCCTGCAGAAGATCAAACCCAAGGTGAAGGACTCTTCCGTACTGGTCGCCTTTGAGCTGATGCTCACGAGAACCAACATGGAGAAGCTGGAGGGACTTCCTAAGGACACCAGAGCCCTTTTGGTGAACATCGACCACAGGTCCTGCCTGCAGACCATCGCCAACATCTACGCCCTGGGGTATCGGGATATCGAGCTGATACCCTATTGCGGCGTCGAGGATTACGACCCGTCTATCCGCGTCGCCATCACCATGGATGAGGAACAGCTGATTCCGGAGGGGATCGAGCAGGTGTACAATATCGGAAACCGGGAAATCGATATCAACTCCATTCTGGATATTGCGGACAAGCTGGGGATCGAAAACGAACTGCGCTTTTCAAAAAGCTTTGCCGCCAAGAAGAATACCCTGTTCGGCAGCTCCAGCGTAGAAAAGATCCTGGGCGAAAACGAGGAGCTGTCGGATCAGATCCACGCTCTGATACAGCTGATGGAACAGGGGATCATCATCACGGACAACGTGGGAAGGGTCGTCCTGTTCAACGACAAAGTGCAGCATCTGCTGCGGGGGCGGCGGCAGCTGGCAAAAGGCGTTCCGGTGGTGGACGTTTTGACGGATATCAGCATGGAAGCTCTGGAAATACTGAAGGGCGGCGCGCCGGACGTACAAAAGGAATTCCTCATATCCCAGGGAGGCCAGAATCTTATCGTCGCCATCAACCCGATCCGGCCAGAAGCAGGACTTGGCGGACATGTGGTCACGGTAAGGAGCTTTGAGGAAGTGGAAGAGTATCAGCACGGCATGAGGACCAGGCTCAGCCGGAGCAGCCATGTGGCGAAGTACAGCTTTCTGGATATAAAGGGAGACAGCCCGCTGCTGGCGGCGTCGATCGAAGCGGCCAGACGGATGGCGAAGACGGAGTCATCGGTTCTGATCACGGGAGAGAGCGGGACAGGAAAGGAGATATTCGCGCAGAGCATCCATAACGCTTCTCCGCGGAGGGGCTATAACTTTGTAGCGGTCAACTGCGCCGCCATACCAGAAAACCTGTTGGAGAGCGAAATGTTCGGCTACGAAGAAGGCTCTTTCACCGGAGCCAAAAGAGGAGGCAAGATCGGTTACTTTGAGCTGGCCCATAAGGGGACGATCTTCCTTGATGAGATCGGCGAGATGCCGCTGCTGCTGCAGGCCAAGCTGCTGAGAGTCATAGAAGAGCGAAAGATCATAAAGATCGGATCCCAGAAGGTCATCAACGTAGATGTGCGGATCATCGCGGCCACCAACAGGGACGTATACGAGCTGGTGCGTCAGGGCAAGTTCCGGGAAGATCTGTATTACCGGCTCAACGTGCTGCCGCTTTCGATTCCGTCCCTGCGGGAGCGGGGATCGGACGTGATGCTGCTGGCGGAGCACTTTATGAAGATGTTCCGTAAAAACCTGGTATTCACTGAACCCGCACGGCGGCGCATGGAATCGTACCGCTGGAGCGGAAATATACGGGAACTGCGCAACGTGATCGAGTATCTGACCAATCTGGACAAGATGGAGATCGACGAGGCGGATCTGCCGCCGGCCCTCAGGCGGGAAGGCGAAGCTCATGCCGGGCGCTCGGCGGCCGACGGCGGGGCCGAGCATGAAGCTGCAGGAAGAGCTGCCAAAGAAGGCGGGACTGCGGCCTCTGAAGACTGCGGACTGATCCTGCAGCTGTTCCTGCGGGAAAGCGGGAAGCTGGAAATTTATCTTTTTGTGCTGACAGCGCTGGAAGAAGCGGCAAAGGAGGGCGTGCGCATGGGAAGACCCGGACTTGCGGCCGCGGCTCGTGACCAGGGCAGGCTCTTTACGGAAGCTGAGATCCGCGAAGCTCTCTCCAGGCTCAGCGACTGCGGTTTCATCCGCCAGGGGAAGGGCAGAGGCGGCAGCGTCATAACGGAAAAAGGGCGGCGGCTCAGAGAAGAAATAAAAAAGATCAATTGGTGATTATTAAACCAATTGGTCTATAAAAGACTGGCCTGTGCAGATGCCCGCTGGCCTGTTTGCGGGACGCCGCCGGCAGCGGCAGTTAAAAAAATGAATTTTGCGGGACAGGCGGAAAACGGCTGAATTCAAAGCCTTTGACGCCTTGAAAGAGCGCGGTATGATGGAAAAACCGGAAATATCGCGCGCTCTTTTGATTTTTTGGCACGTTCCTTGCTTTTGTATAAAAATGAGTTAACTTGAGTATTTATTAAGAAAAAGCGCTGCAGCATTTCTCTTTGATTTTATGCAAAGAGGTCGTTCAGAAAGGAGAACAAATATGTCACAAGGAACGAATGTAACCAGCTTGCAACCTGAAAAACTGGGCTTTAAAGAAATTCTTGTCAGGATCGGTCCCGGCCTCATCATGGCGGCGTCCTGTATCGGTCCCGGTTCTATCACCACCGCAATTGTCAATGGTTCAACTTATGGATATTCATTACTTTGGGTTGTCGCCCTGGCGCTGATCATCAGAGCAACCTTTTCCAGATCTTTGTTTGTAAGCTCTCTGGTTTTGGAAGAGCCTTTCATGGGATTGGTTCGCCGTTTCTACGGACCGGTATTCGCTATTATCATGGCGTGTACCAGCTTTTTCAGCGGCATCGCTTTTCAGACGGGAAACTTTGCGGGCACCGGCATGGGCGCCAGCATCATCTTTCCGTTCTTAGACTGGAAAATATGGGGCGCTATCATGACTGCTTTCGCGGTCTGGATGGTGTTCAACAAAAAAGTGTATTCCTTTGTTGAAATATTCATGAAGGTACTGGTCTTTGCTATGGTCCTTTCCTTCCTGGCTATCCTGTTAGCCGCGGGCGGCGCTTCGCCGGTGAAGGTCGTAGAAGGACTGGTACCGAGCTTCCCAGAGGGCTCCTTTATCACTGTGCTGGCAATTTTAGGTTCTAACGCTTCTCTTTCCGGCATGGTATACGGAACCTATCTGATCCGCGAGAAAAAATGGACAAAGGCGGATATCAGAAACCGCGTTGTAAATTCAGACATCATCGTCAGCGTTTGCTCGGTAGGCATCATCCTTCTTATGCTTACGCTGATCGGCATTACAGTATTACGGCCTGCAGGCATCGCCATGACGTCCATCCAGGATCTGATTGGCGCGGTGACGCCGATCGTAGGGCCGATAGGCAAATACATCGTCGCCGTCGGTTACTTCTCAGCGGCTGTATCCTCCATGATCGCCAACGCGCAGTGCGTAAGCTTCCTGTTCATGGGCGGCATCGGAAGAAAAGCTGAAATGACCAGCAAGGAAGTTCGTCTGCTGTCCGCCGGACTGCTGATCTTCGGCTGCATCGTCGGATTCATCATCGGAAGAAACCCAGTTCCTCTGATCGTCATCGCGCAGGCAGCTTCCGTGGTGGAAATGCCGCTTCTGGGACTCTTCGGTCTGCTGATTTCCCGCAGAGCGGAGCTGGGCGAATACAAAGCTGGTCCTGTTCTGACCACAGCGCAGACAGTAGGATATATCCTGTATATTGCTATTACGATCAAAAACATCATTAACTTTTTCTAAGACGGTTTGGCTATTACATACATAGGAGAGGAGAGAAAGTCATTTGAAACAGATAAGAGAGATTTCTACAGACGTACTCATCATAGGCAGCGGCGGCGCAGGGATGCGCGCCGCTATCGAAGCCCATGACCTGGGTGCGGACGTACTGGTGCTGAGCAAAGGCAAATTCGGCGTTTCCGGCGCGACAGTGACTGCCAGTGCGGATGTAAATGCTGACAGCAAGAGTTATTGCGAGATGGGATTGGCCGGGGATCCCGACGATACGAAGGAACAGTACTTTGAGGACACTGTACGGGGCGGCAGATTCATGAACGACCAGCGGCTCGTCCAGGCCATGGTGGACGACGCGCCTCTGCGGGTAAAAGAGCTGATCGACTGGAAGGCGCCGGTGAAACACGTCTACCAGACGCCGGGACACAGTCACGCCCGGGGCCTGTGGGTCATCGGCAAGGATTACGCGTGGACTCTGATCCGTCAGGTTCGGGAGAGACAGATCGCGACCATCGACAACTGCCAGGCCATCGCCCTGTCAAAGGACGGCGGCCGCATCAACGGTGCTTTTGCCGTGGATATGGCGACGGGAGAATATCTGAGCATCGAGGCCAAGGCGGTCATTCTGGCTACAGGCGGCGCTATGAGCGTGTTCAACATTACCACGGCGCCTAACGAGCTGTACGGCGAAGGACAGATCATGGCCCTGGAAGCGGGCGCGGAACTGGTGGACATGGAGTTCCCTACTTTCCTGTTGGGATGCTGTATGCCGCCGGCAGCCCGCGGCATCAACTTCACCTATGCTATGCTGACGCGGGCCAGCGCCCACATGTATAATAAGGAAGGACTTCGCTTCCTGGAGCAGTGGGACCCAGAACGCAAGGAGCTGACGACCAGGGATAAGCTTTTGGTGGCTACGGCCAATGAAATTCAAAACGGCCTGGGGACACCGAACGACGGCGTGTGGGTATCTCTCGGACATCTGTCGAGAAATCAGATAGACTATATCTTTGAAAGCTATGGAAAGTGGCACGGAAAGGGCGCGGATCATTACGAGTGCTTTGAGATCAGAGACCTCTGGCCGAATATCTACGAGGATGCCATTGAGGGCGCGCCTTCTGCTCATTTCTGGAGCGGAGGCATCAGGATCGGCGTAAACGGAGAGACCTCTGTAGAAGGCCTTTACGCTGCCGGCGAAGTGGCCGGAGGCGTCCACGGCGCCAACCGGCTGTCCGGAAACGCCATGACGGAGATTTTGGTGTGGGGCAAGCGCACAGGGGAGGCTGCGGCTAAATACTGCAGAAATACAGCCTTTGGCGCGAAGCCTGATCTGGAAAACAGCGAAATCTTTGACCGGGCGGAGGGTCTGCTGAGCGAAGGCTCTGGGGAGACCTCCACCGCGGAATTCCGGACGCGGCTGCAGAAAAAGGCCGGCGAGTCCATCGGCCCGGTGAGGAATGGGGAAACCCTGCAGAGCGCGGTGGAATTTGCCGACGATATGCTGAAGGCTCTCGCTGCGCACAGGTGCGCGTATAAAGAACGCCGCTTCAACCGGGAGTGGTCGGACGCCCTGGCGCTGCAGAGAATGGCCAAGATCGTCAGAATCACCGCGGAAACCGCTTTGATGCGGGAAGAGAGCCGCGGCGCCCACTACCGCAGAGAGTTTACAGAGCCAAAAGACAGCTGGATGAAGAATATCGTCGTAAAGGATCATAACGGCGAGGAGCAGCTCTACACAAAACCTATTGAAGTTACTTCACTGAGACCGGAGGGACAGAAATGAATTTGAAAGAGAATGTGAATGTGACCATCGAGGTAAGGAGGGACAGCGGCGAGACGTCTCGCTACCAGGTTCCCTTCGCGAAGGGCATCAGCGCCCTTTGGACCATGCGCTACATCTATGAAAATCTGGACAGCAGCCTGGCCTTTCCACTGTGCCTGTGCAGGATCGGCAAATGCGGCAACTGCGCGATCCGGCTCAACGGAAAGCCTGTACTGGCCTGCTCCGCGATTCTGAGAGACCCGGAGGCGACTTATCTCATCGAGCCTTTGTCCGATGAAAGGATCATTCGGGATCTGGTGATGGGTGAAGCGTAATGAGTACGGGTTATGAAGTCAGATACGAGCAGCAGGCCCGGGAGATCTTAAAGGGCGGATACGATATCCATATTCACGCGGCGCCGGACGGCTTTCTGCGGAATGTGGACTGCTTTGACGCGGCGAGAGACGCGGCGGCCATGGAAATGAGGGGAATCGTGTTCAAAGACCACCATTTCCCTACCGTGGGCCTGGCGGCGCTGACGCAGAAGGCAGTGCCGCAGGTACAGTGCTTCGGCAGCATGACTATTTCGCGAAGCACCGGCGGATTCAATGCCGCCGCTGTGGACGAAGCGTGCAAACGGGGCGCGAAGATCATCTGGTTCCCTACGCTGGAAACGGAATACTTTGTCAGAGTCTGCAGCAGTCAGGGCAGCACGGCCCATCTCTTTGAGGGCGCGGACCGGAGCAGCTTTCTCGATGTGCTTGACGACAGGGGCGGACTGCGGCAGGACGTCCTGGAAGTCATGGAGGTGATCAGAGACGCAGGCGTGGTCTGCAGCATCGGTCACCTGTCAAAGGAGGAAAGCTGGGCAGTGGTGCGCAGAGCAAAGGACATGGGCATCAAAAAGCTGAAATTCTCCCATCCGCAGGGAGATCTGGGGCTGAACATCTCGGAACAGCGGGAAATGGCCCAAATGGGGGTATATTTGAGCTATACCTTCCTGAACTGCGTAGACGGCGATGAAAGTGAACGGATCACCGTGGAACAGCTGATCGATATGATTCGGGCCGCGGGGCCGGAGCAGGCCATCCTGAGCAGCGACGGCGGGCAGATGTCCGCGCCGCGGCCGCAGGAGCTGATGCTGCAGGCCTGCGAGGCGCTGCTGGCGCACGGCCTGGAACCGTCGTTCCTTCAGGCCATGGTCAGAGAGAATCCAGCCTATCTTCTGGAATCTGTATGATTGTTGTATAAATGCTGTTTACCTTGAGGAAAAGAGGCCGAATTGCGATTTTCAGTTTCGTCTCTTTTCCTCGTTTTTTCGTGTTCTCGGGTAGCCTTTTCAAGTTTAAAAGATCAATCATGAATGACTTGCGCGGAAGAATAGAAACGGATGCAGAACAATTTACGGTTATGGTTAGAGTCAATCTTCAATGAAAAAATCTAAGCACTTTTTTGCCAAAAAGACGAAGTTATGGATATTAATTTCGTCTCTTTTAGATTTTAGTACAATGCATCTTGAATAAGGTAAATCGAAACATGAATCATAGATTCTGTTCTTTGTTATTATTAAAACCATGTTTCAGAAAGACTATTCCTTGCTCCAAGTAAATAGTTTGACTTTTCTTATCCATACTTCTGAATATCTGTAATAGACGCGCTTCGTCATGAGTATATTTTTCATGTTTGTGATAGCCTAGTAAGTAATCTGTTGTTACATTAAATAAAGAAGCGATGTTCTTTAGCGTCTCATAGTCGGGCTCTCTGATGTTGCGAACGTAGTTTCCGAATGTAGAAGGGGCTATATTTAGCGCTTTTGCAGCATTCTTCTGGCTTATAGCATGCTCTTCTAAAAGTTCTTTTAATATGTCTCCAAATTTCATATTATCACCTCAAATAGCATAATAAAGTATCTGCGTATGATTATGTTCAAAATACACGAAATGAAAATTAAGTATTCGAAATGAATTGACAAACCCCAAAAAGCATGCTACTATATAGACGAATAAATATAGGGAGGAACGAGACGTGGAAGTGATAATTGGAATCTATTTGTTATGGGGAACTTACTCGAGTTGGAAATTCATTTCTAGACGAAATGGGAGTATTTGCTCTTCATTGAATGGTATAGGGCTTCAATATAAATTATTAAAACTTGTAAGTTCGGTTATAATGGGAAGTATTTTTGGAGTGATATATTTTGTGGTCTCAGTTCTTAAATTAATGGGATCTTTTGAAAAATATTAATGTAAACTTATCAGAGGTAGAAACATGATTTCAATGAAAGATGCGTTTAATTTAGCAGAAAGCTATGGTGTAAAGAAGGATTGGAAAAAGGCTTATGATTATTATGTCATAGCAGCTATGCAGGGCCATGTGGAAGCTCAATGCAAAGCTGGATTGATTGCTCAGCATTATGGACTGATAAAAGAAGCAGAGAAGTATTTAACGATGGCGATATCGAATGGAAGTGTTTATTCAAATTTTCCATTAGGTGAAATGTATCAAGAGGGAAAGCTTGGGGGACCTTTTCATATGAAAAAGGCTTATAAATACTACATGGCCGCGGCAAAAGGTGGAATACCAGATGCTCAGTACAAGATTGCTGTAATGAATTACTTGAATAAAGGCGTAAAGGGCTCTTCGAAAGACTTTTTCTTTTGGCTAGGATGTGCATACTTAAATGGTTTCCCAAAAGCGATTGAGTCAGTCAAAGTTACTTTTAAGGGATATGAAGAATTGAAAAGGAATTTTATGACTAGTATATGCCCGGATATTATAAGCAACCATCCTGAACTTATCCCTGAATATTTTAGTAGTAGAAAATAGGGAAAAGGTATTAAAATAACTTTGGAAGAAAATCTAAATGAAGCACAATATATTAGGCGCGGTGATGAATATCCTGATAGAACGAACTTGCCAGAACCAAGTGGATACTGTAGGATTTCGTGTAATCAGCAGGAGGTTCGTAACAATGGACGACCTGATGCGTATCATTTTGTAAGCGATTTAATATGGCAGTAGGCTGTTATGATTCTTGCAAATATTATCTATCTTTTTTTGATGCGAATTCGGGTCCATTAAAACCTTTTGCAACTAATACAGCTAAAACAGTGAATCAATCGAAGAAAAAAACGTTTTTTGGCAAACTGTTCAAATAAATTTTAAGAAATAAACGAGTTCGATAAAAGCATAAATATATAAAATATAATCATGGTAATGATAACTAGAAGCGTATATAACTGCTTGCTACAAGATTTAACTTTGCCACCACCTGAAGTGGGTGGAATTTTAGGCGAAGTAGATGGTGTTATTTGCAAAGCCGAGCATATAGCCGATGTGTCTGGTGAGCGACTTTATGGGACATACACACCAGATATAAAACAAATTAATTGGCTGATTAAAAACTGGGAAAAAAGAGGTGTAAAGTTTTGTGGAATTTTTCACACCCATTTTCCTAAAGGAGAAAAGTTGTCTCGAAATGATATTCAATACATTCAGAAAATTATGGAAGTCATGCCGATGAGTGTATCCGAATTGCTTTTTCCGATTGTTTTGCCGCAAGAAAAAATTGTGTTCTATGTGGCAGAAAAACGAGAGGAGAAGGTTGTAATATATAAGGATGAATTCAAAATCATACATTAAGGAGGAAAATATGAAGATGAGAAAAGAAGAAATCAAAATTCCAGAGGGCAAATTTTGTGGAGGAAATTGCATAGATTGTGCATATTATGAACCTCGAAATACAGATTCCACTGGCCGAGGATATTGTAACTACTACAATACACATTACTATCCATCTGAAAGGAATGGTTGCGGTCCGCGCAAGGAATACTAAAATAATAAACATTATTACATATTGAAATGTAATGACGTGAAAATATTATAAACGCGGCATATAGAGCCCACAGAGCAAACTATTGCTTTAGTGAGCTCTTTTTTGAACTCTTATATCAAGTACTGGGAACTATAATAAGCTTGGATGAGAATTTTGATGAAAGGATAGAAGTTGCAAGATAAGAATAGTTGTTTTTTGTTGAAAGAAGGAGTATAGTAGAGATGTCCCGTTTTCGATCTGCAGACATGCGCACGAGTCTGTGAGAGTGATGATGAGAAAAGAGGATATAAAAATGAAGACAAGAACAAAACGCCTGGCGCATAAACTGCTTGGCCTTATTTTGGCTGCCCTTTTGACGGCGGCCCTGGCAGGTACGGCCTCTGTTTTTGCGGAAGACAGAGGCGAGGCTGAGGATATGGCCCCGAACTCGAAAGCGGCCATTCTTTACGAAGCGACGACAGGAACGGTTCTCTATGAAAAGAATGCGGATATGCAGCTGCCGCCTGCCAGCATGACGAAGGTCATGACGGCGATTCTGGTGCTGGAGCAGAATCCGGATCTGGAGGGTGAGCTGACCGTATCAAAGGACGCTGTGCGGCATTATTACTGCAGCAGCATGGAGCCGCAGAGGCATTTGGAAGAGGGGGAGGTCATTTCCTACGAGGAGTGCATGAAGTACCTTTTGATCCCTTCGGGTAATGAGGCGGCGACGGCCTTTGCCTTTGACATGTGCGATGAGTACAGCGACTTTATCGCTATGATGAACGAAAAAGCGGAAGAGCTGGGCTGTGAGAACACCCATTTCGCGGACTGCATCGGACTGGCGTCCAACAATCATTATACTACGCCGAGAGACATGGTCAAAATCTGCGAATACGCCATGCAGTTTGACAAGTTCCGGGAATGTGTCGGCCAGGGTGAAGGCATGGTTCCGGCGTCCAATGTCCGTGACGAAGGGTTCGCCTATGAGACGACCAACTATGTCAAGTTCCCGGACGATCGCTATGAAAGTCCGTACAGCCAGTATATGACCGGCGTCAAAACGGGTTACACTCCGGCGGCGGGCTGGTGCTTCGCCGGCTGCATGGAAAAAGATGATCTGGTTTTCTACTCCGTTGTCATGGGCGGCGAGCTTCTGGATTACAGTGACGGCGAGCGCGTAGTGCAGGGCGATTTTCTGGATACCATCAATATGTACAGCCTGACCGACGGCCTTACGCCGGATAATATAGAAGAAAAGTATCCGCCGGAGGAGGCATCAAAGCTGTGGATCGTCTGCGCGGCAGTGGTTTTGGCGGTTGCCATAGGCCTGTGGTTCTCGGTCACCAGGAAAAAGAGAAAGTACATACAGGAGGAGTCTGAGCGCTAGGAAGCGCTGAGCGGGTCACCGCGGCGCGGGGCTCTGCCCTCCCGGACCAGATCTTTTTGATTTTTTCTCAAAAACCCTATTGACAGAGGGGCGAAAAGGTGGTAATATAATCAAGCTGTCTCGA
>CALLDR010000084.1 GCA_937997955.1 uncultured Emergencia sp. | reverse complement strand
CCGGTTCCGCCGGATACATGTTATAGGCCATGGCTACATAGTCGTCCACCTCCCATTTGGTCGGTATCTCGATAAAGTCAGTCTCCTCGCCGTCTATGACCGTTCTGTACGGCCGGTCGTCTCCCCGCATGGAGCTGGAATAGCGGAAGCCTCTTTCGTAGAGCAGCTTCGGCGTTTCCACCGCCCAGTCGCCGGACGGGGTCCGAAATCCTGTGACCTCATGGCCGATCAGTTCTTTAAATATCTTCTGTGTCCTCTCGATGATCTCGATCTGTTCTTCTGTGCTGCGTCCCGCGAACCTTTCGTGAGCATAGCCGTGGTGGCCGATCTCATGACCCGCGGCTGCGATCCTTTTGATCACCTCCGGGTACCGCTCCGCCGTCAGCCCCGGCACGTAAAAGGTCGCCTTGACGCCGTACTGGTCCAGCTTGTCCAGAATCCTGTCCACGCACCGCTTCGGCCCGTACTGTCCCACAGACAGGGACTTGATGTATTTTTCTCCGTTGGGCAGTCCACGGTTTCCGTTCTCCCAGGTGGTGTCTCCGTCCACGTCAAAGGTGAACATGACCGCCGATTTCCTGCCCTCCGGCCATTTGATATTATCCATTACACACTCTCCTTATAAGCTTTCGATTCTCTGTCTTTCCTCTTCGGTCCAGATCTCGCTTTCCAGGCCGATCTCGCTGGCGACAAAGCGTCTGCCGTCTGTCTCGACGTACTGCTTCAGCGCCTTGTAGACATATCTCGCTCCGTAGAGGATGATCGGCGCGTTGGCGAATACCAGGACGATGTTGATCAGGTCCGTCACATACCAGATGTTGTTCAGCTCCAGGCCGGCCAGTACGCACAGAGTTCCGATCGGTACGAAGATCAGGCAGCCCAGGACTCTGACAAGGTTGGTGCAGGTTTTGGACTTGGTGATCCGGCTGCCCGCGATTACCGCGAAGGATACCAGACCCAGCAGAGAGGTGAAGGCGAACAGGGCGTAGCAGATGCAGATGATTACAGCGATCGGAGAATCCGCAGCCGTTCCTGGCACCAGCTCTTTGATGGATTCCAGGAATACGTCTATGGTGGAGTTCTTCAGGGTGTCCCAGCCGCTGGATGCCTTTGTCCACAGAGACGCGCCGCATACGACAAAGCCGGTCAGGGTGCAGATGATGATGGTATCCAGGAATACGCCGATGGCCTGTACAAAGCCCTGGTCGCAAGGGTGATCCTGCTCCGCTACCGCCGCGGACATGGTGATGGTGCCCTGTCCTGCTTCATTGGACAGCAGGCCTCTCTTGATGCCCTGAGAGAGCGCGATGCCGAAGGCTCCTCC
>CALLDR010000083.1 GCA_937997955.1 uncultured Emergencia sp. | reverse complement strand
AGGTGAAGGTTTCCAGCTCGTTCTCTTCCGTCTCGATGTTGCAGGCATAGATCGGCTCCAGCTTGGACTCGTAGATGTCCTCCAGTTCTGCCATGGTCAAAGCCTTTCCGCCCCAGGCGATCTGCTGCTCATCTGTTGTTACACCCAAAGTCAGTGTTTCAACGCCTTCAATGACAACACCTGCGTAACGCATAGCCGCGTCAGAGGCTTTCACATCGATCTTATCGTCCAAATCGTCCAGAGAGACTTCTGCAACAAAGGCTCCGTAACGATATCCGAAGATGGTTTCCAGATCGACGGACTCATCGAATTTAAATCCGATACCGTTGCCCATGGACATCTTCAGCACGGCCTCAGCCACACCGCCGAAGCCCGGCGTATAGGCGCTGATAAGCCTTCCTTCTCTGATGCCTGCGTTGACAGCATCGTAGATCTTCTTCAGAGATTCAGCCTTTGGAAGACCTTCCTCATCGTACTCCGGCGTGATCAGAACAACGAGATTGCCGCTTTCTTTAAACTCCGGTGAAATGATATGCTTGACATCATCTGTAGTGATGGCGAAGGATACCAGTGTCGGCGGAACGTCGATGTCCTCAAAGGTTCCGCTCATGGAGTCCTTGCCTCCGATTGCCGCGACGCCCAGCTCCTTCTGCGCTTTGAAAGCGCCCAGAACCGCGGCCAGCGGCTTGCCCCATCTCTTCGGCTCCCGCATCGGCTTTTCAAAGTATTCCTGGAAGGACAGGTAGACGTCCTCAAAGGAAGCGCCGGTGGCAACCAGCTTGGATACGGACTCTACGACCGCCAGATAAGCGCTGTGATACGGACTCTTTTCCGCGATATATGGATTGTATCCCCATGACATGACGGAGCATGTTGAGGTGTGTTCTTTTTCCACTGAGATCAAATTGACCATAGCCTGGATCGGGGTTCTCTGGCGCGCGCCGCCGAACGGCATCAGGACAGTGCCCGCGCCGATGGTGGAGTCAAAGCGCTCGGAGAGACCTCTCTTGGAGCAGACGTTGAGATCGCCCGCTGCCGTCCGATATCCGTCAGCGAAGTCAGACGGAATCTCTTTATCAAAGGCTTTCGCCTTCGGGATCTCGATGTCGATGTGTTTCTCCGCGCCGTTGGTATCCAGAAATGCTCTGGAAATGTTGACGATGGCCTTGTCATTCCAGAAGATCTTCAGATACGGGTTATCCTTGACTTCAGCCACTACGGTGGCCTCTAGATTTTCAGCCTCGGCAAGGGCGCAGAAACGCGCGGCATCCTCGGCAGCCACGACTACGGCCATTCTCTCCTGAGATTCACTGATGGCCAGCTCGGTGCCGTCCAGACCGTCATACTTCTTCGGCACCGCGTTCAGGTTGATCTCCAGACCGTCAGCCAGCTCGCCGATGGCCACGGAGACGCCGCCCGCGCCGAAATCGTTGCAGCGCTTGATCAGCTTTGACGCCTCTGGATTTCTGAACAGTCTCTGCAGCTTTCTTTCCTCCGGCGCGTTGCCCTTCTGGACTTCCGCCCCGCAGCTTTCCAGAGACTGGGTCGTATGGGATTTTGATGAGCCTGTAGCGCCGCCGCAGCCGTCCCGTCCGGTTCTGCCGCCCAGCAAAATGACGATATCGCTGTCCGCAGGACGCTCCCTGCGAACGTTTTCAGCAGGAGCGGCAGCTACGACAGCGCCGATCTCCATTCTCTTCGCCACGTAACCGTCGTGGTAGATCTCGTCTACCTGTCCGGTCGCCAGGCCGATCTGGTTGCCGTAGGAGCTGTAGCCGTTGGCAGCCGTGGTCACGATCTTTCTCTGCGGCAGCTTGCCTTCCATGGTTTCAGAAACAGGCTTCAGCGGATCAGCCGCGCCGGTGACTCTCATGGCGGAATAAACATAGCTTCTGCCGGAAAGCGGGTCTCTGATGGCGCCGCCCACGCAGGTAGCCGCGCCGCCGAACGGCTCGATCTCCGTCGGATGGTTGTGGGTTTCGTTCTTGAACAGGAGCAGCCACTTCTGAGTCTCCCCATCTACATCTACATCGATCTTGACGGTGCAGGCGTTAATTTCCTCAGATTCGTCCAGCTTGTCCAGGAGGCCCTGCTTCTTCAGATACTTGGCGGCCAGGGTTCCAATGTCCATCAGGTTGACCGGCTTGGTCCTGCCCAGCTCCTGGCGGGTTTTGATATAGTCCTCATAAGTGGCCTGAATAGCCGCGTCTTCAAATTTCACGTTATCGATGGTGGTGTTGAAGGTAGTATGTCTGCAGTGATCGGACCAGTAGGTATCGATGACCCGGATCTCTGTAATAGTCGGATCTCTGTCCTCGGATTTGAAATAGTCCTGACAGAACTTCAGATCGGCCAGATCCATAGCCAGGCCGTAATCGGCCAGGAATTCAGAAAGTCCGCCTTCATCAAGGGCGTTGAATCCGTCCAGCGTCGCAACCTCCGTCGGGATCTCGTAATCCACCTTCAGGGTGTCGAATTCTTCCAAAGAAGCCTCTCTCGCCTCCACCGGGTTGATGACGTACTTTTTGATCTCAGCCAGCTCCGCCTCTGTCAAAGGACCGGACAGCAGGTACACTTTGGCCGTGCGGACAGCCGGACGTTCACCCTTTGATATGATCTGGATACATTCCGCCGCGGAATTAGCCCGCTGATCGAACTGACCCGGCAGGTATTCCACCGCGAAGACATAGTCCGACTCGGTAAAATCCAGTGTCGGAGACGCTGTGTCTACCTGCGGTTCGGAGAACACAGTGCCGACCGCGTAGTCAAAAAGCGCTCTGTCCAGGTTTTCGACATCGTATCGATTGACGATACGAAGGTCTGCCAGATGGTCGATCTGCAGCAGCTTTACGATATCGTTTTTCAGAGACGCCGCCTCATGGGCAAAGGCTCTCTTTTTCTCTACATATATTCTATATACCATGGTTTCTCCTTCGGTTATTTCTGTTCTAAAGCGGCCAGCGCTCTCTGACCGATGTCCTTTCTGAAAAAGGCGTTGTCAAAGTGCACTTTCTCCACAGAAGCGTATGCCTTTTTGATGGCCTCCGCGATATCCGCCCCTCTCTCAGTAACGCCCAGGACACGGCCGCCGTTGGTCAGCAGCCTGCCGTCCTCAGACAGCTTTGCTCCCGCGATATAGACGTCTTCCACATCGTCAGCGATGGTGATTTCAAAGCCCTTGTCGTACTTGACCGGATAGCCTTCCGAAGCCATGACCACACAGCAGGCCGCGTCGTCAGCAAAGCTGACCTCTGCCTGATCCAGCGTGCCGGCGGCCACGTGTTCCATGATGTCAAAGAGATCGCTGTCCAAAAGCGGCAGAACGACCTGGGTTTCCGGATCGCCAAACCGGCAGTTGTACTCGATGACCTTCGGGCCGTCTTCAGTGATCATCAGGCCGAAGTACAGGCATCCGGCAAAGGTCCTGCCCTCTGCGTTCATGGCTTCCATGGTCGGCAAAAAGATCTCCTTCATGCAGCGGTCAGCCACTTCCGCGGTGTAATACGGGTTCGGCGCTATGGTTCCCATGCCGCCGGTGTTCAGTCCTTTATCTCCGTCCAGCGCTCTCTTGTGGTCCATGGAGGAAACCATCGGGATCAGGGTCTTTCCGTCTGTGAAGGACAGGACGGACACCTCCGGTCCGGTGAGAAATTCCTCAATAACCACCTTGCTGCCGCTGTCGCC
>CALLDR010000082.1 GCA_937997955.1 uncultured Emergencia sp. | reverse complement strand
TTTGATAGATTTCTTTCCGCTCGGCGCTTTCGCGTACATGCTCCGCGCCACCAGTTTGGTGTTCTTCACAGCCTCAATGAGAGCCGCATCGTCATCGGCGCTGGCAATCTTCTGCGCCGTGATGACGACCTTGTCTCCCGTCTTCAAACCGGTTAAGGTCGTAACCGCGCCCTTTGATACGCCGTTGACAGTGACATCTACCAGCTCATAGCCGTCGGCCACTGTGATAGATGCCGTCGTTCCTGTACTGTTCAAAGAAGCAGTCACGCCTTCAGAGGTTTCGATGGTCGGCTTCTGGACAACTGGAGTGGATGGAATACCACCGCCGTCAGAGGTCGTACCGGTGACAGTGATCGTCTTCGTCTCAGAAGCGAACACAACTGTGCCTTTTTTGATGGAGAAAGTAACCTCGACAGAACCGGCCTTTTTGCCAGTCGCGATGATCTTGCCGCTTTCGTCCAGTTTGAACTCTGCATAGCTGTTCGTCGCGGGTTCCAATACAAGTTCCGCATCACTTGGAACAACGGCCGTACCGATATCAGCAGATTTACCGACTGTGACAGCAGAGCCGCCATTCAAGGCCAGGCTGAAGCCTCCTGTCGAAACTTCGTCAGAACCATCCTCAGAGCCATCCTCAGAAGCGGTTGGGATAAAATCCTTTACCGTGCTGTTTTCACCTTCATAAGCATCCTTTGCGCTGGCAGGGTAGTATAAGGTAGGCGCTCCATTATAACTACTGGTATATGTAGTAATACCGGTAAGCGCATCCTCAGTGAAAACGGCTGGATCCGCAACATTGGAAATCATAATTGTGCTTCCATCCGCTTTCAGACCGCCCAGAAAGCGATTACCGATAGTGGTTACAGTGGAAGGAATGTTTATGACTTCCAGTTTCGGATTTTCGTTGACAAAAGAGTTTTCGTTTCGGTTGTATACCACAAGATTAAATGCGCTAGTACCTATAGTGGTAATTCCCTCCGGCAGGGAAATAGATTCCAGAGATACACAGCCAAAAAACGCCTGGTCGGGGATTTCTGTTACGCCTTCTGGAATAACGATACTCTGAAGACTGTAGTTGTCCTGAAACGCGCTTTTTCCAATCGTCTTCAGCTGATCGGGAAGTTCTGCTGAAACCATGTTGATGCAGCCCTGAAAAGCCTGTGTGCCAATGGACACAACCGAATCCGGCAAAACGATGCTCGTAAGCCCCGTATTATAAAACGCTCTGTCGCCAATTGCAGTCAGATTAGACGGCAGTGTAATCGTTTCTAAGTTAACCGCGCTGTAAAATGCTTTCGCTGGAATTTCGGTGATCGTGTCTGGCAGAACAATACTTTTAAGCCCCGTATTCTGAGCAAATGCTCCAGTAACTCCAGATGATCCCAGCTCATCAGCAGCGATTTCCGTAGTGCCTGTCCTCACAGTCACGTTTTCATCCGGCCCCACATAGAGCTGCGCAGCTGTACCTTTATACAGTACGCCTCCTTCGATGTCATAAGGACTTCCCTCTGCCACCGTCACCTGATCCAGATGCGGGTAAAGCGCATTTCCTACTAAAGCCTTTGCCAGGTTTTCCGTAACACCAGCCGGAATGTGCAGGCTCAATAGACTTTTGCACCAGCCAAAGGCCGCTGTTCCAATCGACGTAACCGTAGATGGAATCGTAAAGTCCGAAAGCGCGGCGCATCCTTCAAAGGCACACGCTCCAATTTTTTCCAATCCTTCCTCAGAAAGCTTCACTGACGTAAGGCTTTTACAAGAGTAAAACGCCCGTTCTCCAATGAACTTCACCGAAGACGGCAGTGTAATTCCGGTTATGTTCGTCGAAGAGAAAGCTCTGTTGCCAATAGACACGATAGACTCAGGAAGTGAAATTCCAGTTATCATCGTCGAATAAAAGGCTCCCGCGCCGATCTCCGTTACGGCATATGTCTTTCCGTCACCGTCTGCAACCTGAGCAGGAATTTCAATGGATCCGCTGTAGGTAGCAATCCCCATTCCGATTTTTAGTTCGTCGGGAAGAAAATCATCTGTTAAATCCCTGTCGCTGATCACCTTCACGGTGCTCTCACCTGTGATCTGATAGCGGATACCGTTGGTATCTTTAAAGGTATTATCCCCAGCGCTTTCAGTTACGGCCCACGCCATAGACGGCATAAAGCACACCACCATCACGACACAAAGCAGCGATACCAGTAGTTTTTTCATTTTCTTTTGCTCCTTTCTAAAATTTTTCTCCCGCAAAAGGCACACCGACAACGCTGTGACCTCCCTCACCTGCCAACATGAACGAAAATCTAGACTTTATCGTTCAAAAATACTATAATATGAAAGGATAAATTTTTTGTACCAAATATTACATTTAAGAGGTAAAAAGGTACGAAAATATATCAATCAAAAACAAGCAAAGGGCGACCGATATATCCTACTTTTTCTTTCAAATAACCTGCAAAAAAGAACAAAAAATCAGCATTAGGTGATAAAGATGAAATACAACATAGATAAAGAATTGAAAAACCTTGCAAAATATAGGGGCTCTGCGGTAATTTACCTGTATCCCTTATTGAATCTCGCCTGCCAGGCAAATAGGTGCAAGTCAGACGACAGAGTTACAGTAAACAGATATTTTACTCCCGGATATAACGGCGCTGAACTGTCAACCTTGGTTATCGAGCCAAAGCAGTGTACGAATAAGCTTCCATGCATTGTGTTCTATCACGGCGGCGGATTTCTGTTAAAGGCCTCTAAGGCTCACTATCAGATCGCAAAATGGTATGCTGAAAAAGCACGCTGTAAAGTGGTATTAACAGATTACAGATTGCTCCCTAAATACAGATATCCGACCGCGATAGAAGATTGCTATAATACCTACATTTGGGCAGTACACAATGCTGAACGGATTAATATAAACGTCGACAAGATGATGGTAGCCGGTGACAGCGCAGGTGGAAACATCGCTGCTGCCGTCACCATGATGCTGCGGGACAGAAAGCGGCTTTCTCCGAAGGGCGTCTTATTGATATACCCTGTGATAGATAGAAGCATGAGTACAGAATCCATGAGACGATATACGGATACCCCTATTTGGGATGCGCACTGCACAGAATTGTTCTGGATAATATACTTAAAAGGTCAAGATCCAAGTCAAGTACAATATGCGTCACCTCTGGAAGCTGCTTCTCTCGAGGGCTTCCCTAAAACCTATATTGAGGTGGCTGAATTTGATTGCCTTCACGATGAGGGCGCGGCTTTCGCGGAAAAATTGCGATCAGAAGGAGTTTCCGTAGAGCTGCATGAAGTGAAAGGCGCCTGTCACGGTTTTGAGGCGGCAACAGAAAGCACGATCGTTACGGATTCGATAAATAGAAGGATCAAGTGGATTCGATCTGTTTTCGATTAGATTACGATCCATACAAATCCAAACGACCAAGCAAACAGCAAAAACGATCAGCAGAATCTGAACACGAAAAAACAACCCTTCGGACTCACGTCTGCGAAAGGCTGCTTGAATGAATGGTGCCCAGACTCGGAATTGAACCAAGGACACGGGGATTTTCAGTCCCCTGCTCTACCAACTGAGCTATCTGGGCATATAGACTATTTAATTTTTAAACTGGTGGGCCATCAGGGACTTGAACCCGGGACCTGCCGGTTATGAGCCGGACGCTCTGACCAACTGAGCTAATGGCCCACATCTTTTTTTAATGGTCGGGGTGGCAGGATTTGAACCCGCGGCCCACTGGTCCCAAACCAGTTGC
>CALLDR010000081.1 GCA_937997955.1 uncultured Emergencia sp. | reverse complement strand
TCGAGACAGCTTGATTATATTACCACCTTTTCGCCCCTCTGTCAATAGGGTTTTTCCGTTTTTTTCGACCTTTTTTGACGGCTTGCCGGCCCTGAACTCATCGATTCCGAAGACTCACTAATCCCGAAGATTCACCAATCCCGAAGGCTCACCGATCCTGAAACTGCCGGCCTGGAACTCATCGATCCCGAACGGATATCAGGCCTCAGTCTCTTCTCTCCGCCCGCTTCGGCTTATGCAGTCCCCACAGCAGATACAGGACCACGCCGACCACGTTGAACAGGCTGAAAAGTCCGTACACGCCCACGCTGCCGAAGTGATCCATGGCGACGCCTCCGAAGAAATTGCATAGAATGGATCCCACGTTGGAGCTGACGGCATAATAAGCTGACACGGCGATACCGATCAGCCTCGGCTCGACGACAGCGGAAATATATTTTACATACTCTACCAGCAAAATCCCGTTGACCATGCCCTGCAGGAAAAACAGGGCCATCAGCATCTGCCAGGACGGGCCGAAGGCATACCATCCAAAGCGGATCGCCGACAGAGCCATGGCCAAAACGATAGCCCTCTCCTGGGACAACTTCCTCGACAGCTTGGGAGCCAGCGCCATAAACGGCGCCTCGCTTCCCACCATAAGCAGAAAGATGGTCCCTACGCCCGCCACGGTTCCGCCGCCGTCGCGAAACAGAAAGCTGAAATAGGTGTTATTCGCCACGTTAGTCCCCATGACAAAGATGCCGCAGAGGATCAGCTCTATGGTCTTTTTGTCCCTGAGCAGCTCCGTATAACGGATTTTTTCCTTTTTTGCCTTCGCGGTTTTTCCAGCCGAAGCCTCAGGCGTTTGAGAGCCTTCGACGGACACCCTTTGATGGAGGCTTGCGATAATCACCGCAGCAGCGAGAAAGGCGCCGGCATAGATGTAGAAGATGTTCCCCAGACCCAGCCGGCCGCCGACTCTTCCGCCGACAAAGACCGCCGCGGCATACCCCAGCGCGCCGCAGAGGCGGATCTGCGCAAAATCCTCCTGGTTTTTCTCCAGTACCATGGCGTCTGTCAGACCGTTGACGGGGCCGTGAAAGAAATACATGACGCCATAGGCGATGGTAAACAGCACGAACGCGGTGATAAAAGAGCTGGCCACGCCCATGACGGCCGCGGCTGTGCAGAGCAGCAGGATTACCAGGCGCCCGTTTTTGCTGTTGGAATAGCGGTCTCCCCAGAAAGTCGACGCAAAGATCGCCACGGCTGTTCCCACTGACGTCACGGTGCCGATCTGGGTCCCGGAGAAACCGATGGAGCTGAGATACTGTCCGATCAAAGGGTTCAGCACGCCCAACGCCCCATAGGTACAGAAATACAATCCTTTAAATTTTAACAGTTCTTTCTTCTTATTCATCAAATCTGTTCCCTTTTGTGCAAAATGTTTTCCCTGGAATACATAAATATCAGTATATCATCTCCGCTTCCTGCGCACAATAAATGTCAGCAATAAATTTGGAGGTGTATTTTGATTATCATATGTATCAGAACGCTCATATTATATGTTGTCGTTCTTTTTGCCCTTCGCGTCATGGGCAAAGCGGAGCTTTCCAAGATGTCCACCTTTCAGATGGTGGTCCTGTTCATGATCGCCGAGCTGGCGTCCATTCCCATCGACGAGCCCGCCGAGTCGCTGGTCAACGGCGTAGTGGCGATCCTGACCCTGCTTTTTCTGCAGGTCCTCTTCTCCATTTGTTCTATCAAAAGCGAGAAATTCAAAAAGCTCGTCAACGGACGCCCCAGCATCATCGTAGAACAGGGGCGGATCAATGTCAAGGAGCTGGAACGGCTCCGCATCTCTATCAACGAGCTCTTCGAGCAGCTGCGCATCGGCGATTGCCCCTCCCTCTCTGACGTAGAGTACGCCGTCATGGAGGATAACGGCCAGCTGTCCATCATCAAAACAGAGGATCACGAACGTCTTCCCATCGTCCTGGTCAGTGACGGCCGCATCTACGGAGAAAACCTCGCTACGGCGCATCTGGACCGCCGCACCCTGCTCCACATGCTGGAAGCGAAGGGGCTGTCCGACCCGAAAAAAGTATTCCTGGCCTTTTACGACGGTCAGCACCAGTTCCACGTCTATCCGTATCCGGCTCCCAGCCAGAACTATACAAAGGAGGTGAACTAGATGCGCTCTCTATGGATATCCATTGTCGCTCTGGCTCTGGTCATCGGTATCTACGGCATCTTCTATACAAATTCTCACAAAGAGCTGTCCCGTATGACCAGCCAATGCCAGGGGCCCATCATGGAGGCTGTGGAGGCAGAGGACTGGAAAACAGCCAATGACGCTTTTCAGGCGGAATATCAGCGTTGGCAGGAATACAGAAAAACCGCTCTTCTCTTTCTGGATACCGACACGATCAACGACGCTGATCAGACCTTCGCCAAGACACTGAAATATATCAAAGCGGAGGACCGCTCCAACGGCAGCGGCGAACTGCTGGCGCTGGCTCAGCAGCTGAAGCTGCTCCACGAAAACGAATCCATCACGCTGCAGAACATTCTATAGTTTAGAATATCCTGCAACTCAGAACTCCTGCAGCTTATCTGAGCTTTCATAAATTTTTACGGGTTTATATGGAGCTTACCCAGGTCATATCGCTCACATATATCAGTTATATTAATCACGTTGATCACGTTGATCAATTAATCACGTTAATCATATCAATCACATCAGGCTTATAAAGCCAGAAGAAAAGGGCGGCTTAGTCCTGCGGACTGTTCTCTGCCCTTTTTCCCTGTTCTATGATCTCATACATGCCCGCGGCATCTTCTTTGCGGCAGGATTCTGTCAGCTGCAGGACCTTTGCCGTAATGGAGCTGTTTCCAAATTCGATATGGATCACGTCTCCCACTTTGACCTCTGTTCCGGCCTTTGCCACCTTTCCGTTGACGGAGACACGCTCCTGGTCGCAGGCGTCTTTTGCCACTGTCCGGCGTTTGATCAGCCGGGAATTTTTTAAAAATTTATCTATGCGCATGATTTTACCTCTCAAGTTACTTCTCAGTCTTCGCTGCCGCTCGCTTTCACGGGGCTAGGCCGCCGTAGCTTCCCAGCCAGTCGAATCTCGGGCGGCGCCCTCCCTCTCCTGGGGAAGCCTGGCGTTTGACCTGCCAGCCGTTCAGCCTTCGCTGCCGCTCGCTTTCACGGGGCTAGGTCATAAAAAAAGGAGACAACCAAGGTTGTCCCCAAAGACTTCGACTTATTTGTTTACTGCGTCTTTCAGAGCCTTACCTGCCTTGAATACAGGAGCCTTGGAAGCAGCGATCTCAATAACTTCCTCAGGCTTTCTAGGATTTCTTCCCTGTCTAGCCTTTCTCTCTCTGGTTTCAAAAGTACCGAATCCGATCAGCTGTACCTTCTCGCCTTTAACCAAAGCTTCCTCAACGCTCGCCAGGAATGCGTTGATAGCTACTTCTGCGTCCTTCTTCGTGAAATTGGTTTTCTCTGCTACTGCAGCAACTAATTCAGCCTTATTCATTATAAAATCCTCCTTAAATTTATAATAAGCATTGAACTTATTTCTTCTTGACCTCGTTCCAAAGGTTGTCCATTTCCTCAAGGGAAAGCTTCTCAAAATCCAACCCCCGTTCCAACGCGGTCTTTTCCATGGAATCAAAGCGCCTGATGAACTTAGCTGTAGATTCATGCAGGGATTCCTCGGGATCAATACTTAAGAATCTTGAAACATTAACCATAGAAAAGAGCAAGTCGCCAAACTCCTCGAATGTGCCCGCTGAATCCGCCTCTCTGTATGCGCAGCGCAGCTCTTCCAGCTCCTCTGCGATTTTGTCAAAGGCACCCTCAGCGTCAGGCCAGTCAAAGCCGACTTTCGCAGCCTTGCTCTGTACCTTCGCACTTCTGAGCAAAGCGGGCAATGACCGCGGCACTTTTCTCAGCCTGTCTCCATGGCTAATCTCTCCATGCTCCTTGCTCTTCATATTCTCCCATTTTTCAAGGGCTTTGTCAATAGTTTTTGCCTTTTCTTCTAAAAAAATATGCGGATGCCGGCGGAGCATTTTCTCACATTCCTCGTTGATGACCGCTGTCAGGTCAAAGTTCCCTGCTTCTTCCGCCAGATTCCCATGAAACACAACCTGCAGAAGCACGTCGCCCAGCTCTTCGCGAAGGTTTTCGACATCGTGTTCTGTAATGGCGTCTACAGCCTCATAGGCCTCTTCGATCATGCATGGTCTGAGGCTTTCGTGGGTCTGCACGCTGTCCCACGGGCACTCGCGGCGAAGAATCTTCACGATCTCGACCAGACGTTCCAAAGCCTCTCCATCCTTATCTTTTGTCAGATATAATTCTTCATACTCTTTTTTCATCTTTATTTCACAAACCTTCTTAAAATTTTTGTCAGCTTCCCGCCGCCAGGTATCTGCTCCAGTTCCTCCATGGTGATGGCTTTTACCGAGAAGATCAGGATCACGTATACCACAGCCCCTACAGCGATGGCCAGCAGCGTGGCGATGCTGTTGCTGTGCAGGATACCCATCAGGATCTTATGGGCCGCAAAGGCGCAGACTCCCATGATCGCCGCGGCGATGCACGGCCGCAGATAGGTCATATTGTAGCTGATCTTCACGCCTGTATACTTTCTGACGGATATATTGTTCAGCACCAGCGCTACCACGTAGGCCAGCATGGTTCCCAGTGCGGCTCCTTTGATGTTCACATCGTGAACGCCGACCAGGATATAGGTGAGGATCACCTTTCCCACACAGCCGATGGCCAGATGGACTACCGGCACCATCTGTTTGCCGATGGACTGAAGCACGCCTACGGAGGTTTGGGTGATTGCCAGGAAGATCACGCTGATCGCCATGACCATCAGCGTCGGCACAGCGGCAATAGCGCTGGCCTTCTGGGCCGGATACAGCAGCAGCATGATCGGCTCCGCCAGAGCGAAGATGCCGAAGGCGCACGGAAACGCCATGATCATGGTCATGCGGTAACCCATCTGTATATTCCGGTGGACGCCTTCTCTGTCCCTAACTTTGTAAGCGGCCGCAATAGCCGGAACCAGACTGACCGCCACCGCCTGGGTAAACACCTGCGGGAAAGCGATCAAAGAGTTGCAGAAGCCGCTGAGAAGGCCGTACAGGCTCTTCGCTTCCTCATAGGTCCAGCCTGTGGCCTGCAGACGAGTCATGATGATGCCCGTATCGATCAGCGTCATGATCGGCATGATCTCGCTGCCGATAATGATGGGAACGGAAATCGCGATGATCTTGCGCAGGATCACGCTGGTTTCCTCCACGTGCTGGTTGTTCAGGTTGATCTTCCGGTGGATCGTTCTCCGGTTCAGGAAGTAGATGACCACGATGATGCCGAGGCCCGCGATGGATCCGGCCGACGCGCCGAAGGAGGCGCCTGCCGCGGCCTCTTTCAAGCCTTTATCCATCAGCGTATATGCCAAATACAGGCCGACGATGACGCGCACCAGCTGTTCTGTGATCTCGGAAATCGCGGTCGGATTCATGTTCTGCCGTCCCTGGAAATAGCCGCGGAAAGCGGAAAACAGCGGTACAAACAGCAGCGCCGGCGAAATGGCCTTTACTGCCAGAGCCGCGTCAGGATTCCCCAGCTTTTCGGTGATCAGCTCGCCTCCAAAATAGCACACGGCAAAGGAAAAGATGCCGATGCAGAAGAGCAGCGACGTGGCGGTTTTAAACACCTTGTGGGCGTTGCGGTACTCTCCCACGGCGATCCGCTCAGAGACCATTCTGGATATGGCTACCGGTATGCCTGCCGTGGAAAGCACCAGCAGGGCCCCGTATATGGAATAAGCGAATCCATAATAGGACATGCCGTCATCTCCGATCCAGTTGGTCAGAGGAATGCGGAACACCGCGCCCAGCAGCTTGATCACGACGCCGGCGATTCCGAGGATCGCCGCGCCCTTAATGAATTTATTACCTTTATCTGACATAATCCCTTCCGCTTTCTATAATTGTTGTAAGATCTTATCTGTCGCGGTCTGCGCCTCACAGATGGTCTTCTCTATATCGATGCAGGTATATTCCCCGTTTTCGTACAGCACCTTGCCGTCCGCCATCGTCATGACGATGTCCCCAGGCGTGGCCGCATAGACCAGATTGTTGACCATGCTGTGGACAGGGTGCATGTTCGGCACATCGGTGCGCAGCACGATCAGATCGGCTTTGTTCCCCTCGTCCAGCACGCCGCAGTCGTCTCTTCCCTGGGCCTTGGCTCCGGCAGCCGTAGCGGCGCGCAGAGCTTCCTTCGGCGTGATCAAAGTAGGGTCCATCTCCTTGACCTTCGCCAGTCCGGCAAAGGTTTTGATCTCTTCCATGAAGTTCAGATTGTTGTTGCTGGACACGCTGTCCGTACCCAGGGCCACAGTAATGCCCCGCTGCATCATCTTTGCCGCCGGACAAATGCCGCTTGCCAGCTTCAGATTGCTGACCGGATTGGACGCCACGACGACGCCTCTCTCCTTCAGAATGTCCAGGTCCTCGTCCTCGCACCATACGCAGTGGGCCGCCAGAGCCGGGCCGTCAAAGAGGCCGCAGCGCTCAAAGTACTGGGCCGGCGTCATGCCGCCGTGCCGCTCCTTGCACTCCTCGTGTTCCAGCCGCGTCTCGGAAAGATGCACGTGCATGATGGTGCCGGTCTCCTTTGCCAGAGCGGCAAGGCCGCGGGCGGTCTCCTCGTTGGAGGTGTACTCCGCGTGAAGGCTGGTGTCTATGACGACGCGTCCGTCGGCGTAACCGTTGAACTGAGCGACAGCGTCTCTGGCCTCCTGCACGGAGACCAGGCTTTCAAACGGCGCTCCCATAGGATTGGCGATTGCCCGGGAAATATTGGCCTTGGCGCCGCTTTCCGCCACGGCTCTGACCATATCCGGCACAAAATAGTACATATCCGACGAGGATACGATACCGAACCGCAGAGATTCCGCCATGCACAGCATCGTTCCCCAGTAGACCGCGTTGCTGTCTAATTTGTCCTCAAAAGGAAAGATCCTGGTGTTGAGCCAGTCCTGCAGGGCCAGACCCTCGCCGTAGCCTCTCATCAGGGCCATAGGCGAATGGGCGTGGGCATTATAAAAGGCCGGCATCAGCAGCCGGTTCCTGCCGTCATACTCACGGCCGAAATCGCCTTCCGGCCGTGTTTTGCCGATATAGGTGATCCTGTCATCTGCAACGGCCACGTACATGTCGCGTTCTATTTCAAAATCCTTGTTCAGTATTGTGATCTCTTTAAAAAGCATATTCCATCCTCCATCTGGTTATAACCTTCTATTTTCTGTTCATTACTATATTCACCACTTTTCCGCGGCGATATTACAACAATATGGTATCACAAATCGCCTTTTATTCCAACCTTTTTCCCGGTATATTTTTCTCTTTCATGTAAAAACTAGTCTTACAATCAATTTAAGAAGGAGTGTTAAATTACATGAAAGCAACCGGAATCGTAAGAAGAATCGACGACCTGGGCAGGGTGGTAGTTCCCAAGGAAATCAGAAGGATTCTCAGGATCAGAGAAGGAGATCCTCTCGAAATATATACCAGCGGAAACGGAGAGATCATCTTGAAAAAATACTCTCCGGTCGGCGATATGAGCCAGATCGCCGCTGAGTTCGCGGAAACCGCGTCTTCCATTCTCGGCGGCACCGTGGCCGTTTCTGATACGGACACCTTCATCGCCGCCTCCGGAAAGCTGAAGCGGCAGTTCTCCGGCGACAAGATCGACACGGAGCTGGACCACATCATCCAGTCCAAGGACAAATACCTGAGCGGCAGCAAGCTGATCGTCCCGATCCTGTCCCAGGGCGACGCCATCGGCTCCATCACGGTCCTGGCCTCGGAGAACCGGGAGCTGGGTGAAACGGAGATGAAGGCCGCCCAGATCGGCGCCGAGTTCATCGCCAAGCAGATCTACGATTAGCGCCGTCTCTCCTGCCGGCAAAATACAGCAGCAAAGCGCTCCCCTCCGGGGCGGGGCCGGTCTTTTCGGCCCCTCGTCATGAAGGGGAGCGTTTTTCTGTCGTTTTATGTCAGCTGCCTGCCGTTTCATGTCGGCTGCCTGTCGTTTCAGGACAGTCCAGGAGCCCCGTTTTCCCGCTTTCTCTCGTCATACAGGATCTGCAGCAGCCTGACGCAGTCGCTGAGCTTGTCGGCGGGTCTGGTGGTCAGCCGGATATACGGTTCCTTGCCGCCGTGGACAAAGGCCCGCATGCCGAAGGCGTCGTTGACGTTCATGAGGGCATATCCGCTCAGCGGGTTCTTCTCAGCGAAGGCGACGATGACCTTGCCCTGCTGCTCGAAGATCCTCGTCACGGACAATTCCTCCGCCAGGCTGCGGATTCTCGACACCCGTATCAGATTCAGGGTCTCCCGCGGCACGTCGCCGAAACGGTCCATCATCTCGTCGATAATCTCATCTTCGTCCTCCTCCGTGCTGACGCTGGCGATCTTCTTGTACATCTGCAGCTTCAGCGTCTCGTTTTCGATATACCAGTTCGGAATATTGGCCGTCACCATCAGCTCTACGGTGATCTCTTCTTTGTTCTCATTGACGATCTCGCCCTGCAGCGCCCGTACAGCGTCGTCCACCAGCTTGCAGTACAACTCGTAGCCGATGTTCATCATGTGGCCGCTCTGTTCGCTGCCCAGCAAATTTCCCGCGCCCCGGATCTCCAGGTCCCGCATGGCCACCTTAAAGCCGGCTCCGAACTCGGTGAATTCCTTGATAGCCTTCAGCCTCTTTTCCGCCACCTCGGTAAGCACCTTATCTTTTTGATACATCAGATAAGCGTAGGCCATCCGGTTGGACCGGCCCACGCGGCCCCGAAGCTGATACAGCTGGGAAAGGCCGTATTTGTCCGCGTCGATGATGATCATGGTGTTGGCGTTGGCGATATCGATGCCGGACTCGATGATGGTGGTCGCCACCAGCACGTTGTACTCACCGTTGATGAAGCTGAGCATGACGTCCTCCAGGGCATGCTCGTTCATCTGGCCGTGGCCCACGGCCACTCTGGCTTCCGGCACCAGGTCCCGTATGGTATCGGCGATCTTGTTGATGCCCCGCACCCGGTTGTATACCACGAAGACCTGTCCGCCCCGGTCCAGTTCCCTCGTGATGATCTCCCGCATCATGGCGTCATCTTGTTCCAGCACGTAGGTCTGGACAGGATACCGTTCCTCCGGCGGTTCCTCGATGAGGCTCATATCCTTGATGCCGGTCAGGGACATGTTCAGGGTCCGCGGGATCGGCGTGGCCGACAGGGTCAGCACATCTACGTTCTGCTTCATCTGCTTGATCTTTTCTTTGTGGGCGACACCAAACCGCTGCTCCTCGTCGATGACCAGCAGCCCCAGATCCTTGAACCGAATGTCATTGGACAGCAGACGATGGGTCCCGATGATCAAGTCGATCTGCCCTTTGTTCAGCTCGTCGATGATCTGGGCCTGCCGGGCCTCGGAACGGAACCTGGACAGCATCTCCACCTTCAGAGGAAACTGCTCGAACCGCTCCTTCAAAGTATAGTAGTGCTGATTGGCCAGAATCGTGGTCGGAACCAAAACCGCCGCCTGTTTTCCGTCAGCGATGCACTTGAACAGGGCCCTGGCGGCCACCTCGGTCTTGCCGAAGCCTACGTCGCCGCAGAGCAGCCGGTCCATGGCCGCGGGACGCTCCATGTCCTCTTTGATCTCCTCGATGCACCGCAGCTGGTCGTCAGTCTCCTCGTAAGGAAAGGCGTCCTCAAATTCTCTCTGCCAGACCGTATCCTCCGCGAAGGCATGGCCCTTCTGCATCTTCCTGTGGGCGTAGAGGTCCAGGAGCTCCTTTGCCATTTCAGCAATGGCAGCCTTGGCCTTCGCCTTTGTGGCCTTCCACTCCCCGCCGGACAGCTTGTTGACCTTAGGGGCGATGCCGTCAGAGCCGATGTACTTCTGAATGATGTCCATCTGCTCCACCGGCACGTAGAGCATGTCGTTCCCCGCGTATTTGATCTTCAGATAGTCCTTTTTCTCACCCTGTACGGTCAGCTGCTCCATACCCAGGAATTTACCGATGCCGTGGTTTTCGTGGACCACGTAGTCCCCCTTCTGCATGTCGGCAAAGGTCTGTATCTGCTCAGATTTGGTCTTCTTCTTTTTCTTCTTCCGCTTGACCGCCTTTTGTCCGGAGAAGATATCGTTTTCGCTGATATAGCAGATCTTCTCCTCCGGAAAGTCCATGCCGCTGGTCAGGGAGCCCTCCGCGAAGAAGACCTTTTCGGCCAGGCCGATGCGGCCTGTAAATTCTTTCAGGTTCTCTGTCCGCTCTTTGCTGGAACAGACGATAGTGACGCGGTACTTCTTCTTGACGTACTCCTTCAGCTCTGTTTCCAGCAGCTCCATCCGGTTGTTGAAGGTGACCATCTGGCGGCTCTGGACGTGATGGACCTGGCTCAGGGTGTGAACGCCTTTGACAGCCTTGGTAAAAGGCGTCAGCACGTAGACGGTTTCCTTTTCGTAGACCCTGAAAAAGTCTTCCCTGCCGCTGATCAGCGCCATATCCTCCGGTGCCACTTGGCCCCGCTCCAAGAACACCTGAAAATCGTCCCGCAGTTCAGCGCTTCGGGTATCCAGGTATTCGCAGATCCGGTCCGGATCGTCTACAACCACCATGCCGCCGTCCATGTAGTCCCAAAGGTATTCCAGCTCCTCGTAAAAATAATGGAGATAGTTCTCCAAGAGCTGCAGATTGGACGTATTCTCAATGTATTCGCAGAGTTCGTCTCTGCGCCTGGAAAGCTGCTCCGCCGCTTCGGCAAAGCCCTCCCCCTTCTTCAGAAGGCGCTTCACCTGAGCGGTGTATCCCTTGTAGATCCGCTGCAGCGCGTCGTTGAACAGCTCCCTGTCTACCAGCATCTGCTCTGCCGGATAGATTTCCACAGACTGCACATTGTCTACAGACCGCTGGGTGTCGATATCAAAGGTACGGATGGAGTCCACCTCTGTGTCGAAAAGCTCTATTCGATACGGGTGTTCGGCGTCCGGCGTAAAGACGTCGATGATGCCGCCTCTGACAGAAAACTGTCCTCTGGTGTCCACGATCTCCATTCGCTCATAGCCCAGTTTCACAAAGCTTTCTTTGATCAGGGCCAGATCGACATCGCTGCCCACGGTCAGCTTCATGGAAGCAGACTCAAAGATGCGGTGAGGCGGTATCTTTTTTACGGCAGCAGAAACAGGCGCGATGACGATACATTCCTGTCCCGTCCGCAGCGCCTTCAGGATCTTCAGCCGCTCGATCAGCTGATCGTGATTTTTCGCTTCATACCGCAGGAAAACCTGCTCTTCCGCAGGCAGCACCAGAACTTCCTTCTGCGAAAAAAAAGAAAGATCTAAAGCCAGTTTATTTGCCCGAGCGGCAGTTGCTGTGATAATCAAGCTTTGACCTTCTTCTTTGGCCAGATGGGAAATGACCGGTGCACACCTGCTTTCGGATATACCCGAAATATTGATGATTCCCTTATTCTGCATCTTCTTTTATCTCGTCCTTCTTCTCTTGTTTTGGGGACTTCTTCTTTGTATTGTACTGGTTCATGGCCTTGTCGATGCCGTCCCCCAGTATGCACTCCAGCGCGCATACGGCGTTGGTCACTGCCTCCTCCAGCACCGGCACTTCTTCTTTGGAGAATCCTCCTGTAACAAAGTCCGCCAGCTGGCGTTTCCCGCTGCCGCCGATGCCGATGCGGATCCTCGGAAACCGGTCTGACTGCAGCTGATAGACCACGGACCGCATACCGTTATGGGTCCCGGCGCTGCCGAACTTGCGGATGCGCAGCGCTCCCGCTTCCAGATCGATATCGTCGTAGATGACGATCAGCTGCTCCGGCTCCAGCTTGTAAAAGTGCATGACCTCCCTGATGGACTCTCCGCTCAGGTTCATATAGGTCTGCGGCTTTACAAGCAGGACCTTCTGGCCGGCGATCCTTCCCTCGCCGACCAGAGCCTTAAATTTCAGCTTATCTACTTTGATATCGTGCTTTTCCGCCAGCTGGTCTACGGTAATAAATCCCATGTTATGCCTGGTCTGCGCATATTTCTTTCCGGGATTCCCCAGTCCTGCTATTACGTACATTGTATTTTATGTTCCTTTTTTGAGATTAGTCAAACAATTTGCTGATAGAGCCGTTGGTAAACACTCTCGTCATAGCCTCCGCGAAGATCGGCGCGACGGAGAGGAAGCTCATCTTCTCTATCTTCTTTTCTTCCGGCATCGGAATGGTATTCAGCAATACCAGCTCTTCAATGGCCGATTTTTCGATGCGCTCTACAGCCGGTCCCGAAAGAACCGGATGGGTCGCGCAGGCGTATACCGCTTTAGCGCCCAGGTCCTTGATGGCGTTGGCCGCATTGGTAATGGTTCCCGCCGTATCGATCATGTCGTCGATGATAATGCAGTTCTTGCCCTCAATGTTGCCGATGATGTTCATGATCTCACTCTTATTCGGCTCCGGCCGGCGCTTATCGACGATGGCAATAGGACAGTTGAGGTATTCCGCCATGCTTCTCGCCCTGGTCACGCTGCCGTGGTCCGGCGATACGACGACTACGTCGTCCATAGCCTTTTCCTTGAAATATCTGGCCAGGATCGGCATACCTACCAGATGGTCTACCGGGATATTGAAATAGCCCTGGATCTGGTTGGCGTGCAGGTCCATAGTCACTACTCTGTCAGCGCCAGCTGCCATGATCAGGTCAGCAACCAGCTTGGCCGTAATAGGATCTCTCGCCTTCGCCTTCCGGTCCTGTCTGGCATAACCGTAGTACGGAAGCACCGCATTGATTCTGCCGGCAGATGCGCGCTTCATGGCATCGATCATGATCAATAGCTCCATCAGATTATCGTTTACCGGGTTGCAGGTAGGCTGTACGATGTAGACATCGATACCTCTTACGGATTCCCAGATATTCACGGAAATTTCGCCGTCGCTGAATTTTGTCACAGTCGCTTTTCCCAGCGGCTTTCCCATGATAGATGCGATTTCTTCTGCAAGTTCAGTGTGCGAGTTTCCTGAAAACACCTTATAATCTGAAAATGCGCCGTTTTTCATTGTTTGTACACCTCTTCTTTCTTGATAGCTAAAAGTTACTTTCTGTATAATCCCTTTTCAGCGGCCCCTCCCCTGATGTTTTTCTGCCGTGCCCTGGCGATGCACAGCGCGTCTTCCGGTACGTCTTCCGTCACCGTGCTGCCAGCAGCGATATAAGCGCCGTCCTCCACCTTTACCGGAGAAACCAGATTGGTATTGCAGCCGATAAAAGCGCCGTCCCCTACGGTCGTCCGGTGCTTGTTCGTTCCGTCGTAGTTTACAAAGACTACGCCGCATCCTATATTGACGTTTCTGCCCACGTCGGAGTCCCCGATATAGGTCAGATGTGACGCCTTTGAACCGTCCCCGAAGGACGAATTCTTGACTTCAACAAAATCTCCCACCTTGCAGTCCGAACCGATCCGGCTGCCCGGTCTCAGATAGGCGAACGGGCCTACCTTAGTCCTTTGGCCGACCTGGCTGTCCGTGACTACGGAAGACTGTATTTCCGCGCCGTCGCCGATGACGGAATCCACGATCCTGCTGTTCTGCAGGATGCGGCAGTTCTTCCCGATGACGGTCTTTCCTTCCAAAGTGACGCATGGGCCGATCAAAGTGCCCGCGCCGATGACCACAGCTTCATCGATATATGCTGTGCGGATGTCGACGAAATTTACGCCGGCTTCCAGATGGCGGATGCAGATGGCCAGTCTGGCCTCCTCCTGCGCCTGATATTCTTTATAATTCATCATGCCACCTCATTGTTTACATCTGTTTATTTGTATTTGTTTACATCTGTTTATATCCATTATTTGCATTTATTCGCGTCTGTTTATGGATCTGATGCCCTATTTGTCGATGATCATTTCGCCTACTTTGTAGATATCTCCCGCGCCCATGGTGATGACCAGATCCCCTTCGGCCGCGTTTGTGCGCACGTAGTTGGCGATGTCCTCAAAGGTATCCATGTAGTACACCTTCTTCTCCGGATGCACTCTTTTGATCTCTTCGGCCAGCTCCTTTGACGATATCTTGTAGATATTCTTCTCCCTGGCCGCATAGATCTCCGCCAGGATCAGCACGTCCGCGTCTGTAAACGCTTCGGCAAAGTCGTCGAACAGGGCCAGCGTCCTGGTATAGGTGTGGGGCTGGAACAGGCACCAGAGCTGTCTGTGCGGAATGTTGTGGGCCGCGGACAGCGTCGCTTTGATCTCTGTCGGATGGTGCGCGTAATCGTCTACCAGCCTGACGCCGCTCTCCGTGGTGCCGATAATGTCGAACCGCCTCTGGGTGCCGGTAAAATCGTCCAGGGTCGCGATGATCGTCTCGGCGCTGACGCCCAGCTGGTGACAGCAGGCAAAGGCGCCTGTGGCGTTGAGGATGTTGTGCTCCCCCGGTACCCGCAGCTGTACTCGTCCCAGCTTTTCGCCCTGATAATTGACATCAAAGGACGGCATGCCCTCTCCGTCAAAGGCGACGTCCGCGATCTGATAGGTGCATCCCTGGCTGTAGCCATAGGTGATGGCAGTCGGAATATCCTTGATGATCCGGCTGACAAACGGATTCGCGTCATAGGCGATCAGCTTGCCGTCCTCCGGCATGGCCTTGGTAAATCTCTCAAAGGAGCTGACGATATGCTCGATATCCTTGAAGTAGTCCAGATGATCGGAGTCGATGTTGAGGATAACCTCGATCTTTGGCCGCAGCTCCAGAAAGCTGTCTCTGTATTCGCAGGCTTCCGTGACGAAATACTGGCTGCCGCCGACTTTCACGTTGCCGCCGATCTCAGCCAGGTTTCCCCCTACCAGGATCGTCGGTTCCAGCTCCGCCCGCTGCAGAATCAAAGAAACCATAGAGGTAGTCGTAGTCTTTCCATGGGTGCCGCTGATGGCGATGCTGTTCTCGAAGTCGTCCATCAAAGTACCCAGGACCTCTGCTCTGCTCGCCAAAGGAAGATTCTTTTCCCTTGCCCTGATGATCTCAGGGTTTTCTTCTGCAATAGCTGCAGAATACACGATCAAATCAGCGTCCTCCACGTTCTCCGCTCTATGGCCTATATAAATCTTAACTCCATGCTGTTTCAATCTATCTGTAATTTCTGACTGCTTCATATCTGATCCTGATACCCGATATCCCCTGGAAAGCAGGATCTCTGCAATGGCAGACACACCTACTCCCCCGATACCGATACAGTGTATGTTCTTATAGTCTGATAACTGAATCATCTATCCTGTCCTCCAAATATTCAAATATGTATCCTAATCTATTCTGGCACGAAATTTCCCATGTAATACACTGGAAACCCGAACTTCGCCTTGATTTTCCTGAAAACATCCCGCCACGACGTATCCTTGGGCGCTTCCTTGCGGCAACGCCGCTTCGGGCGCCGGTTGGCGCACTGTTTAAATGGTACGCGTTTATTATACCATAAACCTGCATGGAATTGGACAAGAAATCCAAAATATTTTTCAATTTATTCTCCCCTTTGTTCTATTCTATGGTAAGATAGGTATGGAGGTGCATCTTATATGAAGAGAACTGAACGGGTCGGAGCCATGATCAGAATCCTGACCAATACACCCAGCAAGCTGTATTCCCTGCAGTATTTCTGCGACGCTTTCGGCGCGGCAAAATCAAGCATCAGCGAAGATATCAATCTGGCGAACGCCTCGATACAGGCCACAGGAACTGGCTATATCGAAACCATCTCCGGCGCCAAGGGCGGCGTCCGCTTTGTACCGGACATCAGCGACGAGCAGCTTGCCTCCCTGCAGGAAGAGTTCTGCGCCCGCGTCTGCGACAGCAGCCGTATTCTGGGCGGCGGATTCCTGTACACCTCGGATATCATGTTCGACACCCATCTGATCCATCGCCTCTCTGTGGTCTTTGCCAAGAAATTCAAAGACCGCGGGGCCGACTATGTAGCCACTGTTGAAACAAAGGGAATCCCTCTGGCCGCGAAGACCGCCTGGCATTTGAACCTGCCGCTGGTGATCATCCGCAGAGAGACCAAGGTTTCGGAAGGCTCTACCGTAAGCATCAACTACTTCTCCGGCTCCTATGACCGGGTCCAGAAGATGTCCATTTCCAAACGGGCCGTCGTGCCCGGCTCAAAGGCCATCATCATCGACGACTTCATGCGGGGCGGCGGCAGCACCCGCGGTATCGCGGACATTCTGTCAGAGTTCGATGTCTCCGTGGTAGGCACCGGCATCGCTATCGCCAGCGTCCAGCCGGAAAAGAAGAAGATCGACGATTATACGCCTATCCTTTATTTGGGCGAGGTAGATGAAGAACAGCGTAAAATTGAGATATCACCCAATTATCAGATTTTTTAGGAATTTTTGTTGCTCCAATTTTTAAAATGATGTATAATGTAGATATCTATTAGCAGTCCATGCTGGAAAGGTGGTCATGTCATGAACATAACTGATGTAAGAATCCGCAAAATCAACGATGAGGGTAAGATGAAAGCTGTCGTTTCTATCACCTTTGATGATGAGTTCGTCGTCCACGACATTAAAATCATTGAGGGGCAGAACGGCCTGTTCATCGCCATGCCAAGCAGAAAAATGGGCGAAGGAGATTTCAGGGACATCGCACATCCGCTCCTGTCTGAAACCAGAAACAAGATCAAAGAGGCGATCTTCACCGAATATGAAAAGGTACTTGCAGAAAAAGACCCCGAGGAAATGACCGAATAAGAAATCGACAGCTTGCTGCTCCCAGAAGGAGCAGCCTTTTTCTTTTTGGCTCGCTTGACTCGCTTGACTCACTCGGACTGCATACTCGGATTACATCGGACTGCACACTTTGACCGCGCCTACCGCGCCTTTGGCGGCGCCGCCTTTTGTGATAGAGGCCAAGGGTTTCGTATTCTGCCGGCAACTCCGCTATATTACGAAACCCACGACAAAAAATAACGGGCGGCCTCAACAAAGGAGGCTGACCCGTTATTATATTGCCTGCTATTTGACGCTTACAGATAACAGCTTCAGATGCAGAAGCTCTTTATACTGCAGAAATCCTCGCAGAAGCTCTATATCTGTGCCGCCGGCCGCCGGGTATCGCCCAGAGCCGCCGGACTTTTTATTCTTCTATCTGCGCTTCTACCACTCGTATGATATTGGTGTTTCCCGGCACATCTACCGGCAGTCCGGCGGTGATGACCACCTTTTCTCCACATTCGATAAGCCCTGCGCGGATAGCTTTGCGGACACAGTGGCCGAAGAGATCTTCGATCTCATAACGGTAGTTTGCCATGACCGGCCGGACGCCCCAGACCAGAGCAAGCTGATGGTAGGTCTTCTCATACGGCGTCGCCCCTACGATCATGATATCGGGCCGGAACTTCGACATTCTCTTGGCCGTATAGCCCGTCTTGGTGATGGCCATGATAGCCCCCGCCTTGATATCCTTTGCCAGCGTGCAGGCGGCATGGCCTACGGCATTGGTCACGTCCAGGGCGTCCATCTCGTGCCAAATGGTATCTCTGCCCGGCACGGTCGGCTGATCCGCCTCCGCCTGGGCCGCGATCTTTGCCATGGTAGCCACCGCCTCCACAGGGAACTGGCCCGCCGCCGTTTCGCCGGACAGCATGACCGCCGTAGTTCCATCAAAGACAGCGTTGGCCACGTCGGTGATCTCCGCCCTGGTCGGGATCGGGCTGGTGATCATGGATTCCAGCATCTGGGTGGCGGTAATGACGATCTTGCCTGACTGGACGCATCTTCTGATGAAACGCTTCTGAATACCGGGCAGCTTCTCATAAGCCACCTCTACGCCCATATCGCCTCTGGCGACCATGATGCCGTCGGACAACTGCAGAATTTCCTCAAAGTTTTCAATGCCCTGGGTGCTCTCGATCTTGGAGATGACTTTGATCTCCTGACCGCCGTTCTCGTCCAGCAGCTGGCGGACAGCTCTGACGTCGCTGGCGCTTCTGACAAAGGAGGCCGCGATGTAGTCCACGTCGTTCTCTATGCCGAAGAGAATATCCGCTCT
>CALLDR010000080.1 GCA_937997955.1 uncultured Emergencia sp. | reverse complement strand
GAATCTGATACGCTCCGTCTTTGGTGACCATGTAGTATCTCGGCAATTCTTTGCCGTCCTCATCGGTGCGCGCCTCATAGGTCTTTTTGCCGTCTTCGTCCACTACGTCAGTCCAGCCCGCGGGTCTTACGACTTCCTGCGGAACGGTAAACACGGGATCGCCGTTCTCGTCGGTCTTCTGGGTCAGGTCGGTTGGGTCGTCCGGATTGTCCGGATTCTGAATCATGACCGGTTCCGGTTCCACAGGTTCGGAAGGTATTGCAGTTATATCATCGGTATTATACTCGCTCTTTGCACCGGTCTGCTCATCCGGATGCAGATCTACCTGGTCATCAAGTGGGTTCATGCGGACGATATTTCCGTTACCGTAGTTGGTGCTTGCAAATCCAATTTCATTTTCGCCGTTTTTCAGCAACGGCTCTGTGATGTCGATCTTCGCTACATAATCGTCAGCAATAGATTTTTTCGTCACATGGACGTCGGTATAGTTGAAGCCGCCCTTAGAGTAGTTCAGCTTGTACTCCACCTCATATTTGTAGGTCACCTTCGCGGCCTCATCGCGCACGGTAAAGCTGTCCGTATAGGTGGCTCCGTTGAGCGCCTTGACCAGATATTCCGTCACGGTCATGTTGGCGTCAGATTTGTCCTTGGCAGAGGTCTTTGTGATCTGGACTTCTGGATTCAGGATCTTCTGCCATACTTCCTTTGCGCCGTCCACGTCGCTGTGGTCACGGCTGACCTCCTCCAGCGCGACCTCTGTGTCGTCTGCGGCCAGGTACGCTTTGACGGGTATCACGCCGTCAGACTGGACGATGTCCTTGGCCACATAGATCTCGTATTTGGTATCTTTCAGGGTAATCTTGTCCCAGACGGCCTTCCAGATATCGCCGATGGACCAGCCAGCCAGGCCCTCGCCGGACTTAGTGATCTCAATCTTACCCTTGGCCGGATTGTTCGGCATGTCTATGACAGCATAGTACGTAGTATAGTCTGTGCCATCCATATGGGCATCCTGCTCCAAAACAGAGAACCGGTAAGTATTGTATGTGGTCTTGTTGTCGCCGGAGAAGGTTTCTACTTTGTTTCCCTCTTTGTCTCTGACCTGCACAGTCTCAAGGAAGGTCTTCGGCGCGGTCACGGTTTGTCCGGCATGGTCGATGATGTTGGCCTCTCCCATATCAGCGATGGTACCGGTGCCTTTCTCATCGTACTGGCCGACGTAGTAGCCTTCCGGAACGACCAGCTCCTCAATCTCATAAGTGCCGTATTCGATCTCATATGGCAAGCGGATTTCGCCGTTTTTGTTGGCGTAGAAGATGTAGTTCTGGTTATCGTCCTTATAGCTACTGCCGTTAGGCAGATACCGGCCTGCGTTAGTCGCACTGGTTGGGTCCGCAAGGTCGGGATTGCCGATGTATTTGATCCTGAAAGCGGTCCTGTCCGCGTCCCATCTGACGGTCTTGCCAGTCTCGCTGTTGGTCTTGACCACCTTAATGACGTTGGTCTTTTGCTTGTTATTAAGTTCTTTTGAGATCAGCTGCTCGTCCTTGGATACGGTGATTCTAAAGGATTCCAGCACGTAGCCATTTTTGTCGGCTTTGATCTCCTTGACAATATATATACCGTATGGCAGGTCCGTAATGCGGATCTGCCCATAGCCGCTGACCTTCAGCGGGTTGTTGGAGTCCGCCGGTGTACCGCTGTTATCTCTTGTGGCCCGGTAGCAGTTGGCGTAAGGATCATAGCCTGCCTCGCCTTTTCTGATTGGTACGACTCTCACATACGGGCAGTCTTCCCAGCCGCCGGATTCCAGCTCGATAGTCCAGTAAGAGTCGGTACTGTAATCCTTGACGCCGTTGCCGGAGTTCTCTACGTCCGTAAACGGATCCTGGTCATTCTTGGTCTTGACGATCTGCAGGTTTCCGCGGTAGTTGTCGTTGACATAGGCATAATCCCCTGTCTCGTCATGCATCTGCTGCGGGTTTTCCAGATCGATTTCGTCGGTCAGTGCCGCCCCATTTCCGTCTGCCCCCTCATACTGAATGTTGTAGTCAAACGGACCGTCATCCCTGCAGTGGGCATAGTAGATAATAGTGCCGTGGTCGCGCTCACCGGTGCCGCCGGTGACAGATTCTGGATGTCTGCCGTCCGGGATCACTGTCTCCTGGGTAGATACGGTCTTGCTGCCGCGCCAGTAGTAGTCGGTATACAGCAGATTGCCTTTGTCATCGTAGGTTGGTACTTCCTCTTTTTCCAGCTCACTGACTTCTTCCCATGGAATGATGATAAATGGGTCATCGTTGGTAGAACCGTAGATGTCCAGAGTCCGGCTGTCAACTTCCTCGCCGTCGATGTACAGGGTAATTGTTGCGTCCAGCGGCGCATCGCCCATGCCGGTGCTTGATGTGCCGGTCGCCTGGTCCCAGCCAGGGTTATAGTCCAGCTTACTGGTGTCAAAAGTAAAGCTCGGCAGCTTTGGCTCACCCGGCTCACCCGGAGGCGGGGTTTCCGGCTGCTGCATTTTAAAGTAGAAATCTACCGGATCATCTCCGCCGATGGCGATGGTCTGCAGCGGGATGGTTGCGCTTGGCGAGTTTTGCCATACCAGCAGTTCATCCGTCATGACTTCCGGGACATCCTTTTTGCCGTGCTGCACTGTTGTCGGCAGTGATGAGCCCGTGTATTCCAGAGTCCACTTACCTTTGCCTTTTTTGATAAATTTGAAAGCCTTTTGCTTGACATCTTTGCCATCCTTCACCTTAATGACCTTTAATGCGCTGGTCACCTCTTTAGTATCGGTCAGAATATAATAGTCAGAATTCTGTCTTGCAGCCGCTTTTTCCTCTTCGGTCTTCAGGCCGGCGTATTTTTTGTTGACGGAACGCCAGGTATTGTTACTGACCTGTTCCATGTAAATGGTTTTGACCGTTTTAGGAGTGGAACTGCTGCCGAGTTTCCCCGGAGTTGTAAAAGATGGAACGTCTTTATGCGCTCTCATCTTTTTTAGCATAGCAAAGTAAATTTTCCTTGCAGGTCTTCCACGTAGGCAGCCGTAATGGAAGTCATAGCCCTCTCCCGCGTTGACGGTTCCAAGGATTACCTTGCCGTTGCTATTGAGTTGTCCAACATTAGAAGGGATACTGCTCACGCTTTTACGATATCCATCTGTAAACTCCCAAATGATGGTCTGAGTCGCAATCCACCAATCGTCCAGGTTGCATCCTTTCACGGAATCACCCAGTAACTCTACCATATCGTCTACAGTGGACGATGGCTGCTTGCCATAAAGCAGAGCAAGCTTTATACCTATTTGTTTATCGACACTGTATTCTTTAATACGCTTTGCAGTGTCCCATGTTTTAGCGTAATACTTGGTATCGCCATCGTGGGGATTATCGAGGTTACGCTCCAGGCAGTAGCCACGGATTGTCTTGCCCCCGCTGATCGGCGATATACAGTAAGCGTACCTGTGGCCGCTAGTATGGTAATTGTAGTAAGGCTGGCCGTCACTGCCGCGTAATTCCGAACCGTTTTTGAAATACGCCGTATCCCCGACCTTCCAACCGTTTGCCATAGTTCCCGCAAAGGCTTCTGTGGGCATATATGTCATTACAATGACCAGTGCCAGGAATATGACAAACAGCCGCTGCAGCCAGAGATGTTTCTTCTCTTGATACATATTCTTCCTCCTTTTTAAATTGGTAAATTTAAGTTATCTATATAAAAACAGGTGCATGGCTGCACCTGTTGAATTTTTTACACGAAAAAAGAGAAGACTGTGAAATCTTCTCTTGCAGATATCATGTAAAATTGGTATAATAAGACTAACAGAGGAAGCCTTACGGCAAGCCTCAGATCACGTTAGACCGCTACCGGGTACCAGCCGTTGCGGTCTTTTTATTTGTAGAAATCGTAATCCGCAATACGCCCTTTTTCAAGGTGATTGTGATTCTCACTCTCCAAATCTCCTTTCTGATAAAGTACTCGCTTCCGCTCCCCTTTCTCAAAAAGGCTTACCGCTTGGCTCCCATATTCTGTTCGTCTTACCTTTATTTTAGCAGGTATTTGCCTGTTTGTCTACCTCCTTTCATTTTTACCACAGTCCCCAAAGTTGATATTCTCCTTTTGAACTGCTGTATTTGTAGTAAATGCTGAAAACTTCTACGCCACACCATGGGTAATTGCTGGCAGCTGCATCTACAGGATCCCAGTACAAGGGGTTTGCTATATGAGTTGATTCCAAATCAGCATATAAGCACTCTTTTAATTTTTTTATAAGGCTTGCCTTCTTTTCATATCGATTAAATTGGCAAGGCCATATAACATACCAACTGCTGTTCTTCTCCGTCCATCTGTTAAATTTAGATGGATCAGAAGGCATCTTTGTATTGCCATTGGAAGGATTAGTGTAAACAAGATCGCCCAATTCCATATTGTCACCAACAACATGCTTTAAACTGTACGTGCTGCCATCTGTCTTCTTGATGTAATTGCCATTCTTATCCGGATCAGGGTAAGTAGAAACCACCTCGTACATCGGCCATTCCAAACTCTCGCCATACTGCCAGAGTTCTTCGTAAATCTCTTCAATGGTCCATTCCGGGACAAATTTCTTCGGCGTTGAGAACAGTCCATAGACCTTCTTTTCATTGACGGTTCTGTAAGCTCGTACTTTGTATTCCCAGATATACTTCGCGTCTGAGTGATCGTACCAGGTCCCGCCGTCAGGGCCAAACGGCTTACTGGCATTGCCCAGCAGCTTATCCGTTACAGCAGTAGATTTACTGGAAACAGACTTAAACAGTTTCCACGTGTTTTTGTCTGCGCGCTTTCTATAAACTTGGTAGCCGGTTGCGCCGCTGACCTTTGACCAGGTTACTTTGACTTGCTCATTCTTTGGCAGATAGACCTTATTGAGTATGACCTTGGAGGGTCGTGCGTAGGTGTTTTGGATATTGGAGTATTTTGTATAAATCATCTTGTCGTCAATCACTTTGTATGCCCGCACTTTGTAGTAATAGGCCTTGCCGGTAGTTCGGCCTGTATTGATATAATACAGCTTGTCCGGATTAGTCGTTGTATATACTGGGATGTACTTGCCGTTTTTGCTGGCCGCTCGGTACACCCTGTACCCGTCCACGTCCTCCACTTTGCCCCAGCTGACTTTGATCTTGGTGCTGCCGTAGCTTACAGCCCTTGCCGCGGGTTTGAGTACCTTGAACTGGGATGCGGTCAACCGCGTCGGCATGCTTGCATCAGCGGTATCATCGGCAAAAGCCACAGTACTCATAATCAGAATCATAAACACGACCAATATGGCTCCGAGGATCTTTTTCATGTTAGTCCCTCCTGTTCACTCCTGCAATATTTTTCTAAAGTGTACCACGAGTTATAACCTGAAGCAACGCTCACTTTCTAATTTACCACCCGAAAAAGAAAATATATTTTTTCTTCGGGCGGTAATATATATTATCTTTCCATGTTTTTTTCTCTGTGCTTGGAATAATATTCCAGAGCCTTGATAATATATTCCTCACGTCTCGCAATTGGCACATTTGCCGGAATCAAGCGTCCAACGCGTTTTTCACTCAAAACAATACGCTCCCGCTGGTTAGGCTTCTCCTCCTGCATGATAGCGTAGATTGCTTCAGGGGTTAGCTTGTTTTCCTTTAGCAGACTTCTCATGCGAATCGTCTGTGCATGAGAAGGAGTACATACCTCGCTTGCCATTACATCGAGCAACACCGTTTGCAAGTCCGCAGGCACATATGATATTTCAACTGCTGGCCGTAATCCTATTTTGCCTTCATCTACAAGATCCAATATGGGTGTGATCAATTCAGTAAGGCGTATATATCTTCTGATCTGATCCTGACTCTCGCCAACTTGCTCCGCAAGAATCTGTCGCGATGTTTTACCATTTATATCCTGTGCCAGTGGCACAGAATTTTTGCCTGGCCTTCCAGCCTGCCTTTTCATCGCCTCCAGCTTCATCTTATATGCAAATGCTTTTTCTGATGGCAGTATCTTTTCTCGCTGTAGATTAGAATCTACCATAATAATAGTAGCCTCATCATCAGAAAGCTCGCGAACGATGCACGGCATCTGCTTTTTCTCTGCTAATTCACTTGCAAGTTTTCGTCGGTGCCCAGACACCATCTCATATCCGCCGACTTGCTTAGGCCGCACAAGCGCTGGAACTAACACACCATATTTCCTAATACTTTCAGCCATTTCCATCAAGCTCTCATCGACCTGTACCTTAAATGGGTGGCCAGGGAAATCAGAAATTTCTTCAACATCAATATCCATAACTGATTCTCGGCTGGCTGCATCACGATCACGCTCTTCCTGTGTACTGAATAGATCATCTACTGATGGCAAATTTATTTTTATCTCTCTGCTTTTCGCCAATTCTCAGCACCTCCTCCGTAAATCTCTCATATGCCTGCGCTGCTGGATTCTTACTATCATAGAGAAAGATACTCTCTCCGGCAGCGCTGGTCTCGGCGGCTTTAACTGCGGCTGGTATCATGGTTTTAAAAACATGGATAAATGCACCGTAATTTGCTCGTATAGATTCAGCTGTCTGCCGTGTAAGATTTGTACGCATATCAGCTAACGTCAACAGCACTCCATCAATTTCAAGCGAAGGATTGATCTGCTTTTGCATTTTTGTAATGGTCTTAATTAACTGTGTCATACCTTTTGCAGGGAGATATTGCGCCTGTACCGGTATAATTACACTATCCGCTGCCGCAAGAGCATTAATAGTCAACATTCCCAAACTAGGCATACAATCAATCAAGATATAGTCATAGGCTGACTTTACTTCACTAAGATACGAACGCAGTGTAAATTCCCTGCTCATTACGTTGACCAAGGACATTTCCAACCCTGCAAGCTCAATATTTGTTGGCATCAAGTCTACGCCTTCTTTATGATGTAAAATACCGCATAAAGGATCTATTGGCTCGTCCAAAATACTTTTTTCCAATTGTGTTGCTAAAGACACGTCCATCTTATCTGCATGAATCCAGCCTAGAGCAGCAGTCAAATCACCTTGTGGATCTGCGTCCACCAGCAAAACCTTTTTTCCCTCTCTCACCAAGCCGACCCCCAGATGTACAGCCGTTGTCGTCTTACCAACCCCGCCTTTTTGATTGCATATCGCAATTATCTTTGCATGTTTACTCACATTCATTTCTCCTCGTATAATCCTTATTTTTTATGAATTATGGCATTTTTAAACCATGTTGTTACTTATGTAATTTTTATAGCATTACTGTTTTGAGTTCTCATTTACACTTTGGGTAATTTGCAAACCGGCCAGTTCGTCTGCATGCGGGAATCCGTAGGCGGAAGATATAACAGCCAGAATGTATATAACATGTCTCCCACCCAGGAGCATTACGATATCGTGGATTGGGCCCTGGCGGGAGGCCGTCTGATCGGCGTGGACGGCTCCCTGTTCTTTCACAATCCCTACAGCCCGACCTGCCCGACCTACTTTCCGACCAACGTAGGCGTCATTCACAACAGAGTCGGCGACCATTGTTTTTATCTTCCTACATCTTATTACGCCAACACTTAAATTATCAGTAAAGAGAGGTATACCATATGCTCACATCTTGCGACGCGAAAAACGGATGCGGCTCCGTATCCATGACCAATCCCAACTATATGACAAATCCGGGCAACCGCCCCGCGCAGACCCTTCCCTATACACAGATGAACAACTGCACCGCCCATCAGCAGGAAGCCAGACAGGTTGTTAATTACAACACCGTGCGGGGCGGCGACGGGATCCTCCCCACCGGCCGGGGCATGAACTATACCGGACAGCCTGCCATGAATCAGCCTTCTCTGACAGGCGTCGCGGCAGCCACAACGCCTATGCCGGACGCGTCATCTATGACCGGTATGTCCGCCATGGCTTCCATGTCGCCAGCGGCAGATCCTGACATCGATCCCGCCATGGGAACGATTCCCGGCCAGCCCGATCCCCCTGCGGCAGCCGTCCGCGGCAGCAGCAGCGTGGTGCCGGAAAGCGTGCTGCCGGAAGCGCCTCAGATCCAGGTTCCTGCCAATCCTCTTCTGCCGCCAGGCTATCAGGAGTTCATAACCTATGAAAATCTGCAGTACTTAAACGGCTTTCTCAGAACCCAGATCGGCAGATACATGCGCGTCGAACAGCTGATCGGCTCCTCCAACATCGAAGAGCGTTACGGTTTCCTCCTCGCCGTAGGCATCAACTACATCCTGCTACAGGAACTGGGGACCGGCAACGTCATGACCATAGATTACTACAGCATCAAATCCCTGTACATCTATTATTCCCAGCCAGCCCTTCCAGAAAACCCAGCCCTGCGGTTCTAAACGCCATATCCTTTCCTCTCCTTTTAACCCGCCAGCCGGGCGCCGCTGATGCCGACAGCGCATCAGCGGTGTTTGGCTGGACTTTTAAATAACAAAACCTCCTGTCATCATCTGTGACGGTTAAGTAACCCATCACAAAGAAAATAACAGGAGGTTTTAACTGTAAAGCATGAACTTCGCTTTTTAGCCCATTGGACGTACAGGCTCCTATATCGATATCAATATCACATCTGCTCGCGCCAAAACATCGCGTAAATGCGATCTATGGAGCCGTATCCGCATAATGGTGCAAAAGCTGTTTCGTCATTGTAACTTTTATAGCCGCCGTTTATTTTACGGTTCTCCATGCCTTGGTAGACCAGTCAGTGTAGACCTTCTCACCGGCAATCACTTTGTAGCCGCGCACCTTGTAGTAATACTTGGCGCCGGTCCGGACGGCCGTATTGTGATACTGAGCCTTTGTGGTCGTAAAGATCGGCTTCTTGCCATATCCGCTGTACCGCTTGGTGGAGCGGAAGATTTCCACGCCGTCCAGCTCTGCCTCAGAACCGTCAGTCGCATACCAGGTGATCTTGACCGCTTTCTTGCCCTGTGCCTTGGACATCTGGCTGCGGGCAACCAGCTTGACGCTCTTCACCGCCGCGATCTGGGCCGCTATATCATCTGCGGTCGTAATCTTCTGCGCAGTAACCACAACCTTGTCTCCCGTCTTCAGACCGGTCAGGGTGGTCACTTTGCCCTTGGATATGCCGTTGACGGTTACATCGACCAGCTCATAGCCATCGGCCACGGTGATGGTCGCCGTGGTGCCTGTGCTGTCCAGGACCGCAGCTGCGCCCTCTGTCGTTTCGATCACCGGTTTTTGCGCCGTCGGCGTGGCTGGATAGTAGCCAGTGCTGTTGGCCGTCCACTTGGCATAAAGCGTATACTCTTTGCCCGCTACTGCCTTCGCGATATCAAAGGCGTTGGTGCACGCTTCGTCTGTAAACCAGCCGCCGAAAGTATAGCCGGATTTGGCCGGCGTCGGAAGAGCCATTCCAGCATAGAGGACCTTCGTCTCTGATGCCTTTCCATCCTGGAAGTTGATGGTGTATGCCACTGCCGTGTTTACCTGGCTCTCTGCCGGTACCTCGGTCACCTTGCCATCCGGCCTGGTAATCGTACCGCCAGCAGGAACCGTCACCGTGCCGTCCGGATTTACCTGCGGCCGCTGGTCTTTGGTTCCAGCGACTACATTTCCGTTTCCATCCAGGACAGCGCCTGCAGGCACGGTTACTTCTTTCCCATTCGAATTTGTGACTGTCAGCTTGTTGCCGCTGTTATTATCGATCACGACGCCATCGGCAACCTTTACCGTCACGTCACCGTTCACCGCCGGTGTATCTGCATCCAGAGCCACGTCGTCCAGAATGGTCAGCGTCGCTCCCTCATCTTTATCCGCCGCTGCTTTAGCTTCTGCGATGGCAGTGTCAATGTCGGTATAGAATGCATTTTCGCCAACCTGGGCCACACCAGCCGTCGCGTTTCCGACGGAGGTATAGTCTTCTCCATCCAGTTTGACAGGCGATGTGCCTTTGCCATCTACAATGTCGCTGTCAGCAGGTTCTGTCTTGAACAGGCCTGCCTCGATTGTAAACTTCGGCTTGAAAGCTGCGGTGGAGCTATATAGCACTTGCTCGAATACGCCGCCGGAGATGGTGACTTTGGCGGTATTTTCTCCGGTGATTTGAACAGAATCAGAGTTCTTACCGCTGAACGTACCTCCCTCGATTTCCAGGTTGCTATTATTTCCGTTCATGTAAATCTGCCCGCAAACTGTACCATCTGTAATATTGGCCGCTGCGTTTGTTCCTGCCACGATGGTGTACTTGTTCCCTTCTATGGATCCGCCGGAAATGTTGATCTTTCCATCGGCTCCCACCATCACCGCGCCACAACCAGCTCTATCGGCGCTGCTCCTTACATTTCCGCCTTCCATATTGACCACACCATTCTTAGTTGAAAGCTCCACGCCGGAGCGGATACCGGAAACCTTCGCGCCATCCTTCACGGTTACCGTCGCATTGGCAGCATTAGCTCCCCAGGATTCCACTGCCACGCCAACGGTATCGTTTGTCAGCGTCCTTTTCGACACAATATTGGCGCCGCTTTCGAGGATGACAGCTGCATTATTTGCTTCTGCTCCGCCGGTCACCCGTCCAATGCTGATCGTAAATTTACCGCTTAAGGCTACATTCTTGTCGCTGGTATCCTTCACCGTAAGGGTGCTGTTTGCCAGCGGAGAAATCGTAACCAGATTCAGTCCGACATATTCATGTCCGTTCATGTCCAGTACAATCTCTTTTCCGGCAGGTACATAGGTGACCTCCGTCGCGATGGTATCCCGAAGCAGGGTCACCACACTTCCGCTTGCCGCCGCATCGAAGGCTGCCTGCAGGGAAGTATAAGACTCGCCATCTATAGACGCCACAGCCTGCTCATCCGTGAGGGCGAAGGTGTAAGTTCCATTCCCATCTTCATTTACGATACGTGAAATCTGTTTTCCCTCAGGCAGGCTGATCTTGCAAGCTACAGATCCGTCTGCAGCACAGGCAATCGGCAGATTGTCAAAATCGCCAGTATCTGTGTTTACAAAGGTAAAGTTCGGATCCGTGATCGCAATCTCACCGCTGTTACTTCCTTCATACGTAGCCAACCCTTTTTCCGCTGTAAATGTACCGCCATCAATTTGCAGCTTTCCTGTCTTGACGGAAAAGTTATATGCAGCAGCTGCGCTGTCAGTATATCCAAAAGTGCCATCTTTAATGACCAACTCCCCGCTGACATCAGCGAATGCTCCATTGACAGCGCCGTCTTTCTCCGTTGAACTGTCTGTAACCGTCAGCTTCGCTCCGGAGTTGACGTCAAGTTTTGAACTCATGGTCAATGTATTTCCTTTGAGATCCAGCGTCACGTCAGGAGACGTTACATTTGGATTACCGGTAATTTTGCAGTCCTGAAGCATGGTTACCGTATCTCCCGCAACGGCTCCCGTCAAGGCAGAAGCCAGGTTGACGCTGAAGCCGGTTCGTCCGTCATTAGAAATGGAAGCCATCAGGGCTTCTTCACCATTAAATGGATAATTAGCGTTTTCCCCAAGGACGATAACCGTTCCGCTGTTGGTGGAATCAGTCGGAGGAGTATAATTTTCCGGCAGGGTCACGCTTCCCTTGTTTTCCAGCTTCGTTTTTACGTAGAGTTTCGCATCCGATGTGCAGTCGACCACGCCTGCGTTGCCGATCGTCATGGTGGCAGTAGTAGTAGTGCTTGTCTCCTCCTCAGAGCCTACATTCAGCGTGCCCGCGTTGAGGAAAGTTCCTTTAGTCTGTGAAAAAGCCTTTTTTGTGCTAAAATCCTGGGCTACGCTAAAGGTTCCGTAGTTTTTCATATTTCCATAGCCTTTGCTGTTGTTGCCGCCACCGCTATAAAACTTAGCCGAAATGGTTCCAGAGTTTATAATGGTTGCATTTGTAGTGCTGCCGTTGGTCAGCGAAGTCGTTACGTTCAAATTACAGCCTTCAGCCACTGTAAGGCTTCCATTGTTGGTCATGGACGAGTTTTGGCAATTGACCGTTCCGGAATTTACAATGGAAAAATTGCCTGAATTTGTTATGCCGGTGCTGGTACACGTTGCCGTACCCGACACTGTAACTGTGCCTTTTTTGTTGACCGTAAGACTATTACTTGTCAGTTTTCCCTCAACGGAAAGGATTGCCTCATAAAATCCGTTACGGTCTCCCACAGTAAACGTTGTTGCCTCCACTTCTGCATCTTTATCGATCTGGATTGCCGCACCTTTATTTCCTAAAGTGGTCGTTTTTTCAAGAGTAAGTTTCCCGCTCTTCACCTCCAGCGTCACACCGGCCGGCACACTTAAAGAAGCACTGTACGTTAAGGTGTTTTCTTTACCGATATCCAGCACGATAACTCTTCCACTCTCCGCTCCTGTCAGGGCTGCTTTCAGGCCTTCCTCGGTCGCCTTGTCACCAGTCAGGGTGATCACCTTGTCAGTCTCCGCAGTTGGCGTTTCTTCCTCGCTGTTTTCAACCGGCACGGTTTCCCCCGCCTGGGCTGGATCGCTTCCTTCTTCTGCAAACGCCAGGGTCGGCATCATGCAAATCACCATCGTCACGCATAGCAACGTGGTTAAAAGTTTTTTCATTTCGCTTTCTCCTTTCTATTGGCCTCGTCAGCCACTGTCTTCGCCAAAGATGTCCATTCGGCAATTTGTCCAGCGCCTGCGAAGCGTCATATTTTCACATATCAAGCATAGAGTTCTCCACTTGGCGGTTCTAAGGCTACGGCATCACTGGCTTAGAAAATACCGCTCTCAGCCTGTCAACTCACGTACCCACAGGACAAAATTAGTATTTTGTCTAGCAGGACAGATGCAATTGTCTTCAACAGGCCGCAGTGACCGCGGTGATGATCAAAAACCTGCCGCAGATTCGACTGCACCGCAGATTCAATTTCACTAAAAGAAACAGATCTCGCATCAGCTTTATGTCAGAGGTCCGTTTTCTGTACAGTAAAAACAACAGCTGAAAAAAAAGGCTATCAGTTTCCATATTATCGCATCTTTTCCTTGTCATTTTTCCTCGAAAATGTTATACTTATTTCGAATTATGTATCAAACTATGAATGTTTTCTATAATCTGCAGGACAAAATACTAATTTTGTCCTCTCATCATCTGACTATGATTTCAGCATATCAGCTGCAGCTGCTCCATTTGACGCACATGCCTGGCCTCCGTGGTCAGCAGATAGATCCGCGTAGTCTCGATGCTGCTGTGTCCCAGTATATTGGACAGTCCCACCAGATCTCCGCACGCTCCATAGAAACACCGCGCGAAAAGATGCCTGAGATTGTGCGGAAATATTTTGCTTGGTGCCACACCGGCCAACTGCCCTAATGCCTTCATCTCTGCCCACACCTGTTTCCGTGAGAGTGGCCTGCCCTGGCCCGTGCAAAATATAACGCCGCTTTTAATCTTCATCTGTTTCGCGTAGATACGCAGCTTACGGCAGAGTTTTTTCGGAATCAGAATCACCCGTGTTTTTCCCTTCAGCCAAATCGTCGTCTTTCCTTTTTGAACCGCTTCTACAGTGATGTACTTCAATTCTGAAATTCGGATGCCGGTTCCGGCAACGGTTTCCATGAGCATCGCCAACCGTTTTTTTCCTGTCTGCCGAGCCGCCTGCAGCAGTCTGCGAAACTCAGCCACATCAAGTTCCCGTTCTTCTTCCCAAAACATCCTTCGCTGCACGCGAAGCGTCCGGATCTGAATATCCGTATTCCCTGTCAACCGAAAAAAGCTGTTTACCGCGCAGACCATGCTGTTTATGGTGGCCGGTTCATAACCCTGCTGGATCAGGCTTTCCTTCCACGCCGTTCCTGCTGTCTGACTTTCCGTCATTCCTTGTTTATCAAGCCACCGGCCAAAGACCTTCACATCTCTCACATATTTTTCGATGGTGCCGTCACACCGTTCCAAATTGCGCAGCGCCTCAGTAAAACAGGCCAGACGCTCCGCGCCGGGCCAGCTTTCGGTCCGGTCCTTTTTATCCGGCCCGGCAGACCCCGCTCCATCTCTGGCCCTGCTTTCAGCTTTGCCCCCGCATCTATCCACGGTTCCGTATCCTTCGCTTACACCAACGCTTGCTTTGTCACTGGTTCCTTCTTTTGCTCTGTCAAATTTCATATTTCTGCCCTCCTGTTTTCTCTTTATTATACTCCCTCTAAAGTCATGAAGCTCCCGCATGATCCGCTTTATGAAAATATGTCGGAAGAATGTGGATTCCAATTTAGCATGCTGAATCATGTAATTCTGACAAACGAAGAGAAAAATCTGTTTTTTGTCAGCATTTTAGCTCAAAAGAGGCTGAAAATACATGATCGACAGCCGAAAAATTGACAAGGCTGACAGATTCCAAAGAATTTGTCAGTCCTGTCAGTGTTTCAAGGAGTTTTACTGACAAAACTGACAGAAACCTGAGATCTTGTCAATTTTGTCGGCATTCATGACCAGCGCCCTGCGCGCACTGATTCATCTCATTATGTCATGCTCGGCAATTACCCGTCATTCCAAGAATCCAGAAAATGCGGGTTTTTTTCCACATGGCAGAAGGCATGATTCTCTCCAAATGTAAGTCTGCCCCACTACGGATAGATTCTGCCGTAATCAGTCTAAATTTCTATTGGCGGGAATCTCTGAGAATGATCGAAATTTTGCAGAGACGAGCGAACTTTTTCGGGGCCCGCCATTTGATCGGCCCGCGGAGATTGTCACAACATTTTTCATGGACAGGCCTTGAATTCTCAGAAATCCTCATTGTAATTTAATTCATTAAAGTGTATAATATGGATATCAACTTCAACAAAACCAAAGAAAGGACAAGACCGATGAAAAAAACGAAACTCCTTAGTTTGACCCTAACCTTAGCGTTAGTATTTACCACCGTATTCGCGGGTACAGAAAGCATCTTCGCGGGAACCACAGTCAGCGCCCTAGGCAGCACTGTAACCGCTTTGGAGGACGACGGAACAGTTACTGCGGTCAATGCAAACAGCGGCGAGACAGCAAAATCGTGGAGTGTCAGCTATTCAAGCGCTTCACCGTTTGCCGTGGAAGTAAAAATTCCGAAAGCAGGCGCTTTTGAATTCAATATTGCTACCAACGGTTATACCCGCGTAGCGCTTTACGATTCCATGGATGCTACAACTCCGGTTGATTACACAGACCTTTATGCTGTATCGAGCAGTGACGATTATGATACCTTCTATGTCAAGGCGCCATCTGCCGGATCATACTATCTGGTATTCTATACCAACAGTTCTACAGCGGTTTCCGCTATCTTCAACGCATACTACGCTCCTGCCGGCAACGCAACGCCGACCAAGGGCAAGACATACAACGCGGCCAGCCTGAGCAGCACCAAGTACTACTACTACAAGGTTACGACCACGAAGACCGGTTACCTGACTATCAGTTTCCCATGGGGAACCAACGGCAATTCCTCTTCCTATTCTGTCAAGCTGATGAATTCTTCCAAGAAGACCAACCTGTTCAAGGGTGTAAACACGGTTGACTACAACAAGGACTATGTCACCTACGCAGGCGTTCCAAAGGGAACCTACTACGTGGCCGTTAAGACGACGGACACCATGTACGGCATCAATATCAAAGCCACTTATCCGACAGAAAACAGCGGCAGCACCAGAGCGAAAGCCAAGAGCATCTCCAAGGGCGGCACCAAGAAGGGCATCATCACAGCTACCCAGTCTTCAAGCTCCGCCGATTGGTACAAGATCAAAGTCAACAGCAACCAAACAGTAAATCTGGCCATCACCACCAAGACCGGCGGCTATTCCGGCGGTCTCAGATTCTCCGTATACAGCGGAAGCAAGACGAAAGCCTTCGGTACTGCCGAATTCTACTACGGGGACCCTAGCAGCACCGTAAACCTGTTCACCACAGTGAACGGCGTCAAGAAGACATATCTCCAGAAAGGCACTTACTACATCAAAGTGACCAAATACGGTTCCGGCAGCGGCTATTACACCCTGCAGTGGAAATAAGCTTCGACTTATCCCGAACCTTTGCGGCTCCCCCACGGGAGCCGTTTTTATGTGCGCAGAACAAAGGCGGAGCGGAATAAAGCCAAGCAAAGCCAAACAGCGTCAAGCAGAACAGAACCGAGCAAAGCAGGCCTGCGCGCAGTCCCTGAACGAGAAAACAGGCCCGCGGCCGCTGCGATCAGATCGCCGCGGCCGCGGGCCCTTGACTTCCATCCGGCGGGCATCAAGGCCCGCCGGCTGCACTTTGCTCATTTTGATTTTTCCTGTTTTGCGGTGTTTGCAGCATCAGCAATACGTATCTGATCCTTCACCGGTCACAGCAGCGCCGCCTAGCAGCAGTTGCAGAAGATGATGACCAGCAACAGGAAGAAGAACAGTAAGCTGCAGTCAACTCCGTTTTCGCCGCGATTAAACAATCCACAATTATTTGACATAGTTTTCACCTGCTTCTTTCATAATTTTACTTTAGAATATGAAAAAACAGGGCGAATGGTTCCACCCTGTTTGCAGATTTTCCAAGTTTCCGCCCGGTCCAATCCGGACGCGGCCCGCAGCCTATCTCTATCTCTGTATATCGCCGCCGGACAGCACGTCGTCGTAGACCGCCCTGCTGCCTCCGATGAACTTTGGCCGCGTTCTGGCGCACACTACATGAGCCTCTCCGATCTGCTTGACGGAGATCCGCACCGGTACGGCCACCTTTTTCAGATGCATGCCGATCAGCGTGTCGCCAATGTCCATGCCCGCGTCCGCCTGTATGGTTTCCACCGCCACCGGATGAGCCGCGTTCTGATATACCGTCATGGCGAAGGAGCCGCCCGCATGAAGCTGCGGCACCACATTGACGATCTCCGTGCCCGGAAGCAGCACTTCCTTTTCCACGATGACAGCCCTGTTCAAATGTTCACAGCACTGCGCGGCCAGATAGACGCCCTTTTCCTTCAAAATCGGGTAAACGCCGTCATATACGGCCTTCGCCGCATCGATATCAGAACCCTTGCCGATGCGGGCGCCTTTGATCTCGCTGGAAGAGCACCCGATCAAAAAGATGTCTCCGGCAGAAAGCCGGGCCGTCTCCAGCAGTTCTGTCACCGCTGCCGCCGCCTGCGCTCTGATTTCTTCATATGTCATTTCTATCACCTTCTTATAGATATAGTTATCCTGTGTTTCCGCGCGCCGGGTCATTCCCCAGAGCGCGCCCTTTGACCTGAACCGTGTTCCCGGCATGTATCCGCGGCGTCCGTACCGTACTGAGCAATCATGTCATACTAAACATTCACGCCGTACCAGGCTGCCATGTCATACTAAACATTCGCACCGTACTAATCAATCATGCCATACTAAACATTCGCGCCGTACCAGGCTGCCATGCCGTACAAAGCGTCCGCGCTTACACGTTCCAGCTGGCCAGATAAGCCTCCTGCTCCTCTGTCAGGGCGTCGATCTCGATGCCCCAGGCCGCCAGCTTCCGTCTCGCCACCAGATCGTCGATCTCGCCGCTGACATCGATGACCGCCTTGCCCAGTTCCTTGTAATGATCCTTGATATACATAGCGGAAAGGGCCTGAACCGCGAAGCTCATATCCATGATCTCCGCCGGATGTCCGTCCGCGGCGGCGATATTGACCAGACGGCCTTCGCCGATGACGTTGATCCACCTGCCGTTTGACAGCTTGTAGCCCATGATGTTCTTTCTGGTTTCCTTTTTCTCCACAGCGGCGGCTTCCAGGCCTGCCATATCCACCTCGCAGTCGAAGTGTCCTGCGTTGGTCAGGATCGCGCGGTCCTTCATGGTCAGCATGTGATCCACGGTAATGGTCTTGCAGCAGCCTGTCGCGGAGACGAAAATATCTCCCAGCGGCGCCGCCTGCGCCATGGTCATCACGTCAAAGCCGTCCATGCGGGCTTCGATAGCCTTAACCGGGTTGATCTCCGTAACGATCACCTTCGCGCCCAGTGAAGACGCCCGCATCGCGATGCCGCGGGAACACCAGCCGTAGCCGACGACCACCACAGTCTTGGAGGCCACGATCAGATTGGTGTTGCGCATGATGCTGTCCCAAACCGACTGGCCCGTGCCGTAGCGGTTGTCAAAGAGATGCTTGCAGTCGGCGTCGTTGACAGCCACCATCGGGAATTTCAGGATACCTTCCCGTTCCATGGCCTTCAGCCTGATGACGCCGGTGGTGGTTTCCTCGCAGCCGCCCCACACGTCTTCCGCCAGATCCGGCCGCTTGGTGTGCAGCATGCCTACCAGGTCGCCGCCGTCATCGATGATGATGTTCGGTTTGTGAGACAGGCACATCTCGATATGCCGGTCGTACTCCTCCGCCGTCGCGCCGTGGTACGCGTAGACCGACAGACCGCTGTCAGCCAGAGCCGCGGCCACGTCGTCCTGGGTGGACAGAACGTTGCTGCCCGTTACGGACATCTGCGCGCCGCCTGCCGCCAGCACCAGACACAGATACGCCGTCTTAGCCTCCAGATGGACCGACAGAGAGATCTTGATTCCCTCAAAAGGCCTGCTCTGCCGGAATTCCTCTTCCAGACCGGCCAAAAGCGGCATGTTGTTTCTGACCCATTCGATCTTCTGGTGACCCGATGGAGCCAGAGAAATATCCCTGATTTCATACTTCTGCATGTGTTTTTCCTCTTCTTTCTATTTTATCAAAGGGCGTCCGCCAGGCGTCGCAGACCATGCGGACGCTGCGACGTGAAAGCCCTGTCGCCCTTACTGTTCCATCTCCGGCATTTCTCTGAAGCTGCCGGATATGTCCACGTGTCCCATCAGGGTCTCGGCGGCCTCGCCGTCTACGGTAAAGGAAACGGAGCGCACTTCATCAAAGGATCTCATCAGCGTCCCGACGACCTGGGCGATCAGCATGCGCTCTTCCGCCTCAGTGCCCGCCAGCCTTCTGCTGGAAAAATCCACGACTACATTTCCGTCCGATTCCGTTACATTATTGATTCTGAATTCGTTCTTAAACGCTGTTGCCGCTTCCTCCGACTCCGGCATCTTTTTCTCCCGCAGCAGATTCAGCGCAGCCATGTAGAGTTCCGTTCTGCCGGAGCCCGCGGCCTCTGTTTCCACCTCCAGGACGACTTCGCCCTTTCCGGTGCTCAGAAACATCTGGTTGATGAAAACCGCGATGACCCTATGCTTGGCGGTATATCCGGTCAGAGCCATGAACAAAGTGATCGCTGCCAGCAGAAGAAGAACTTTGATAAAGCCATGTTTCATGGTTTTCTCCTATTCTACCGTGACGCTCTTCGCCAGGTTTCTCGGCTTGTCGATGTCTTCACCCCGTTCACGCGCCACATAGTACGCGAACAGCTGCAGCGGGATCACCGTCAGCAGCGGCGACACCTCGTCGGCGCAGTTCGGGATATAGATGACCTCCGTGCTCTCCTGCTGGATCCGGCTGTTGCCCTCCTTGGCGATGGAGACCACATGGGCCATTCTGGCCTTGACCTCGACGATGTTGGAAAACATCTTGTCGAACAGGAAGTCCTGGGTCGCCAGGGCGATGACGATGGTCTCCGGCTCCATCAGCGCGATGGTTCCGTGCTTCAGCTCTCCCGCCGCAATGGCGAAGGAATTGATATAGGAGACCTCCTTCAGCTTCAGGGAGCCTTCGTAGGCCACAGCGGAATCCATGCCTCTTCCGATGAAGAAGACCTGATCCCGGTTGTAAAGGTATCTGGCAAGGCTTTCGATCTCGCCGGCCCTGTCGATGACAGCCTGTACCTTGTCAGGGATCGCCGCCAGCTCGTCTAACACGAACCTGTAGTAGCTTTCGCTGATGGTGCCCCTCAGATCGCCCATATACAATGCGATCAGGTACATGCACACCAGCTGGGTGGTGTAGGCCTTGGTAGACGCCACCGCGATCTCCGGGCCCGCCCAGGTGTAGAACACGTCGTCCGACTCCCTGGCCACGGAGCTGCCCACCACGTTGACCACGGAAAGCACTCTGGCGCCCTTCCGCTTGGCCTCCCGCAGCGCCGCCAGGGTGTCCAGCGTTTCTCCCGACTGGCTGATGGCGATGAACAGAGTCTTTTCGTCAACAAAAGGGTCCCGGTAGCGGAACTCCGACGCCACGTCCACCTCCACCGGAATCTGTGCCATCTTCTCTATGGCGTATTTTCCGACCAGACCCGCGTGATAGGCCGTGCCGCAGGCTACGATATAGATCTTATTGAACTTCTGCAGATCCTCCAGTGTCAGAGAGATGCCGTCCAGTTTGACCTTGCCGTCCTCTGAGAGCCTTCTGGTCAGGGTCTCCCTGATGGCCTTCGGCTGCTCGTGGATCTCCTTCAGCATGAAATGCTCATAGCCTTCCTTTTCCGCGTCCTCCAGGCTCCAGGTCACCTGAAGCACATCTCGCTTGATCGGTTTCTTATTCTGATCCAGTATCTGGATCTGCTCCGGCGTGCAGACCACCATTTCCCCGTTTTCTATGAGATAGATCTTATCCAGATATTTCAGCAGAGCCGGAATGTCAGAAGCGATAAAATTGCTGCCTTTGCCCAGTCCCGCGATCAGCGGCGCGTCCTTGCGGAACGCCACGATTTTGTTAGGCTCATCTCTGGACACGGCGGCAAAGGCGTAAGCGCCCTTCATCAGCTTCACAGCTTCCAGCACGGCGTCCTCCAGACAGCCCTTGTTCAGAACGCTGAGAAGCTGAGCGATGACCTCGGAATCGGTCTCCGTCTGAAAGGTGACGCCGTGCTCCTCCCTCAGCCATTCCTTCAGCTCCATGTAATTTTCAACGATACCGTTATGTACGATAGCGATGCTGCTGTTCATGTCTGTATGAGGATGGGCGTTGACATTGGAAGGCGCGCCGTGGGTAGCCCATCTGACATGCCCGATGCCAGTGGCGCCCTGCAGATTTTCGCCCGCGATGGCGGCTTCCAGATTGGCGATCTTCCCCTGCTGCTTTCTGACAGTCAGCTTTCCTTTGTCCAGCAGCGCGATCCCCGCAGAATCATATCCTCTATACTCCAACTTTTTCAGTCCGTCGATGACGATGTCCCTCGCGTTGTCATGACCGACATATCCAACGATTCCACACATAATATACCCTTTCTGTATTTCAAACTCTGTATCTCAAAATCTGTGCCGCAGGCTCAGCGGAATTTTCTGGTGATCAGGTCAGCCAGCTCCTGGGCCAGCTGATGGATCCGCTCGATATCGCTGCCCTCGATCATGACCCGGACCAGCGGCTCCGTGCCTGACGGGCGGATCAAAACTCTTCCGCTGCCGGCCGTCTCCTCTTCAATGGCTTTGATGGCAGCCTGCACCTCTTTATCTTCCTTGTAGGCGTTCTTCTTATCGCCCGCCACTTCCGCGTTGACCAGCACCTGCGGGAAGATCTCGATCTCCGCAGACAGCTCCGACGGCTTTTTGCCGGAGGCTTTGACAGCCTTCACGAACTGGAGGGACGAAAGCGTACCGTCTCCCGTGGTCGTATGATTCAGGAAAATGATGTGTCCAGACTGCTCTCCGCCGATGATGCAGCCGGTCTTCCGCATGGATTCCAGCACATACCGGTCTCCCACGCCGGTGACCTCCACCTCGGCGCCCAGGGTTTCTTTGACGTACTTGTGAAACCCGATGTTGCTCATGACCGTGGCGGTGACCTTGTTGCCGGCCAGCTGTCCGGCTTCCTTCAGCATCTTGGCGCAGATACAGATGGTCTTGTCGCCGTCGATGACCAGACCCATTTCATCTACTACGATGAGCCGGTCCGCGTCGCCGTCATAGGCAAGGCCCAGATCCGCCTTTTCCTCTACGACCTTTTGCTGCAGCTTCTCCGGATGGGTGGAACCGATATGGTCGTTGATGTTGATCCCGTCCGGGTCGCAGCCGATGATGACGACCTCAGCGCCCAGAGCCCGGTAGACGGCCGGCGCGGTTCTGTACGCCGCTCCGTTGGCGCAGTCCAGCACCACCTTCATGCCGTCCAGACGGATGTCGATGGTGGACAGCAGGAAATTGCAGTAAAGCTCCGCCGCATCGTCCTCTGCCTCCAGGCAGCGGCCCAGCCGCTCTCCCGTCATGTGGCTGTTGGTGTCGATGCCGCGGATGATGATATCTTCTATTCTTTCTTCCAGCTCGTCGTCCAGCTTATAGCCCTCGCCGCCGAAGAATTTGATGCCGTTGTATTCAAAAGGATTGTGAGACGCCGATATGACGATGCCCGCGTCGGCGTTGTAATGCTTTACCAGAAAGGCCACCGCCGGCGTCGGGATCACGCCCACCTTGATCACGTTGCCGCCTACGGCCAAAATGCCGGCGGTCAGAGCGTTTTCCAGCATATCTCCGGAGATCCGGGTGTCCTTGCCGATGACGATAACCGGTCTCTGATTCTCTTTTCTCAGGACGTAAGCGCCCGCTTTCCCCAGGTTAAAAGCCAGTTCCGGCGTCAGCTCCGCGTTGGCCACGCCTCTCACGCCGTCTGTACCAAATAGTCTTCCCATAATTACCTCTATTCTATCGTAATTTTCAAGTGATCTGGACTTGTATCCAGTGAGACATAGTCTCCGCTGCAGCTGACCTTGAGGCTGACGCTGTGGCTTCCCTTTTCCAGCTGGGACAGATCCGCCGTCAGGGTGATGAACCCCTCTTCGATGGCCTCCAGGTCCTCTTCGCGGCCTTTGATCACGATCTTGATCTCCGCCGCCTGTACTTCTGCCTCCAGGTCCTCTCCCAGACCTGTCAGCTCCACGTCCCCCTCATCAAAGGTGAAGGTCCTGCTTTCCAGCGGTGTCACCTTGACCTTCAGGACCAGGTTCTCCGCCGACTTGTCGGATACCTGCACGCCCTCTTCCAGGATCGGATGCAGCTGGATCTCCGTATCTGAGGTGACGTCCGACAGGTCTACGGTTTCCGTAGTCACCATATTGATGTCAGCCAGATCGCTGCTCTTTCCTTTGATGGTTATGGTCTTCGGCGCGGAGGAAGTCTTCGGAAGCAGTTCCTTTTGATCGTCCTCGATCGGCACCACCAGCGGCACCGTCTTATTGGCCGCGAGAAGGGTGCTGACCTGGACATTCTTCGCGGACAGCTCCACGTTGTCGACCGTCTCGCCTGCCGCGTCTACAGGGTACAGCTGGCTGGTCGTCGTGGTCAGGTCTTCCTTGACCTTGCCTTCTTCCACCACGGCCTTGACTGCCTTGACCTTATCCACCAGGGAAGATGCCCCTGTGACGACGACGGACGACCGGTCCATATCCACCGTGATCGGTTCTTCTCCATCATCAAAGGTTCCCTCGTAGCTGACCTCGATATCCACTTCCTTGGATACCCTCTCTTCGATCACGACGGTCACCTTGTTGAGGCTCTTATCCTCGATCTCCACATCTTCCGGCACCCGAATCTGTATCTTCAGCTGGTTTTCTCCTTTCGCCGCGTCCGCCAGATTGACCGTCGCGGAGATATCCTTGGCGGATATCTGATTGATGTCGGCTCTGGAGCCTGTCAGGGTCACGTTCAGGGTCTCCGCGCTTACGGAAAGCAGCGCCAGCCCGTTGTCCTCCAGGGTCTGTTCTCCCTGCAGGACGATGGGGATCTCCCGGAACGTCCTGGTGTCCGTCGGATTGGTCTCACCGATAACATATGCCCACAGGCAGATGGCTATGATCAGGGACAGAATGATATTGAATCTTTTATTTGCCAGCATCGTTCTTCCTCCCCAGATCGAATTTTTCCAGAATACGGCTGAACTTGAAGGAATCGTCGTCCCTGCCCGTCAGGTACAGGTTCAGCAGCGTCTTCTCCACGGTCTTGGTGTCCAGAAAGCGGGTCAGCTTCCCGTCGATGGCCATGGATATGATGCCGGTCTCCTCGCTGACGATGATGGAGATGGCGTCGGAGTTCTCCGTAATGCCGATGCCTGCCCGGTGCCGGGTTCCCAGACTCTTGTTCAGGTTCTTGTTCCCCGTCAGAGGCAGCACGCAGCCGGCGGCAAAGACCTTGTCGCCTCTGATGATGACCGCGCCGTCGTGAAGAGGCGCGCCCTCGTAGAAGATGTTGCCCAGCAACTGGGCCGAAATGTCCGCGTTGATCTCCGTCCCTGTTTCCGCGATATCGGAAAGGGCGGTCTCACGCTCGAGTATGATCAAAGCACCTGTGCGGGTGCTGGAAAAGGAGTCCACGGCCTTGACGAATTCATCGGTGATGTTCTTGGCCTTTTCCTTGTCCAACTGCCCGAAAGGCGCCTTTACGATTTTGCTCCGTCCTACATACTCTAATCCCCTTCTCAGTTCCGGCTGGAATACGACGACCAGGGCCACGACGCCCAAGGTCATGGTTCCCCGCAGGATCCAATTCAGCGCATACAGATGCATGATGTCGGACAGAAAAAAAGCCACGACTAAAACCAGCAACCCTTTTACCAGCTGCTGGGCCCGCGACTCCCTGATAAATCCGAGGATCTTGTATACGATGAAGGACACGATGAGGATATCCAAAACATCGTTGATTCCAATGCTCGAAATGATGTTGTTAAAAAATGTTTCCATACTTTTTCCCCTTTTTCCAGCTATAAAATATTTTATCGTAAATATCGTAAAAATTCAAGGGGATACGGCAAGAAACATAACAAAAGAGCCAACATTACGCCGGCTCCCCCGCTCTTGCCCGCAGGCCGCTCCTCTTTCCGCGGCCTGATCCTTTTCTGGCCTGATCTTTTTTGAGGCCCGCTCCTCGTTCCGCAGGCCTAATCCTCTTTCATCTTTTTCAGCATTCTCGTCATCATCACGTTGGCCGCCATATCCGCGGCGCCGCTGACCAGCAGACCCACTCCGATCATGATGGACAAAACCTTCGCGGTGGAGAAGGGATTCAGCATCATAACCACGCCAAAGATCATGATGATGACGGACGAGGCCAGGCCGCCTTTGAGGCTGCCGCAGCCGATGCGCCGCAGGTTCACGGCGTTCTGTATCCCCGTGACACCTTTGACCGCGATCATGAAGCCCAGGATAAACGGGATCATGGAAATGACCAGTTCTTTCTTGAGACAGATGAAGACGCCCAGCAGTATGAGTATGATGCCGAAGGCCAGACCGTTGTTGTTCTCTAAAACCCTGGTTTCCACTGTCGTCATGGCGTAGCCGATGATCTGCAGTACGCCGACGACCACGGCCGCTCCGCTGAGCATGTAGCAGATGGTGTCCCCGATCACCGTCGGATAGATGATCAGGACCAGGCCCATGGCGATATAGATCAGCGAGCTGATGAATCTAGATGTATTTTGATTTTTCATGCTTCCACCTCCCAATGCGGGCACGCATATCCCGCATTTTCCTGTATTAAATATCCCGCATTAAATGTCCCGCGATATTCCGCGATATCCCCCATTTAAAAGAAGGCCGCCCCGCAGGGCAGCCTGTCTCGCACCATATATTAGTAAGTAGTCTCCAGAACGCCGTAATTGCCGTCCTTTCTAATATATACAACATTGACGCTGTCTGTCTCCATATCCAGGAAAACGAAGAAGTTATGCTGCAGCATTTCCATCTGCAGAATGGCTTCCTCTACCGTCATCGGCGTCAGCTCAAATTTCTTGGTCCTGACAACCTTGACCTCTTCAACCTCTTCCTCAAAGTCCGGCAGGATCTCAAACTTCAGCGCCTTGTTGTCGTTGTAGCGCTTCTGCAGTTTGCCTTTGAATCTCGCCATCTGGCTGGACAGCTTGTCCACGACCCGGTCGATGCCTTCGTAGATATCCGCTACGACCTCTTCCGCTCTGAAAACCGCGCCTTTGGCGTTGATCGTCGCTTCGATCTTGTCCTTGCCTCTCTCCTGTGATAATACTACATTTACAGTAATGTCATCTGAAAAGTATTTGCCCAGCTTGTCAAACTTTTTCTCCATAGTGTCCTCTAAGTGCTGGTAGGTGTTAAAATTCTTGCCTGTAATATTTACCTTCATTTGATGACCTCCTTAGCCCCTCCCTCGGCCCGAAGGCTTCGGGGTATTTGTTTGTCTTTAGTATACCATACTTTGCAGAAAAATCATACAGAAATCTGGCTTGCATACAAAATTATTTTTTGACGGCGGTCTGACCACTATCGACACCCGCCTTCATCGGCTGTCTAACGCCCGTCTTTGACGGCCTTGCAGCTGCCCGGCTGACCTGGTCTTTGCCCCCACACTCGCCTTGACCGGGATTTTCCCGAGGACTTACATCTAAGCTGCGCCATGATCACTGCCGCCTTGCGGATCAGCTTACGTGGATCCTTTTGCCCGCAACTGGCTTGGATTTTCAACCACAGACCCGGGCAGCTGCAAAGCCGCCTGTATTCTATTTATTTATTTTGCCGCGAAGGCCAGAAAGGATACCTCCGCCGGCCCTGCCTCCTCCAGAGCCTGTCTGCAGGCCGCGGCCGTGCTTCCGGTCGTGTAGAAATCATCGAAGAGCAGCACCCTTCTGCCCTCGATCTGCCCGGCAAAGCGGCCGTCCAGCAGGAACCTTCCCCGCACGTTTTCCTTTCGCTCCTCCGGCGACAGACCCCGCATGGGCCTGGTATCCGCCGTCCGGATCAGGGCGCGCTCCAGACAGGGCTTGTCCAGCCGCCGTCCCAGATGCCGCCCGATCAGAGCCGCCTGGTTGAAGCCCCGCTGCCGCTCCTTGTCCCGGTGCAAAGGCACAGGCACGATCAGATCGAAATCCAGACCCCAGTCCAGCTTTGCCAGCGCCAGCCGGTCCGCGCAGATCTGGGCCAGATCCCTGGCGATCCAGGTCTTCCGGTTGTACTTGAGGGAAAAGATCAGGGTCCGCTCGTAGATCCCGTACTGGACGCACCGCAGGGTCTTCATGCCGCCGATGTCCCTCGGCTCCGACCGATCCCAGCGTATGTGCTCCATGCAGTGGTCGCACAGATCATAGGTCCGGGTCTCGTCGATCAGGTTTCCGCAGCAAACGCAGTATAAAGAAGGCGGGTAGAGCAGGTCCAGGGCTTTTTCCGCCGCCGACCACGCTCCTCGCAGCAGTCCGTCCATCAAAAGTCCTCCTCTTCCTCATCTGCCGGCTCCTGCCCGGACAAAGCCATGTCCATCAAAGCCTGCAGTCTGTATTTCAGCCCGGAGTAGCGCATCTTGATCCGGTTATTGTCGATCATGGCGTGCATCTTCCGCTCGCTGCCTACCAGGACCACCACCTGCTTTCCGCGGGTCACTGCCGTATAGAGCAGGTTTCTGGTAGCCAGCACCGGCGGAAACCAGGAAACAGGCATGACCACGATGGGAAACTCGCTGCCCTGGCTCTTGTGGACGGTGACCGCGTAGGCCAGCTCCAGCTCGTCCAGCTGTGAAAAATCGTAGGTGACGTATTTATCCTCGTCAAAGATCACCGTCATCAGCCCAGCGTCCTTGTCGATCCGCTCCACAAAGCCCACATCGCCGTTGAAGATGCCCTGGCCTTCTGAGAAATCTCTGCGCTTCTTCCAGCCCATCTGATAGTTGTTCCGAATCTGCATGACCTTGTCGTTTTCCCGGAAAATCTTATCGCCGTACTTCCGCTCGGCCAGATCCTCCCGCGGCGGATTCAGGGCCTGCTGCAGCGCCTGATTCAGGGAAACGCTTCCCAGGATCCCTTTGCGCACCGGCGTCAGCACCTGGATATCCCGGACCGGTATGATGCCCTCGTAATAAGCGGCCAGCCGTCTGGTCACCAGCTCCAGGATCAGGTCTACCATCTGCTTGTCGCTGGCCCGTTCCATGAAAAAGAAATCCTTGTCCTTGCTGTTGACGTAAGGGTAGTCTCCTTTGTTGATGCGGTGGGCGTTGACCACGATCATGCTTTCTTCCGCCTGCCGGAAGATCTCGTGGAGGCTCACCGTATGGACGTACTCGCTTTCTATGATGTCCCGCAGCACGTTCCCCGCCCCCACCGAGGGCAGCTGGTCGTAATCGCCCACCATGATCAGCCTGGTGCCGGGACGGATGGCCTCGGTCAGGCCCTGCATCAGCATCAGATCGATCATGGACGCTTCGTCTACGATGACAACGTCGTAATCCAGAGGATCCTCTTTGGTCTTGCCGAAGCGCATCACGTCTTCGCCCTCCGAATAGTAATATTCCAGCAGCCTGTGCACCGTAGAGGCGTAGTGGCCGCTGGTCTCCGTAATTCTCTTCGCCGCCCTTCCCGTAGGCGCGCAGATCGCCACCTTCAGGCCGCACTGCTCAAAGATGTTGATGATGGTGTTGATGATCGTGGTCTTTCCTGTTCCCGGGCCGCCGGTAATCACGGAGATGCCGCTGGTCAAAGAGCTTTTGACCCCTTCCTCCTGCTGCTGGGACAAGACGATGCCCGTCTGCCGCTCCGTCATGCGGATGGAGCTGTCCACATCAGCGGAAAGGGACTTGGGTGCGGCGCTGGAAATGGCGGCCAGATTCCTGCACACCCGCTGCTCCGCCAGATAGTAGGGATACAGATAGACCACAGTCTGTCCGTTCAGCTGGTCCAGCTGCAGATCTCCTTCAAAGGCCATTTCCACCACGTGATCGTAGACCAGCTCCCTGGTCACGTCCAGCAGCTGGGCCACCCTCTCGCAAAGCTCTTCTTTCGGCATGTACGTGCTTCCATCTGCCGCGTAATAGCCCAGTCCGTACTTGATTCCGCTTTTGATGCGGAAAGGGCTTTCCTTTTCGATACCCATCTTCTCCGCGATGACGTCAGCCTTCTTGAAGCCGATGCCGTAGACCTCCTCCACCAGGCGGTAGGGGTTTTCCTGGATCAGATCCACCGCGTCCTTTCCGTAGACCTTGTAAAGACGCAGGGCGTACTCGGCGGAAACGCCGAACTGCTGAAAAAACATGGACACGCCGGCAAACTCCCGGTGGGCCGCGTAGGACTCCGCGATCTGCGCCGCTTTTTTCGGTCCGATGCCGCTGACGGATTCCAGCCGCTCCGGTTCTCTCTCCAGTACATCAAAGGTTTCCTCGCCGAACCGGGCTACGATGGCCGCGGCCATCTTCGCTCCGATGCCTTTGATGACGCCGGAGGCCAGAAATCCTTCGATTCCCGCCCTGCCGGTAGGCAGCACCTCTTCAAACTCCGAAAAAGCGAACTGCTCTCCATAGGTCGGATGGACCTTAAAAGAACCGCGCAGCCGGTAGCTGCTGCCTTTCACGCAGGAAGGCAGGCAGCCTACCACGGTAAACATCTCGTCCTCCGTCTCCATGACGGCGATGGTATAGCCGTTTTCCTCATTATGAAAGATGATCTCTGTAATGCTGCCCTGTCTTTCTTCCATTTACCTCACCCATCTGACATATCTGGTCTTTGCTGCGAATTTGCTGCGTGAGAACTTCTTTGCCGCCTTCAGCAGCGTGTTCCTCTCTTAGTTCTTCGGATTTCTATGCACCACGGCGATGACCAGATCCAGCAGCTCCTCCGCCTTCTCCGGCGAGTCGGTGATGCCGGCCTCGATGATGTCGTTGGCGTCGATGACCAGATCCTCAACAAACACCGGCTCCTTCTGGGCCATGATGGTCTTCATCCTGTAGTTTCTCGCTTCGATCTTCAGGGACGGATGGTCGTACACGATGCGCTGCGCCTTGGCCAGGTTGTGTATGTACTCGTAGCGCTCCAATCCGTGCTCAAAGAGATACCGCTTGAACTGCTCGTCGTCGTTGAGGAAGTTGACCTTGATGACTTCCGTCATAGCGTCCTCCAGGTGCATCTTGGTCTTCGGGTCAAAGTTCATGCGCTCGATAGCCGCCAATCCCCTCTTCTTGGACATGGTGGCGTACAGCAGGCCCAGACGTCTCAGCCTCACTGGCTTGGTCTTGTCGATGCCCTCGCAGAGGATCTTAAAGGAATTGGTGTCGCTCATGGACATCTTTCCTGCCACGTCCTCGCCCAGAACCACCGCCATCAGGCCGGTCTCCGCCAGCATGGAAAGCCCTCTGCCCGCGTGGTCGCTGACCAGCAGCAGCTCCAGTTCTGTACGGATAGCCGCGATGTCATAATCCAGCAGCTCCCGCCAGTTGGCCACGATGGCGTCGTAGATGGATTTCTGCAGGTCAAAGCCCAGCTCCGCGGCCAGGCGCACCGCCTCCATCATGCGGATCGGCTCATTCTGAAACAACTTTGACGGATCGCCGATGGGCCGTATCAGCTTTTTTTTCAAATCCTCCCGGCCGTCGTAAGGGTCCACAAAGCCCCTCTCCGGGTTGTCCGCCATGGCGTTGACCGTAAAAGCGCAGGAAAACAGAAAATCTCTGATCGGGACGTCCACAGGGTGAATGTCCAGAATCGAACCCTCGATCACGTCGGGATCAAACTCGTCCTTTCCCTTCACCTCGTAGGTATAGTCCAGTCTCAGGAAGTTTTCTTCGTCCTTCTCCGGCGCCTGTCCGTCAGGAAACAGGGCTGTCAGGTCCTCCATGGAAGCCCTGGTATAGAGATCCCAGTCGTAGACTTCCTCTCCCCGCAGCACGTCGCGGACACACTCTCCCGCGGCGTAGGTCTCGAATCCGGCCTTTTCCAGCGTCCGCAGCGCGGCGGATACGTCCTTGTCAAATTTTATCACTTTATAAATCCTCCGTTTTTCTATTATTCACCCTTCGGCTTATATACTTTTCGATTGTCCAGGGTCCAGATACGATCGGAGAACGTACCCGGCTCCACGCCTCTCAGCGCGTCTTCCATATCGAACATCCGGGCGTCCAGAATATCCAGATAGTGCAGCACCTCCGCCTCCGGGAACATAGGCTTCTTCGGGCTGCCGAACTCCGGCTCGTAGTGATGGGACAGGATCATGTGCTCCAGCATCAAAGTTTTTTCCTCGGAAAAGCCCAGCTCTCTGCAGGTGCGGTCCAGAAATTTGACGCCCTGGACCAGATGTCCCAGCAGCTGTCCCTCAAAGGAATAGCCCGGCGAAATGCCGTACTCGTTGGACTGTATCTCGTTGAGCTTTTCGATGTCGTGGAGAATGACCCCCGCCGCCACCAGATCCCGGTTCAGGTTCTGATAGACCTCGCACACCCGAAGGCCGGTCATCAGCATCCGCTTTACGTGATACAGCAGGCCGCCGTACTCCGCATGATGATTTCTCGTCGCCGCCGGATAATACATCAGCCGGTTCCAGTTGTCCGACAGCACCTTGGTGCAGAGCCTGCGCAGGTCCTGGTCTTCCATGGCGTCGGCGGTCCGGTAGATGAAATCGTACATGTCCTCAGAACGCTCCGGCGCGGTTTTGATGTAGTCGGAAACGTCCAGGCCGTCCTCCGGGTTGCTCATGCGTATCCGTCCGATGCGCAGCTGGGTCTGCCCCTGCCAGTCCGTGACCTGGGCCCTGACCTTGATGATGTCTCCCTCTTTGATGGCGGCCAGCACAGGCGCTTCCCGCTCCGATATATCCCACTTCTTGGAATTGACTTCTCCTGTCTTGTCTCCCAGGAGCACGTCAAAATACTGCTTCTTGTTGGAGCCGACCTTGATGCCGGCGCTCTTTACCATAAAAAAGTCGGTAATTTCGGTTTGCGTATGTAAATCCGCTGCATAAAATTGTTTCATTCGTTACACTCCATTAAAAAAATCACTATACTAATTATACACCAAAATGGCGAGTTCGTATAGTGATTTCGTAGTGAAGTTCTTTTCCCTTACTCGGCGCGCCGAAGTGCCACTGAGGCTTTGAACAGGTCGCCGTCGATGCTGATCTGGAAGCTTCCATCCATCAGGTTGGTCAGGTCCTTGGCGATGGAAAGCCCCAGGCCGCTGCCCTCTGTATTTCTGGATTCATCGCCCCGCTTGAACCGTTCCATCAGCTCGTCGGCGCTGATGTTCAGCTGGTCTTTGGACATGTTCTTGATCTCAAGGACAATCATACTGCCCCCCCTTTCCAGAATATCCATATATACCCTGCTGCCCGGCAGCGCGTACTTGCTCACGTTGACCAGAAGATTCTCTATGACCCTCCACAAAAGCTGTCCGTCGGCCATGACGTACACGTCGTCGGCTTTGTTGGTGAAGATGATTTCCAGCTGGCTGGCTTCCAGCCGCTCTTCCAGCTCCGCCAGCGCCTGGTTGACGATGGAGGTCATTTCGATCTTCTCCATCTCCACCGGAATGGTCCCGCTGGACGCCTTTGCTGCCTCAAAGAGATCCTCCGTCAGCTTCTGCAGCCGGCGGGTCTTTTCATCGATAATGGCCAGGTACTGCGGCGCGTTGACGCTGTTGAACCCCTCGGTTTTCAGCAGGTCCACGTAGGTCAGCATGGACGTCAGCGGCGTCTTCAGGTCGTGAGACACGTTGGAGATCAGATCGGTCTTCATCCGCTGGTTTTTCAGCTCGTTCTGCACGGCCACGGAGGTCGCCTCCGATATCTCGTTGATGCTGGCAGCCAGCCGTTCCAGCTCCCCGTCGCCCTGGACCGGGATCTTATAGTCCAGATTGCCCGACTTCACCTGGCTGACACCCTCTTTGATCTCCGCGTATTTCCGCGCGTATTTCGGCACGAAGATGAAGATCAGCACCAGCACCGGAATCAGCAGGATCCAGGTGGCGGACAGAAGGCTTACGGCCAGCATGAGCAGCAGCAGCTTCCAGAACACGTTTTCGCTGGCCTTTGCCGCCTCGTAGATATAGCAGGCGAAGCGGCCGATGATGGTATACCGCCAGAAGCAGCGGGCCTTCAGCTTTTTGACCACCGACAGCAGCAGGCAAAGGGTAGCAGATGTGCCTGCCGCCAGAACCAGGCCGGCCAGAAAGATTTCCAGCCACTTGGGTTCAAAGCCGGAACCGTAAGGCATGTACCAGTCCTGGTACTCCTTCAGCATCGATTCGTCCATGCAGGACAGCAGGTTATCGTACCATTTGCTGCCCAGCAGAATATCGATCACCGCCTCGGTTATCAGTGCCGTCAGGACGCCGGTCAAAATGCCAGCGCAGATCTGCACGTCGGTGAAGATCCTGTCGAACCAGTTGAGCCGGATCCTGCCGTCTTCTCCCTTTGTTCCTGTCATCCACATGGCAAGCACCAGGGTGACGAGAAAAGCGAAGACCGCGATCACCTCGAAGATCCACAGCTGTGACGTAGCTTCTGAGATCTCTTTGATCGGCTCATGCCAGCTCGCGTTGACATGATAGGTCAGCCCCAGCATGCAGCCGATGAAAATGGCCGCCACCGCCGAGACCACGCACAGCAGTCCGCTGACAAAGCAGGACGGCTTTCTAAATCTTTTCGATTTTGTATCCAATTCCCCACACCACCTTTAAATATCTTGGATTTTTAGGGTTGATTTCTATCTTCTCCCTGATACGCCTGATATGTACCGCTACGGTGTTCTCCGGGTTGTAAGCCGGCTCGTTCCAGACGTTCTCATAGATCTGGTCCATAGAGAACACCTTTCCCGCGTGCTGGGTCAGCAGCTTCAGAATACCGAATTCGGTGGGCGTGACAGTGACGTACTGCCCGTCCACCTTTACGGTCTTCTCTTCGTCATCAACCTCTAATCCTCCCGTCTTGTAAACGCCGCTCTTCTTCTCCATGCTGCCCAGGTCCATGTACCGTCTCAGCTGAGACTTTACCCGGGCGATCAGCTCCAGCGGGTTGAAAGGCTTTGTGATATAGTCGTCCGCGCCGACGTTGAGGCCAGTGATCTTGTCGTAATCCTCCGACTTGGCGGAAAGCATGATGATGGGAATGTTCTTCTCTTCCCGTATTTTCATCGTCGCCTGCATGCCGTCCATCTTTGGCATCATCACGTCCATAATGATCAAATGGATCTGCTCGTCCCTTGCCGTGTTCAGCGCCTCTACCCCATCAAAGGCTTTGAAAACGGTATACCCCTCGTTTCTCAGATAAATCTCTATGGCTCCCGCGATCTCTTTGTCATCATCGCAAACTAAAATGTTCATTCTGCCTGACTCCTTTCCGTTTACAGCTATATCATACCGCACAAATATTACAAAGCGGCGGTGGTATTTCTTACGAAATTCTTAATTGCTTAACTGCGATTGCTTAATTGAGCAGCGGGCCGCCCGCGGCCGCTCCCGGTCCGCTCCATCTCCCGACCCGCTCCCGGCTCATTGTCTTCACAACATGACCCGATGGTAACACAATTTCCGCCTTTTTTCAATGCGCCCGCGGTATTTTCCAGTTTTTCTATGGCCTTTTGCCGGGAAATGCTCTCCGGAGGAAAAACGCGGCTGTGAACGAAGACGCGGCTGTGAACGGAAGGAGAATGGTTATAGCGGGAGATAAGCGTGGATAGGGGCGCGGAGTGGAAGTGGATCATGGGAGGATAGGATACGATGTTTGAAATGTCATGTTTTTTAGGGTGAAATTATATTGAAATGTCATGATTTTTCAGGATAAATTATATTGAAATGTCACGAAAGGGCAAAGAAACTGAAAATCCGCAGAGGCTTTGACCTGATCCCTTCCAACATGGAAAACAGGAAAAGCGCAGGAATCCTTGCCGGCATTCTGTACGGCAGCATTATCTGCGTTTAACCGGGCAAACGCAGGCATCGTCTGTCATACAGCCTGCGCTTCCGCCCAAGTCCTGTTCTTTTCACAAGCTCTGCTTTCATTCATTCCCAATGGAGTCCAGACAATGCTGCCTGGTCTCCAGGGTATAGCGATCTGCCCACTCGGTCAAAACGAAATCCTTTGCAGATGAGCCCGGCGCAAAGTCCTCCACCCAGAACGGATCCACGCCCAGAACCCTGCTGCAGTACCCTGTGCCTAAAGAGACGTTTGCGGTGTAACCCAGAAACTGATACCGGCACTGGCACGTGTAGATCCAGCTTTTCACAGAACCCTGATGAATCGGCCGTGTTCCGTTCCTGCCTTCTTTCTTTCCCCAGTCCTCCGTATCCGTGGCCGTAAACAGTTTTACCGCAGGCTTGTCATATTTTGTAACCACAAAGGTCCTGCCGCTGGTGTTCCAATCCTTCAGGGTATCCATCCACTGCCTGTACAGCATCAAAGCGATCTCGTCCCGGCTTTTGCCAGAAACGTCTGACTTTGCGGCCTGCGCCACGTAAGGATGATCGATGATCCATGAAAAATTGTCAAACCTCCCATCGCCCAGGACTTCATAGCTGCGTTCTCCTCTGTTCTCCGTGTAACCGCCGCCTTCCTTCCGCTTCATAGTCAGAGAGCATATGACCTCCGAGCGAAATCCAGCGGATCCCTTGCCATCGCCGAAATACACCATATAGCCGACCATCGATTGAAATTCATCTTCCGCGTCGCCCACGGCTCCCATAGGAACCGCCCAAGGGCCGTCAAAACGCAGCAGCCTTCCGGCTTCTATTTCCTGAGAAAGCTCAGATTCCAATTCCTTTACGGCATATTGAGACGCCGCTATGCTGTCTTTGACAGAGGAGAGGAGGACAGCCACCTGAGCAGGCGGCTGGGAGGAAGAAGATTCTTTAGATGATACGGCAGATGATACGGCTTTCTTCTGAACCGGGAACTCACAGGCAACGCACGGCTTAGTGCGATCGCTGCTTTGTTCATCATCAGAAACGGAACAGTTTTTTATCATGCGGTAAGTTCCTGCGGGCAGGGAACCGTAGGCGCCGGACCAGTCCACATTGAGCCTTGCCTGAGGCATGATGAGAATTGCTTCCGCAATAAAATCCTGCGGTACCAGCGGTTCCATATCCACCCATTTTCCCAGCCGCTTTTTCTGCAGAAAATACTCCGCGCCGGTTATCATCTTTTTTTCGGTCAGATTCTCAAGGCAGAATACGCCGCTTTCTGAAGTAACGCTTTCTTCCTCGACCGTAAACTTCAGGAAAGTTTCTGGGTCCTCTGTAAGCCGCGACGAGTACGAATCCGGCAGTGTATTCCGATAAATCAGAACCCCTGCCGCGATAAAAAGTACGACTGCTATGACTGCGATTGCCGCGGTTGATGCTTTCTTCTTTGTCATTAGAATCCGCCTCCTTTTCTTTGCAAAATTCAGGCTGTTGGAATGGTTTTCTATGCCAATGGACACGTGATGCCGCGGCGCACAGCACCGGAGCTGTGATTGTCTTGCTGTGGACGTTTACCAGGTTATCCGGCAGAACTTTGTTTCATCAAGCTGCGCAAGTGTTCCTCTTTCTCCATACGGATAATAGCGGACGTATTCTCTGGCCTCACGAAATTCCTTTTCCGGTGATTCCACGGGAACCATTTCAAAATTCTTCCCTGGACGCAGAAGATACATGTCCCAATGCCCGCTGATACACGTAAGCTCGTCGCCGCTCATGCTGGCAATCCGGTAAAAAGGTTCCTTCGTTTCGGTTTCATACGCATACTCTTTTCCCGTTTTCAGCGACACGCTCCTTGCCGTCCATTTATTCCCATCCGATGTCGTGCAGAAGAACAGATAATCTTTGCAGATTGCAAAGTCTGACATGCTCTCCGGCAAATCATACTCTCTGTAAATCCCATCTGTGTTGCCGATTAAGAAATCGTGCTTTCCGTCAACCAATATCACATAATCTTTTCCATTGGAGTAAAACTCCGGATCTGACAGCTTATAGTCTGTTTCTTTCACGATGGTTTCAGGACGGTTCAGGTCCGCTTTGCTGATTCCGAATCCACATTCGGTGTTTCCATCAAAGATTTGATACAGATAATATACATCTCCGGAAAGCTGGGCGAACGCGGGCATGGAAAACTTACTACTGCAGCGTCCGGAGTCAAGAACCTGGATTCCCTCATCAGAAATATATTTTATGTACCATGGAGTGCTGTCCTCTATGGACGCGTCCGGTTCCGGCGGTGTATAGACTGCGTAAATGATTCCCTCTTCAAAAGGCATGGCCTGGTAGATGTAGACGTCTTTTTCCTTCGGGTCATACTCTGCTTCTGCCTCCCCGCTCTGAAGATCAAAAACGATAAACTTCTCTGTCGTAAAGCCAAAGCCTGGCGCTGACATGGTGTCCGGCTCTTTCTTAAGGACCCCGGCATATATCTTTGTGTCTGAAGCATAGAAAGGCTCCAGCGCTTCGTCTTCCGCTAATTCATAGTTCAGGTTCAGCACCGCCATCTCCGGCTCGCTGAGCTTCCCTTTGCATCCGCAGGTAGTTAAAACCAGTGCAGTCAGCAATAACATGAGCAGAGACTTTTGATAAACTCTCATATTTCCACCTCCAACATTGTAGAATGCAGTTAAACGTTTTTTACAGCTTTTCATTTTGATCCCCTTTTTTGTTAGATTCAGGCTGCTCAAATGATTTTCTATCGCTCTACTTTACTACACCACAGTTATGTCAGAATATTGTCTGTTTTTATAATTTTATTTTGATCTCTCATTTGTTAAACGAAATTCCGCCCCGTCTGGCCGGGCGACGGCAGGCGTGGAAAACTTACTGTCGTATCTCCATGGAGGGCCTTCTATGAAACCAGGTCACGATTCTAAATGTTCATATTTGAGATGATACATCATCACATCGTAAGCATCCTCTCTGCCCTTTTCACCTTAAGTCCTTATCCTGGAAGATGCCGAAAAATCCGTCCGAGAGTTCCATTCCATATGGCTCTGCATATTGGGTTACAACTGTCGGATCGTCAACCACGATCTTCTTCCGAAAATCGTATTTCCGGAAAGCCAGCCTCTTTTTTTCAGACATATCCAAATGTCGAAAGGCTGAATCTCCAGCAATAAACTGCGGTTCTAAACTTTTGCAGTCGGGTACATCAAAACTGAGAGAAAGAACCTTCGCCTGTGTAAAAGTCCTCACATTCCAAATAGAACCTTTTTTCCATCAATCGTTGTATTGGACGATTCTCTCTTTACTATAACAGTTGTGCTCAAAGCGGCGAGCAGCGCGGTGTTTTTCTTGTGATACCACGTATATGTTTTAACTTCGCCGCCTGCTTTGACAGAATCCGCGATGGAGCCCACTGTAAGCTTTTTTATTCTTGTATCTTTCATGATTTTTATCTTCTCGTAGGTTTTGCGCCGCCTGATCTTGAAGTAAAGATATCATACTTTTTCAGTTTTTCCGCGTCAGCGCCTGCGCCGCGAAGATAGGCCGTTTTTGACGCCTCAATCGCGGGCATCAATGCCTTATAATCATCGGTTGTTTTATAGGTCTCAACCGCGCTTATGATGAACTTATCCCAAGCTTCATCGGCTGACGGCATTTCACTTTCAAGAGTTAATCCTTTATCATTTGAATAGCTTTTCACCCATTGTTCGTATAGCTTCTCAATCACAAAGTCATCTCTGTAGTACTCTTTATTCTTTCTGTATAAGTCATCGACACTCAGTCCCGCTTCCATACACGCGGCGTTAAGCTTAGGAAAATCATCTGTAGCTTTTACCTTTTCAATCAATTCATCAAGATGCTCCTCGAATTCTGCTTCCTTCACTTTGATGTCATTATGCTCAGCATACCAGACCAAAGCTTTACATTCAACATAATTCCCGGCCGCTTCTTCAATTGCGTCTTTGTAAGAAGCGTCTTGAAATGAGACCAGCATTTGCGCGTTGATATACAGCTGTGGATACGGCGTAGCCCCCTTCAGTTCGGAAATCAGAGAGATTTTTTCCTGCTGAAGCTTCATGCTTTTTGATATAGGATCAGCAGTGGAATCCTCAGAGGTGATTGAATGAAAATTGATTAAAACGATTCCAACTACTATGACAGTTACACACAGAGCGGCCCCTGCCAACTTGCTCCGTTTTGATTTTTTCATCTCTTCCCCCTTTTCTTTTGATGATACCGATCCATTCAGCACTGCCTCTGCCATACTGCCGTCTGAAAGAGGTTCTTATTTGTAAAGAATTGAATCGTCACGTCCATGTTTCTTTTCAGATTTGTAAAAACAAAAAATTATTTTTTTCTAACGAATTCCGCCATCTTTATCGTTTCTTCTTTATCCAAAGCACAATGAATAGATAAAAGATACTCATCCATTTGCCATATAATCAAGCTTCCCGCATCATCATAAAAATACCACGCCTGATACTCTCCTACCCTTGCTTCCTCGCGCACAAAGGTATCATTATCTACAGAAGGGCTGGCATCAGCCGCGTAATAGACCTCGAAATTAATATACTGCTCTTTCCCGTTGTCATAATCAATCCACAGGGAGCTGTCATCTTTTTCGTAATTGACCATCTCGTAGCCCTCCGGCACATATTCCAAAACGAAATCCGGCATGGCACGCTGGGCGGGTTCTTCTATCTCCGAAGGAATCAGCTTGGTATGGCCGGGATACTCCCGAAAACTATAGTGGAACAGCTTTAATCTGACGGCATCCACGGACACGGCCATCATGCCGAGGATCAGCACCAGCACGGCGATCAGGATCAAGGCTCGCTTTAACATCCGCCTGCGGCCGACATACGTTGGAGATGGCTCAGCATAATCGGCATAGAAATCCGGATTTGGCGCGGATTCATCTATCATGGAATTGACATAGGCGATTCGGCTCTCATACAGGGCCTTGCCGTAAGCCTCCAGAATCTTTCCCGCTTCCGCAAACGCTTCCCGTTCATCCATTTCGGCGTCCTCCTTCCTTCTCAACAGCAGCCTTTATTTTCACCTTTGCTCTCTGCAGCCGCTTCTTTACCGCCTCATCGCTGAGACCGACGATCTCCGCAGTTTCTTTCCGACTGAAGCCCTGACCATACATCAACCCCAGAATATCTCTGTCCACATTATCCAGACTGCGCAGGATTTCCTCCACATCCGGCCCGAAACCGTATTGATCTCGAAAAGCCTCCATGTCCACAGCGTCCATGGTCAGCGGACGCTGATTGAGCCAGCGCTCCTCTCTTTCCTTCAGCCGACCTGTCTGCTTCGCCATATTGACAGCGGTATTCTTCACCGCAGTGCATAGGTAGTTCTTCAGCTGGTCCGGCGGCAGTTCCGCGCGGTCCCGATGCTGGGATATCAGTTTCCACAGCACCTCTTGGGTCACATCCTCTGTAAACTGCCAGTCATCCAATATCTCACGGGCGATTTTCCGCATCAGGGTTCCATATTTCTTCTGAATCAATTCTATGACGGCGTTTCTCGCATCTTCGCTCATACATTATTCTCCATATAAAAATATAAGTTAAATGTATCCTATTTCCATTATATCATAGAATTTCAGAAAGCGACAGGGAATTTCCCTTCTCACTATAT
>CALLDR010000079.1 GCA_937997955.1 uncultured Emergencia sp. | reverse complement strand
CGAGAAGTTCTCAAAATGAGAAATCAGGCGGCAAAGGCTTCTCAGTTTGAGAACTAACGGGGAGCGCAGAGCGGAGGATCGGCCTGAGTCGTTGCAATCGCTTGATCTGCCAACTTGGCACGAAATATGCTTTATCTATTTGTGTGTTGGGGAAATGAGAAAAGCAAGGAGGAAAAAATGGAACCTAAATTAGGAGAAAAAAAGTGGAAACTTCGTTTTCCGGACACCGGAACCCTTTTGATCATTCTGGTAATCCTGTCGGCATTGCTGACTTACATCGTACCTGCCGGCGTCTTTGAGAGGGAACTGGACGAGGCGACGGGAAGAACCCTGGTCGTTGCCGGCACGTATGCGGCGACGGACAAGAACCCGACCAATTTTATGGCACTTATTGAATCGATTTATAACGGCATGCTGGACGCGTCTGACATCGCCTGGTTCATCTTCGTCGTAGGCGGAGCCTTTGGCATCGTTACCAAATCCGGCGCTATTGCGGCAGGACTGAACAGGCTGATCGGCAAGTACCAGGGCAGAGAGAGCATTTTGATCATCATTATCATGACGGCCTTTTTCATCGGCGGCATGTCTTACGGCATGGGCGAGGAGGTCATTCCTCTGGTAGCCATTCTGGTACCTATCGCCATCAAAATGGGCTTTGACCCTATCGTAGGCGTCTCCATGGCCATCGTAGGCCTGTACAGCGGATATTCCGCCGGCGCGCTGAATCCGTTCAACACCGGCGTAGCCCAGAGCATCTGCGACCTTCCTATGTTTTCCGGCATCGGAATGCGCATTTTGCTGGGCCTGGGCGCTCTGGTCATCGCCATCGAGCATACGATCCGCCACGGCAAGAAATTTAAGGCGAGCGGACAGACCGTGGATCTGAACGAGATACCGGAAAACCTGCGCGTCATGGAAGAAAGAGATTTCAACAAAAAGGACAAGGTGATCCTGTTGGTGCTGGTAGCCACCATCGCGATTCTGGTATTCGGCATCATCAAGTATGACTGGTATCTGGCAGAGCTGGCCGGACTGTTCTTCCTCATGGGCATCATCGTCGGCCTGATCTACTTCAACGGCAGCTTCAACGAGACGATCAACGAGTTCATGATCGGATGCAGGGACATCGCTACTGCCGTTATCCTGGTATGCCTGGGCAGAGCCATTTTGATCGTATTGCAGGACGGCAACATTCTGGATACCATCGTCTACGCTACGTCTGTACCGCTTTCGCATCTGCCTAGCGTGGTCGCGGCCTGGGGCATGTACATCTCTCAGGGCATCGTCAACTTCCTGATTCCGTCTTCATCTGGACAGGCTGTAGTAGTTATGCCGATCATGAGTTCTCTGGCAGACGTACTCGGCATCACCAGACAGACCGCAGTTCTGGCATTCCAGAGCGGCGACGGATTCTGGAACATGATCACGCCGGTACATCCGATTCTGATGGCGTCTCTGGGACTGGCTGGCGTATCCTTCAAAAAGTGGTTTAAGTTCAGCTTTTCACTGGTCATGAAGTGGTCCGTATGGGTCTGCATCGTGCTGGCCATCGCGGTTCTCACAGGTTATGGGCCGTTCTAAAGCAGGGCGGGGAAAATCAATCAAAAGATCAATCAAAAGACCAATCAACGCAAGATGATGTATAAGCATAGATGATCCTATGCAAACACGATATATCTAAACATGAAAAAAGATATGGGAGGAAAGAGTTATGAACAACGTAAAGATGATATCAAAGGCTGACGTGCAGAAGGTACTGGACATGAAGAAGTCCATCGAGCTGGTGGAAAAGGTCTATGAGGCCCACGGCCACGACCAGGTCAACATGCCGGCAAAGATCACCCTGGATACGGGTGAAGGCAACGACTGGCCGCCATACGGAGGCTCCTACAACGCCATGCCAGCCTATATCGGCGAAGATGTGGACATCTCTGGCATCAAATGGGTGTGGGGCTTCAACGACAACTATAAAAAGGGAATCCCGTACATCGGCGGCGTTATCATCTTAAATGAAGCGAGGACCGGAGAGATCCTGGCCATCATGGACGGCAGCTTTATCACGGATATCAGAACCGGCGCGTCAGCAGGCGTAGCCGCCAAATACCTGGCCCGCAAGGATGCCAGGGTGGCAGGAATTATCGGCGCAGGCGTTCAGGGAAGAATGAACGCGCGGGCCATCGCGGAGAGCTGCAAAGATCTGGAGGAGATCAAGGTATCCGACATTCGCTGGGAAGCCGCAGTAAAGTGCGCGGAGGAGCTGAACCAGGAGCTGAGCGTCAAGGTAACCCCTGTAAAGTCCAATCAGGAGTGCTGTGAGGGCTCCGACATCATCATCACCGTTACCATCGCGGACGAGCCGCTGGTCATGTACGAGTGGCTGAAGCCGGGCTGCACCGTCATGTCCCTGGGTTCCTTCCAGGAGCTGGACGAGAACATTCCGCTGAAGGCAGATAAGCTGATCGTGGACAGCTGGGCGCAGAACGCCCACAGAGGCGAGCTGCTGAAGCTGGTTCACGACGGACGCATCACCGAGGAGAACGTCCACGCGGAGATGCCGGAGATCGTCGTAGGAAACAAGACAGGCAGAGAACACGATGATGAGATCATCTGCGCCTGCATCATCGGCATGGGCTCCACCGATATCGGGACAGCGGGACAGCTGTACAAGGATTACTTCGCCGAGGACAGCAGCCTGCCGGTATTCGCCTTCAGAACCTATGAAGCATAGCGGATAAATCTGCTGTAATCTGCAAAGTCGCTGAAATGTATTGCAAAAAATCGCCGTTGCAGTTAGAATTAAAAGAAGATCATTTTAGAGCCTTGCCGTCGGCAGCATTCTGCTGACGGCAGCTCTTTTCTGACTGCGAGGTGCATGCGATGAATTTTATGAATATTAAAGAATACGTACAGAAGATGGCGGTCATCATCAGCACGGTAGCGGAGATGCAGGTGCTGATCTGCGATACGGATTTTCGCATCATAGGAGACAGCAAGGACGGACTTACCAACTGTGAGAACCTTTCAACGCTGACGGAAAACTCCATGCTGGTGGAGACCATGCGCAGGCGGAAGATGATGATCGTAGAGGACAGCAAGAATCATTTTGAGGGCTGCCTCCATTGTCCCAGCAGGAATACCTGTGATGTCAACGCCATGATCTCCATACCGGTGGTCGATGGGCGCAAGATCTACGGCGGCATCGGTCTCTACGCCAACCAAAAAGAGGACATCAAACGGCTCATGGAAAAGCACCGGGATTTCATCGAGTTTATCCATCGCATCTCGGAGCTTCTGATCATGAAACTGAAGGAAGAAGGGCAGAATCAGCAGCTGCGGGAAACCGTAAAGAAGCTGCAGAACTACAGCTGCGACATGGCCTTTGAGGACATTATCGGCAGCAGCCGCATCATCAGCGAGATCAAGGAGGAAGCCCGCCGCTTTGCCGCCGGGAATTCCAACATCCTCATTACAGGAGAAAGCGGAACCGGCAAGGAAGTATTCGCGAGGGCGATCCATACGGCCAGCCAGTGCGGCGGAGGCCCCTTTGTACCCATCAACTGCGCGGCGCTGCCGGAAAACCTGATCGAAAGCGAGCTGTTCGGCTATGAAGAAGGCGCCTTTACCGGGGCGCTGAAAGGCGGAAAGCTGGGAAAGTTCGAGCTTGCCGACGGAGGCACTTTGTTCCTGGACGAAATCGGAGAGTTCCCGATCCACCTGCAGGCCAAGCTGCTCCGCGCTCTGCAGGAGAAAAAGATCCAGCGGGTCGGCGGGCAGAAGGAGATCCCCGTCAAGGTCCGCCTGATCGCCGCGACCAACCGGAATCTGGAGGAGCAGGTGGAAAACGGCCAGTTCCGCGAAGATCTCTACTACAGGCTCAGCGTGATCCCGATTCAGCTGCCGTCCCTGCGTCAAAGGCGCGGCGACATCGAAGAGCTGGCTGAATATTTTCTGCACATCTACACCAAAGCCCTCCGAAAGGACGTGTTCGGCTTCGAGCCGGGAGCCCTCCGCATCCTCTGCGAATACACGTGGCCGGGCAACATCAGGGAGCTGCAGAACGTGGTGGAGTATGCCGTCAACATCGCAGGCGGCAGTTACATCGAGGCGAAAGACCTGCCGAAGAAATTGCTCACAGGCGATCAAAAGGAGTCCGCCGGAGGTTCTTTGACGCTGCGGCCGCTGCGGTATGTGGAGGACGACTACATCAGGGAGGCCCTGCGGGTCTACGGTACCAGCCTGGAAGGCAAGCTGGAGGCCGCCAGAGTGTTGGGTATCAGCAAAGCGACGCTGTATCGGCGCATCAAAGAGATCGAAGACCTGAAGAAATGAAATTGAAAATTGGAAATGAAAAAGTGAGGAAAGACCCATATGAAGCATAGATTCGTAGCAAAGAGATACTGGAAGGACCAGAGCACTGCCATGGGAAAATCCGATGAAA
>CALLDR010000078.1 GCA_937997955.1 uncultured Emergencia sp. | reverse complement strand
CGTTCACCGCATCGTCGCGGGCGGCCTGTAAAACACGGCGGATTTCCGCGATGTGTGCGTTGAGGTCGGCACGGGAGGTCCGGGCGGCTTCCAATTCTTCGAGACAGAGATTGCACTCGTCGATCTCATTGTCGCACTGGCGATTCATTTTGAGAAAATCCGCATCCGTGATCTGACCGGTGACGTTGTACTCGAGCAGCTTGCTCTTTTTCTTTTCAGCGAGCTCGCGCCTGGTACGCTGCGTGTCGATCTCCTGCGCAAGGCCGGTATCGTCCTGACTGATCGCGCGGTACATTTCGATATAGCGCTCGATCAGTTCATCGGCATTGACGTCCGCTTTCTTGAATACATCCATCAGGACCGGCCTCAGCTCCTGCTCGTACAGCGGCAGGGAAGGGCAGGAGTCCTTTCCGTTCTTGATCTTGCCCGAGCAGACCCATTTGCTGTTGACGCTGCCTTTCCGGTCTTTGGCATCGCGTCGGTAGTAGGCCGCGCCGCAGTGCGTGCAGTACAGCTTGCCTGTCAGCAGATTGTCGTGATTGCAAAGGTTCTGCCGCCGCTTGACATCCCTGCTGCGGCGGGTGAGGACAGCGTTTGCTGCGTCCCACAGCTCCTCAGATACGATGGCAGGTACGATTTCTCCGCTCTCATCCTTGAACATCACCCACTCCTCAGGTGGGAGAAACTTCTGCTTTTTTGTGAACATATCCACGATGCGGACCTTGTTGCCGACATAATAGCCCTTGTACTTCGGGTTGGAAATCATGCCGGACATGGTCGTGTGGGCGATTTTTCTGCCGTTATGGTTGCGGTAGCCTTTTTCCCAGAACAGGTTTTCGATCTGCTTCATGCTGTAATGGTCAGTAGCGTACAGCTCGAACAGCTCGCGCACCATGGGAGCCTCGTTTTCGTCAATGACAAGGCGCCTGCTGTCCTTTCGATAGCCGAAAATGCGGCTGTTGCCGAGAACAACATTGTTTTTTATCGCCTGCTGGTGGCCGAATCTGACGCGGCTCGACAGCTTGCGCAGCTCGTCCTGCGCGATGCCGGACATGATGGTGAGGCGAAGCTCGGAGTCCTCGTCGAACGTGTTGATGTTGTCGTTCTGGAAGAAAACGCCGACGCCTGCGGAAAGCAGCTCGCGCGTGTAGCGGATGCTGTCGAGTGTGTTGCGGGCGAAACGGGTGATCTCCTTGGTGAGGATGAGGTCAAATTTGTCGTCCTTCGCGTCCTGCACCATGCGCTGAAAGTTGTCGCGCTTGCGCGTGGTCATGCCGGAAAGACCCTCGTCAATGTAGCCGTCGATGAACGTCCATGCCGGGTTGCGGGTGATATAGTCGCGATAGTAGCCAATCTGGTTGTCGAGCGAGTTGAGCTGCTCGTCGCTGTCGGTCGAAACGCGCGCGTAAAACGTTACGCGCAAGGGAATATCGCTGAGCCGCGTTGTGCGCAGCTTTTGCCGTATCGTAAAGATGTCCATAAGCTACACCTCAAAAGTTCATTGTATCATGATCAGTATATCATGACAAATACGCAAATACAAGAAAAACGGATCGGGAAAGCACGGATCTTCATATCGCCAAAGGAGCTTGACGATGAACTGCTCCGGGAATACAATGAAATTGAGACTGTCGGGAAACTTCGTTTTTCCGACAATCTGTGTTCTGCGCGGCAGCGTCGTGAAAAATGGACTTTCTCGACAGGCTGGAAATTATATTATCAGGACTGGGTTTATGAAATAACGATGAAATGGGGCAGTGCTATGGAATATTATGCGAAATCCCCCAATGCGCAGGGAAATCAGCCAACGGTCAAAGAGCATTTGCAGAGAGTTGCAGAATTTGCCCAAATGTATGGAGAGCCGCTGAAATTAGGCGAGGTTACAAAAATGATAGGGCAGCTGCATGATTTCGGAAAATACACGCAGGCATTTCAGGATGTGCTGAAAGGAATCCGAACGGGCGTTGACCATGCTATGGGAGGTGCGTGTTTCGCAGAAGCCTGCTACAAGGGAAGACCCAGCAGCCATCCGATAGCGGAGGCAATCAATGGCCATCACGATGGCCTGGCCGCGTATGATGAAATAAAGGGAGAACTTTATGCTATTGCAGATCCGAAGAAGACAGTCCACGGAAATGCGGGGAAAGCCCCGGCGATTGCTGCTAAAGAGCAACTGCTGACAGCGAATACAGCTTTCAGGAAAGACTTCCCTGATTTCAAGCCGCCAAAGCTGCCGAAACCGCCTGAAGGCGAACTGGAGTCTATGCTGTATACCCGCATGCTTTTCTCCTGCCTGGTGGATGCAGATTATACGGCGTCAGCATTGGACAATGACAGCGCATATCTTTCGCATGCGGAGAATAACTGTTTTGACCCGCGGATTTTACTGAAAAGGCTGAATGACTATCGAGATGGTATTAAGCGGTATTCTAATGCCGATCAGACGTTAAACATATATCGAGACCGGGTTTTCGAGAAATGCGGGGAAATGGGCGACGGGCCGGAAGGACTCTATACTTTGACAGCGCCCACAGGTACGGGCAAAACGCTGGCATTGCTGCATTTTGCGCTCCGTCATTGCTTGAGGAATGGGAAACAGCGCATCATCATTGTACTGCCGTTTTTAACGCTGGTCGAGCAAAATGCTGAAATCTATGAAAACATTGTATCTGACGTTTTGATTGATCACAGCCAGAGCAATTTGCCGGATGAGGCTCGCGAACTGGCCGCCAGATGGAGTGCGCCGGTTATCATTACCACATCGGTTCGATTTTTCGAAGCGCTGTTTTCTGATCGTCCTGCTGACTGCCGTAAACTTCATAATATCGCAGACAGCGTCGTTGTATTCGATGAAGCGCAGAGCCTTCCGGTTAATCTGACTACATCCACGCTCCGCGCGGTAAACGAGCTGTGCAGTCGGTATCATACGACAATGGTGTTTTCTACAGCAACACAGCCGGATTTTGCTGCACGAAAAGATTTGGACTGGACACCGCGTGAGATTATACCGGAGAACAAGAAAATGTTCGCTGCACTGCGGCGGACGGAGATCGAATGGAGGCTTGACAGAAAAACACCGCTGGAGACAGTCGCGGAGGAAATGTCTCCGCTGGACAGCGTATGTACTATTGTCAACCTGCGTCGTCATGCGAGACAGATTGCAGATGCACTATATCAATCCTGCCCGAAGAATACAGTGTTCTTTCTGACTACGGATTTATGTCCGGCGCATCGAAGCAGACAGATTGAAATCATACGTCAACGGCTGCATGAAGGCAAGCCCTGTCGTGTGGTGGCGACGCAGTGCATTGAAGCGGGAGTGGATCTGGACTTCAAAACGGTATATCGCGCTCTGGCGCCTTTGGATGCCATCATTCAGGCGGCCGGACGGTGCAACCGCAACGGACGTGACCAGATGGGACGAGTAATCGTATTTTGTCCTGAGGATAGCCGCAGGCTATACCCGGATGACTGGTATAACAATGCTGCCGTTACCGTGCAGGAAATGTCGCCGCCTTTTTCTATTCATGATCCGGATAATATTCGGGAGTATTATCAGCGGCTGTTCGATGGGAGTACAGACAAGAAAACATTGACAGAGGCGATTGATGTCCGGTCTTTTGCGCAAACAGCGGCACAGTATACGCTGATTGACAATGCCGGTGTGCAGATTATTGTCCCCTATGCGGAGAAACACGAATTGTATAAGAGTATATCGAAGCAGCTGCGCGAACAGGGAGCAGATGCCCGAATTCTGAAGGAAGCAGCATCTATTACTTTGACCTGCTTTGACAAAAATCTGGATATCTATGCGGAAGAAATTCCGGTTGCCCGCAGAAACAGAGCTCGGTTCGATGGGCAGACGGCGGGCAGCCGCGTGTACCTGCTCCGTCCGCAATATGAAGAATACTATTCTGCGGAGATGGGACTTCATTTGCCGCAGGGAGAAGAATTTGACGGTATATGGTAAGGATAGCACGTTGAGTGTACGTTTTATTGGACACTTAACGTGCTATTATTTTTACAGATAGCATAGATGGGAGAGCTTGACAACTTGTGGGTTATAAATTATAATATATATGACATACAGCTGAAATTTCAGCTGACGAGTAGAAAAATATATATTATAATTTGACAGCTCCGATCGTTAATCGATGCGGAGCACGCAAATCATGGAGGTGAATTGTGCTTGAAAGAAATTGTTATCGAGGTGTGGGGAGACTTTGCATGTTTTACCATGCCATATGCAAAAGTTGAAAGATTAACCTATCCATTTCCGACTCCATCTGCCGCAAGAGGAATTCTTTCAGCGATTTATTCAAAGCCGAAAGAGTTTCGCTGGCAGGTCAATCGTATTGAAGTGCTGAACCCCATCCGTTATATCAGTTTTAAGCGTAATGAAGTGAAATGTACCGTCAGCACAAAGCCGATTTTCACCGAGGAGGAGCGGACGCAGCGGCAAACTACTGCGCTGCAGGATGTGCGCTATCGAATTGCGGCATCTATCATTCCTCGGCCGGCCTTTGCAGGGTGTGAAAAACAACTGTATACGCAGGCTCTGCGCCGTATTCGCGGCGGAAAATGCTTTTTTCAGCCCTCGCTGGGACTGAGAGAGTTTACCTGCTATTTCGAGGAGAGTGATGGAATCCGGCCTCCCGTCCAGCAGTCTATCGATGTGGGCTTGATGGTTTACGATCTTTTCACACCGGAAGACATAGAAGTCACAAAAAAGACCAAAATCCAAATGTCGTTGTTTCATGCAGTTATGGAGAACGGCATCATTAGCATTCCGCCGTATGACAGTCCGGCGGTTTTGAAGGGGGATGCAGCCCATGCTGAAAGCACTGTATGACTATGGCGTGCGTCAAAATCTGACGCAGCCGCCAGGCTTTTCGGACAAGACGGTTAAGGCTTATATTTCACTTTCTGAAGACGATGATCATGTCAGCATCTATCTGGGGGATAAGGAATCGGTACTGTGTCCGAACATTGGAAGCCTTGCGCAGGGCAGAGATAAATGTAATATTCTTGTTGAGAAACGTTCGATTGTTGTGCCTGATGCAGCAACAGAGGATGGCAAACTGCCAGCCAAGAGTCGGTTTTTTCTGGAAACACTCCGCAGTGCATCGGAGGCAGAGCCGCGGCTGAAGGTCTGTGTACGTGCACTGAAAACGCCTGAAACGATAGAAAAAATCCGCGAAGAACTCGACAGAATGAAAATCAAGCCGGGAGATACGGTATCCTTTCGGGTCAACGGTCAGTCGGTATTGCAGTCCGAAAAGGTTCGAGATTGGTGGAAATCCTTTCGAAAACAGTTTTCTAAGGAATGTGAAAAACCTTCTGCACTGTGCCTGATTACCGGTGAGCCGACACAGGCAATGACTACGACGACACCGGTTCAAGGACTTTTCGTCGTTGGCGGACATCCAAGGGGAGATTCGCTGATCTGCTTCGATAAGCCGGCGTTCTGCTCGTATAATCAGAAACAGGCGGCCAACGCTCCTGTCTCTGAGGAGGCTTTCAGCGTAGTGAAAGCTGCGCTGGATGAACTGTTGAAAGATGCTCCTGTTCTTGCGGGTATGAAATTCGTTCACTGGTTTGACCGTGAAATCCCAAAGGATAAGGATTTATTCAACCTCCTCGACGATTTAGGGGACGATACAGCAGAAGCCGATCCCGAAGATGTGCCGGAAGAAGAGACGAAAGTCAACGAGCGGGCAGAACGCAAAAGGGCTGATCAGGCTCCTGAAAGTGTTCGATCCGGCGATGCTGTTCCTGATCTGGATGATGTATCGTACAATATTCTCATGCTGTCGGGCGTCAATAGTCGTATTATGATCCGCAGATATGACCGGGGCAATTACGCCGATCTTCGCCGAAACATCAATCAGTGGTATACGGATCTGGCGTTGACCAATTACAGCGGCACTGGGAATATCAAGCAGGTAAAGCTGGCAGCCCGGCTGATTCATCTGCTCAAATTTCTAAAGTCTGACAGCCGACCCTTAGAGCGAATGCCGAAGGAACTGTCAGGAATTACACCAACGATTATTCAAGCCATTCTAACGGGTGGCGTTCTTCCGGATGCTGTTGCGTCGAAAGCACTGACCTACATTCGGTCAAAGCTGCTGGCAGGTAATGATGAGAGCGCGCAGACAACCCGCAATATACATAGTACCATGCCTGACAGCCTTGCCTGTCAATGGCTGAAGGTCTGGCTGCTTCGAAAAAATCGAATGAATCATCAGGAGGTATCAATCGTGGAAGAATACAATCTGAATCTTTCCAACCCGGCTTATCACTGCGGCGGATTGATGGCTGTTTATGCGGCAATACAGAGAACAGCGATGCCTGACGTCAATACTGGTATTGTGGAGCGTTACTATGCCTCGGCAATCCAGATGCCGGCACTGGCCATCGGTCAGCTCAGCAGGCATTCCAATTACCATCTGGAGAAAATGGAGAATAAGTGGCTGGCTGACAGGTACAGGAAGAATCTGCAGGAAGTATCTGTCGCGCTGGGCAGGCATATACCTGCAACGCTGAATCTGGAACAGCAGTCTTATTTTGCGCTGGGTTATTACCAGATGGGAGCAAAGCTCAATAAAGAGAGAAAGGAAGCAGTTGCTGCATCGAAGGAAAGAACAGCAGCGGCGGAACAGTAAAAGGAGGATGTATCATGGCAATTCAGAACAGATATGAGTTTATGTACTATGTAGCGTGCACAAATTCCAATCCGAACGGTGATCCGGACATGGGCAATATGCCTCGCATCGATCCGCAGACTATGCAGGGCTTTATCACAGACGGCGCGACCAAGCGTCGTATTCGCAATTACGTTGAACTGGCGCACAAAGACGAGCCGGGGATGAATATCATCATTCAGCAGGCAACCAACATTAACCGCCATATTGCAGAGGCAAAACGAGCTGCCGGCGTAGATGACTGCGCAAAGGCAAAAGACGCGGTTTATGCCGGACGGAAAAAAGCATGCGAACTTTTCTATGATGTCCGCACGTTCGGTGCAGTAATGTCCACAGGCCCTAATGCAGGGCAGGTCCGCGGTCCTGTACAGATTACCTATGGAAAAAGCCTGGATGCTGTGCTGCCGCTGGATATTTCGATTACTCGTATGGCAGTTGCGGACAAGGTGAAAGATGGGGCGACCGTAGAGGAATATATTGCGTGGGAAGAGGCACAGCCTGAGGATAAGCTTCGCACCATGGGACGCAGACAGATGATTCCCTTTGGCCTGTATGAAGTTCGCGGATTTATCAGCGCCAACCTTGCTGAAGAAACCGGATTTGACAAGGAGGACTTGAACGTCCTTTTTGAGGCGATCATGAATATGTATGAGCACGACCGTTCCGCCAGCAAGGGCGAAATGGAAGTTGTCTCTCCACTGATTATTTTCAAGCACGTCGGTACGGATTCTGACCCGATTCAGAGAGTTCGTCAGGCTAAGCTGGGCTGCGCACCTGCACACAGGCTGTTTGATCTGGTCAAGGTTTCGAAAAAGGATACCGTTGCTTATCCGCGCAGCTATCGGGATTATGATGCTGCAGTCCGACTGGACAAAGTGCCGCAGGGGGTGCGGATCGGATTCAAGTCGGATGCTTTTTCTCCTGTAATCTGGGATGAGCTGCCTGAAGATGAGGACTGGTTCTGCCATGGATGATGACTGGGGGCCGATTCCTCTTTCACGGCTTTCACATGCCGGATTTTGCCTGAGGCGAGCGGCGCTGCTGACAAATGAGCAGCTCTGGAAAGAAAGTGCAGATACGGAAAAAGGGCGTGCTGAGCATGAACGGGTGCATGCGCAACGGATAGAGCGCCGGGGAGAGACTGCAAAACTGTATGAGTTTCCTGTATTTTCGCATACATTAGGCGTTGCAGGAAAATGCGATTGCATCGAGGCGCAGACAGATGCTCGGGGCTGCCGCATTCCTGCACTGGATTTCCCTGTGCGTCTATATCCTGTTGAATATAAACATGGAAAGATTCGGGCAGAACGGGAGTATGAGATACAGCTTTGCGCACAGGCAATGTGTCTGGAAGAAATGTTTCAGACCAGTATTCCGGAGGGGGCGATTTACTATATCACATCTCACCGGCGCTATTCAGTTCCATTTACCGAAGAATTACGAAATCTTGTAAAAGAGACAATTCATAAAATTGAATTATTCCGCCGCAGCTTTTCAATTCCACTGGCGGAGAAAGAAGCAAAGTGCAGGGCATGCTCTCTTCGAGAGCATTGCCGGCCCGGTATGCAGCGGTCAGCTTCAAATTACTGTCACGAGCTTCGCAGACAGGCAATGGAGAGAGATGTGGAATGAAAAAACTGCTTGAAACACTGTATATCACGACCCCGGAAAGCTATCTGTTTGAACGGAACGGAAATATCTGCGTGGCAATAGGCGGCACTGAAAAGGCATCAGTTCCAATTTCACAGGTGGATTCCGTGGTTCTCTTCGGGAAGAACACAATGTCGACTGCACTGCTGTCGTTTTGTGCGCAGCATGATGTGACAATCAGCTTTCTCAGTGAAAACGGTTTCTTTCAGGGGCGTATGTGCGGCCCAGTCAGCGGTAATGTATTACTGCGAAAACGTCAATACGAAAGTTTGGCAGATACAGATTTTGCGAGAACTTTTGCTGCCGATTTGCTGTTTTGTAAGATTCGAAACAGTAAGTCTGTGCTGATGCGATATGCTCGCGCGGCCTCCGATGAAACGGTTAAACAAGGTATTTTAGCTTCGGCATCTGATCTGACTGAAATAGCGAAAAAGCTGAATTGCTGTACGGATATTGATTCGATGCGAGGAATAGAGGGCGCAGCTGCATCAATCTATTTTTCTCATTTTGATGATTTACTATCAAGTCCGAAGGGATATCGGTTTGAGGTAAGAAGCCGGCGGCCTCCGCTGAATGAGGTCAATGCGGTGTTGTCATTTGTTTACACGCTGCTGTCACATGATATTCGTTCTTCGATGGAAACCATAGGGCTTGATCCGGCTGCGGGATATCTGCATACGCTGCGTCCGGGACGCTCCTCATTTGCGCTGGATATTATGGAGGAACTGCGCGCTCCTTTATGCGATCGAATGGTTATTTCGATGTTTAATAAAGATCAGTTCCGCACACAGGATTTTATTACTGATTTTGGCGCTGTGTATCTTAGCGAGAAAGGGCGGAGAAAGGTCATCGAGCAGTGGCGCGCCAGAAAGCGTGAGACGATCCAGCACCCGTTTCTGAAGGAAAAGATTTCAATCGGTTTGATACCTTATACGCAGTCGATGCTGTTTGCTCGTGTGCTGCGCGGAGACTTGGATCGATATCCGCCTTTTATGTGGAGGTAGCAGAATATGATGCTGGTCGTGA
>CALLDR010000077.1 GCA_937997955.1 uncultured Emergencia sp. | reverse complement strand
GCGCCTGAGGGGAACCTGCTCCGTGCATGGACTCTGTCCTGTATCCTACGGCTGATGCGCCCAGACAGATGTTCTCCAGGAACCTCAAGACGCGCATTCTGTCCTCGGTCTTTACGCCTTCCCGTCCCGCGAAGAATTTGCTGCAGATATCTCCGATGGTCTCGCCGTTTCTTCCTACCACAGTATCGGACTTGAAATCCTTTTCACCCGGCATAGTTACCATCAGGCCTCCCGCGATGTCCTCCGCCAGTCTGACAATCTCGTATGGGAACCGTGTCACATTCTGTTTGCAGACGTTGGCCAGCAGCATGTCGATCTCGTAATTTCCAGCCTTTGTCAGATGCCCTTCCGCCGAGCAGGCAATACCGCAGGAATACAACGTCTCGTTGAGATGGGTCATCTCGATCAGCTTGTCTTTGACGGCAGACGCCTTCTCCGCGCCGTTGTACTCAGCAGCCAGAGCCGCCGCACCGATGACCACATCGCCCACACCTACCTTACAGCCTCCATAGCTCTGTCTGTGATATCCGGCAAAACGCTCCACCAGTACGCCAGCAAAGTCGTATTCTCCGGCCATGAAGACATATTCGTTTGGAATGAACACGTTGTCAAAGACCACCAGGGCCTCCTGTCCACCAAAGGCTTTGTTGCCCAGATCCATATCCGCATCCTCTTCCAGCTTTCTGGTGTCGCAGGATTGTCTGCCATAGATCATGAACAGGCCTTCCGCATCGCTTGGGCATGCAAAGGATACAGCGTAGTCTGCGTCCTCTTCCCTCATGGAAATGGTCGGCATAATCAGATGCCAATGAGAATTGATGGAGCCGGTCTGATGGGCCTTCGCCCCTCTGACTACGATACCGTCTTTCCTCCGCTCTACGATATGCATATACAGATCCGGATCTGCCTGCTGATGCGGCGCTTTGCCCCTGTCCCCCTTGGGATCTGTCATGGCTCCGTCTACTACCAGGTCTTCCTCCTGGACCATCTTCAGAAACTCGGTGAACCGCCGGTGATAGGATGTGCCGTACGATTCATCGATCTCAAAGGTGGTTGAGAAAACCGCGTTAAAAGCGTCCATACCTACGCAGCGCTGGAAGCAGGAGGCGGTCTTCTGGCCCATCAGCCTCTGCATCTTCACCTTTTTCACCAGGTCCTCACTGCTTTGGTGCAGGTGGGTAAATCTGTTGATGGTCTTTCCCGTCAAGCTGGATTTTGCAGTCATCAGATCGCTGTACTGCGGATCTGCGGCCAGCTCATAGGTCATCGCCACGCAGTTGATAGATGGACGGATCATGGGATGATCCACCCAGTTGTCTATTTTCTCTCCGAACATATATACTCTGGTATTGAGAGTTCTAAGGCTCTCTATATATTCTTTCGCTGATTTTAAAGCCATGATATTTCTCCTTTATATTATAATTCCCTTCTCTTATTTGACCGGCGGCATGTTCAGAGCATTTCCGAACACTGCATGTGCCGCTTCCTGCAAGGACTCCCCTACCGAGGGATGTGCGTGAATAGTGGACAGCAGATCCTCCACCCTGGCCTTTTGATGGATGGCAAGTGCGCCGTATGCAGCCAGCTCCGTAGCATTTGGGCCGCACATGTGTATTCCCAGGACTTCTCCAGAGTTTCTGTCCGCAATAATCTTTACCAATCCCGACGTATCTCCGATGATCAAAGACTTTCCATTACCCATTAGCGGGAAGATTCCGGTCTTATAATCCAGTCCTTTGGCTGCTGCCTCTTTCTCGCTCAGGCCGACACTGCTCAGTTCCGGTGAAGTGTAGACGCAAGACGGAATCGTCTCGAAATCCGTGTGATTTTTACACTCCATAATCTTCTCCACTGCCGCAATACCCTCTGCGGAAGCCACATGAGCCAGCATGATACCCCCAGTGCAGTCGCCGATAGCATAGATATTTTCTACATTGGTCTGATACTTTTCATCCACCAGAATTCTGCCTCTCTCTGTGGCTACGCCGATAGATTCCAGACCCAGGCCTTCCGTTGCCGGACGGCGTCCCACGCACATGAGGACCTTTTCCGCAGATATCACTTTCGCTGTGCCCTCTTTATCCGTTACACTGACGATCAGGCCTTCTTCGCCTTTTTTTATCTCCTCTACTTTCGTCTCCAGCAAAAAGTCCACCTTATTTTTCTTCATGACCTTCTTAATCACCGTCGTAATATCGGAATCAAAATTAATCAGAATATCAGGTAACATCTCTACTATGGTAATCTTTGTTCCCAGTCTCTGATAAACATGGGCCATCTCAATGCCGATAACGCCGCCGCCAATGATGCACAAGCTCTGAGGGATCTCTTCAAATTCCAGCGCACCGGTGCTGTCTACCACACCCTCCAGTTCGTTACCCGGAATCGGCACTATGGATGGCGCAGAACCACTGGCGATGATGGCTTTGTCAAAATCTACCTGAACTTTGCCTTCTTCCGTACTGACCTCTATGGCGGTCGGTGACTTAAAGGCTGCAATCCCTTTGACTACAGTAATGCCATTCGCTTTCATTAGGCCGCCAACTCCGTTTACTAACTGCTTGACTATAGTCTTTTTTTTCTTCTGCATCGCTGCAAAATCTACAGTTATTCCTTCAACCAGAATGCCGTTTTTCTTCCCAGCGGTTTTAATCTCATAATAAAGATCTGCGGAATGGATCAAGGCCTTGGTCGGAATGCATCCTTCATTGAGGCAGGTTCCCCCCATAGCGCCCTTTTCAATCAGAGTTACCTCTGCGCCCAGCTGCGCCGCTCTGATGGCTGTGACATAACCACCGGGGCCTCCGCCAATGATTGCAATTTTCATATGACTTCCTCCATATTATTCTTTATGCAAAGTATATCATTATAAATTTTAATAGAAAAATATTTAATACCTATTCTCAGATATAAAAAGAAATGATGAAACATTATTCATAATATCCATCGTCTGATTTAATCAGAGATTGAAATTGTTTCATATCATGACCAAACAGAACCACAGCATCATGATCGGCAGCATAAGCCCGTATCGTCTCTATAGCTGCAAAATAGCCCTCTACATCGTACACTACGCCGGACAGTTCCGCCGGAGGGCCATAATGAACGGCGGAATAAGCCGCATCGGATACCAGCAGATAACTGCCACAGTTCAGGTCCACATGCAGGGCCAACATACCGAAGGAATGCCCCGATCCCAAATCCAGAATTCTGACACCCGGACAGAGTTCCACTACAGCGCCCTTGACTGTCTTCCACTTTACATCAGACTGTATCCAGTTCTCTACATCGCAGATCAGGTGAAACATATCCAGGTCATGATTTTCATAAGCCGCCATGGTCTCTCTCAGTTCGTCCTCCTGTACATACACCTGTGCATTTGGGAAAAGATGTACGCACCCTGCATGATCCAGATGGAGATGAGACAGTACCAAATGAGTGATATCTTCTGGCCTTACGCTGATAGCCGCCAGCCGCTGTACGATCCCCATCTCACAGATATACGGGTTAGTGCACATGTCTTCCGGCCATGCGCCATCCATGGCTTTCGGATGGCACCCGGCATCAAACAAAACTTTTCCTGCCGGCCCATCGATAAGAAAGGCGTGAATGGGAATCGCCGGCTTTTCTCCTTCGCTGCAGTCTTCCTTAGTCACCACGTTGTTAGCTTCCATCACAATTTTTCCCAAATCAATCACATATAGCTTCATAAACTCCTCCTACTGTTCAGAGACAAAGAAAAAGGCTTCGCCATAAACGTAACCGTCAGGGCAATACCCTTCTTCTGTTGCGTCTGTATATCATCCGTCTGGCTGATGTCAAACGTTCAAATGCCTATGTGCTGACAAAATTGATCAAAACGAAAAGCTGGCTGTTCGCTTTATCAACATCAGGTTCCAAGTATATCATGGGCAAAGGAACTGTCATGTAAAAGGAGCTCTCGCTCTTCGCTGACTGATCGTTCAGCTGTGCGACAGCTCCCCGTTATAGGTCAGTCGACGAGAGATGCCGGATCTTCTAATAATTCTTTCATGCTGTTGATAAATTGTGCAAGAGGTACACCCTGCAGGATACGGTGATCTCCTCCGATGACCAGCTTCATCATCATCCGTACTGCGATTGTGTCATTACCATCTTCTAGAACAACGGGCATCTTTTTTGCCGTACATGCAGTCATAATAGCCGGTTCCGGCGGCATTGGCAGAGGTACAGAGTCAAAAGAATTCAGCTTACCGATGTTGGTAATGCCAAATGTGCCATCCGCATAATCCTCCGGCATCAGTTTTCCCTGGTTAGCCTTTTCAATCAACACCTTCATCTCATCGGAAATCTGGAAGATGCTCTTTGCTTGCGTCTCCTTTACTACAGGCGCTACCAAACCTCTTTCAGAAGCCGTCATAACGCTGATGTTGCAGGATTCATAGAGCTGAATCTCTGTCATATCCTCGTTAAATGCTGAGTTCATGATCGGCACTCGCTGCAAAGAGATGCTGGCAGCTTTGATGATATAGTCGTTGACAGTCAAATGCGTATTTCTTTCTGTGTTGAGTCTCTTGCGAAATTCCAATAAATCGGTCACATCCACATAGATCCCCTGATAGGACATAGGGTATGCGCCGCTGACTTCCATGCGCTTTCCAATGGACTTCAACATACCTTTATATTTTACCGTTTCACGAATCTGTTTCATTTCACAGTCCCTCCTGCTGAAAAGCCTAAAGCAATCCTGAAATATCTTCGCCTTCTGCACCGATAATGCAAATCGGTGTACCGCAGTCGTAGTCCTCGTTGCACTCCACCAGGATCTTCAAGAGAATGCCTGATTCCGGACTTGGAAACTCCATCGTGGATTTGTCTGTCATCAGTTCAAACAGCGGTTCGCCTTTCTCAACAGCCTGACCTTCCTCATACATCCAGGATACCACCTGGCCTTCTTCCATTCCTTCGCCCATTTTCGGCATATTTACTATTTTAGCCATTTTAAAATTCCTCCTTATTTCAACATTTCTTTTACTTTATTTGCAATTTTTTCCGGTGACAAGAATACCCAGTCTTCCATCGGCGGCGCTGCCGGGATAATGGTATCCGGAAGAGTACAACGCTGCACTGGCATCTTCAGCTTATCAAAACACGCCTGTGTCACCTGAAAAGCGATCTCTCCAGTGATACCGAAAGTCTCGGTAAATTCATCGACAATGAGCAGCTTACCGGTGTTCTTAACAGACTCAATAACAGGATCTAAATCCAAGGGTCTTAGACTCCGCAGATCAATCAGTGTAATATCGATGCCTTCTTCGCGAAGCTGCTCCGCAGCCTTGGTCGCCTTCAGGATCGCCGTGCCGAAGCCTGCAACAGTTACTTTATCTCCCTCGCAGACCACCCTGCTCTTTCCAATAGGAACAATGTAATCTGGATCTAAAGGCACTTCGCCTTTGATTCTATAGGCCGCCGCTTCTTCACAGAAGAAGACAGGATCATCATCGCGGATAGCTGCCTTTAGCAGTCCCTTCGCATCCTGCGGCGTAGATGCGCAGACCAGCTTCAGTCCAGGAAACCCAGCGAAAAGGCTGTACACCGACTGACTGTGATGCGGACCCGATCTGGTTCCTCCACCAATAGCAGTTCTCACAACGCCCGGCATCTTTTCGATCTGTCCACCGGACATATATCTGTACTTTGCCAAATGGTTGACGATAGGATCCAAAGCACACATACTGAAATCCATCTTCATGATCTCCATGATCGGCCGCCAGCCTGTCATGGCTGCTCCGATTCCAAAACCGATGATTACATTTTCTGCCAACGGCGAATCTATAATACGATCCGGACCATATTTATGATACAGATCGCCGGTAACACCGTAGGCACCTCCTAAAATGCCTACGTCCTGCCCGAGAAGGATGACCTTTTCGTCGCGTGCCATCTCTTCATCCATGGCCAGACGCAAAGCCTGCATATAGGTCATTTTCTTTGTTTCCATAAAAGCCTCTCCTCCTTTTCCTCTAGCATCCGGCGTAAATATGCTGCATAGCCACTTCCGGTTTACTGTATGGCGCTGCTTCCGCATACTCCCATGCCTCTGCCAGTTCTTTTTCCACTTTTTCGTCGATCTCTGCAAGCTGTTCTTCCGTAACCTGATACTGTTCTTTCAACTTAGCAGACAACATCTTAATCGGATCCTTTGCAAGCCATGCTTTCTGCTCCTGTGGATCTTTATATTTCGTGCCAGCTTCATTTGGCGCATGTCCCATCTTTCTCCAGGTCATGATCTCCAGAATCATCGGTCCATTGCCAGCCCTCACGTACTCTGCAGCCTTAACCGTAGCCTCATAAACCTCTTCTACATCGTTTCCATTTTCAACGGTAACACCCGGAATGCCGAAACCTGCAGCACGTGTGCTGAGACGGTTCAGCCCTGTCATCTTTCTAAAGTCCTCGGAAATTGCAAAGAAGTTATTCTGGATGATGAATAATACTGGCAGTTTGAAGGCTGCCGCCATATTGACTGCTTCGTAGAATGGACCTTCGCAGGTAGAGCCGTCTCCAGAATATGCCACAGCGATGTTCCCCTTTCCCTCGTGTTTAAAGTTATATGCAAACCCGACCGGTACAGTATAGCAGGGGCCTAAAGTTCCACCTATTACATATAGATTTTTGGAGGCATCTACAAAGTGTGCTTCCCCTGCTTTACCTTTACATGTACCTGTGGCTTTCAGCAGTGTTTCAGATAACATAGATTTTATATCACATCCGCGCATTAGTATATGAGCATGAGAGCGATGGTGTGGACAAACGATGTCAGTATCTCTGAAGGCCTTCATCGTAGCAGTTCCCACAGCTTCCTCTCCGATGCCCAGGTGGGTCATACCCAACGGTTTGCCGTTTACATATGCATCCCATAAAAGTTCGTCGAATCTACGGCTTTTTACCAGATTTTCGTAAAACTCCAGCAGCAAAGCTAAATCTGCCATATTACGTTTCCTCCTTATTGTTTCTGTCTTGCGCCATACTATCCAGAGCGCATATCCTCTGTATCCATGTTATTCAAATTCAGCCATTTTTGCAAATACCCAAAATTTATATGGCCATATGACAATAATTTATACTGTGCCTCCTGCTGCAGGCACAAGTAAAGCTTATAACATTAAGGAATAGCTTCTTAAAAAGTTTCGTTATTTTACTTATAAAATCGTGAATGATATTCTATAATCAGAAGGTTTTTAAAGCGAGGTTATACTTATGAAAAAAGCAGAAGTTGAGGTTGTATTCCAGGTAGGAATGGTAGTTCACAACATCGATGAAATCATCAAAAACCTAAAGAACTATTTCCACTTGGAAGAAGACAGCATCGTGATCAAATCCACGAAAGAAAAAGCAAATCAGGGACTCTCCATCAAAAATACGTATAACGGTGTTCCTGTGGAATTCTATATCAAAACAGCCCGCCTGAATTTTGGCGGAATTGATTTTGAGTACATTGAACCTTTGAATCAGGACGGAGGTGATCCTTATTCAGACTGGCTTAAGGAGCATGGGCAGGGTATCCATCACATCAATATGAAGTTGAAAGATCGGAGTGTCATTGATAAGATTATGATGGAAAAGAATATCCCACCCCACATTTGGACGAAAACCGGTGAACTGGAATTGGAAACCTATGATTTTCGCCAGTTGTTCGGTTTTATTGGAGAGTTAGGTGACATAGTCGTAGGTCCTATGGCAAAAAGCTATTATGAGGCAGAAAAATAAAATATACAAAGGAGAGAATACGATGAAAAGATTACAAGACAAAGTAGCAATTATCACAGGTGGTGCAGGCGGCATGGGACACGTTGCTGCAAAAACTTTCAGCAAAGAAGGTGCCAGTATCGTTCTCGTTGACAGAGATGAAGAAAAAACCAACGCTATTGCAAGTGAGGTCATCAATGACGGCGGCAAGGCTATCGCGGTAGTCGCAGATTTAACCTCCCAGTCGGATCGTGAGCGAATCTTCGATAAAGCCATTGAAGTCTTCGGCAAAGTCGATATTTTGATCAACAATGCGGGATGGGGCTGTAAGCTTCCATTCTTGGAAACGGACTTTGCTTCTTTTGACAGATCCATCGAGCTGAACGTAAAGGCCACCTACTACATGATCCAGTTGGCATGCAAGCAGATGATCAAGCAGGGTACTGGCGGACGTATCGTCAGCACATCCTCTACAGCCGCTTTTCAAGGTGAACGAAATGGCTCCATCTACGCAGGCTCCAAGGCAGCCATCATCGCAATGTCCAAAGCAATCGCGCTGGAAGTCGGTGAATACGGCATTAATGTCAATGTAGTCGCACCTGGATTTACCCGTACAGAAAACAACAGCCACATTCCGTCTACTATCGACGAAAACTTCCTGGCCATCACGCCAACAAAGCGGATCAATGTGGCCCAAGATATTGTAAACGGTTATCTGTTCCTGTGTTCCGATGAATCCAGTCAGATCACAGCTCAGGTACTTGCCATCGACGGCGGTTACTCAGGTACTCGTGCTATGCAGGCAAGCCAGAACGCGTCCATGATGGTAAAATAGGAGGGTTGCTCTATGTCAAAGATCAGGTTCGGCGTATGCGAATTCAGCTTTCCATGCTGGGGTCCATCGGCCATCAGAATGGCCCATGAGGCAGGTTTTGAAGGGATGCAGCTTGCGGATGCCGGCGGTTCTGCAAAGTCCTATCCACTGACCAATCGCTGGATTCAAGAGGACTATCTGGAAGCGTCAGAAAAATACGGCATCGCCCTGCAGTCCATCCATTTATATACTCTGGTACGTCAAGGCTTCATTCGCAGCAGTCTGCGCACTGCTGACGGAAAGGAAGGCATGGAAAGTATCAGGCAGGGAATCATCGCTGCGTCTCAGATGAACATTCCTACGGTTATGATTGAAGGAATGCGCATGTACGGAGCGGCGCAGCACCATCATGTCTATGAAATGTACCAATACGCCTTGGAAGTCGCCGATACCTATGGTGTGGATATCGCTATGGAAACGGACATCACTCTGGAAAAGCACTTTGAATTCCTCGACAAATTTGATGGGAAGCTAAAGCTCTGCTTTGATACCCATAATCCCGTCATGTACGGTACCGGTTATCCTCCTGACATGATCCGTGCTCTGGGAAAAGATCGGATCAACCACTTCCATATGAAAGAATCTCTAGCCGATGAAGAAGGTTTCATTACTAAGGAGACTGCACCTATCGTCCTTCTGGGCGAAGGCAGTACCTACTTTGATGAGTCTGTACAGGCCATTAAAGATATCGGTTACGAAGGCTGGATCATCTCTGAAACCTTCTACGAACGTCCAAACTTCAATACCGATGGAGAAGACTACGTTTCTTCTGCAAGAAAGGACGTAGAAAAGCTGAAGTCGGCTTTTGCTGACTATCAATAGAAAGGTGGCGTCAACATGGAAGACTGTTTTATCTTACAAAACGATCGGCTCAGAATCACTGTGGCCAATTGTCCAAAGGCTGCCTACAACTCCAGCCGTTTCGACTGGACCGGGTTTATTCCGGAAATTCTCTTTGATCGGACATACAGCTTCGGCAGTCGGGAGTCTGATGCTCCTGCGGATCCCATGGCCAACGGCGCAGGACTCTGTAACGAATTCAGAGTACCGCACTATGCATCAGAGACCCCTTTTGGCGAGAAATTTCTCAAACCGGGCGTAGGTCTGCTGGACCAAAAAAGAGATGGGACTGCATGGCAATTCGACCACCGTTACCCAGTGACACCCTTTCAGATTACGCAGACTCATGGTAAAGACTGGATCATGTACCAGCTGGAAGGCTGTCCATGGCGCGGCATTGATCTCCGGGAATATAAGACGGTTCGTCTCGTAGGGAACAGCATCGTGGAAACCATTACTCTTGATAACTGCGGCAGTGCGCCCTTTCACTGTGTAGAGTATAACCATAACTTCCTGAGCATCAACCACGAACCTATCAGCTCAGCTTATCACATTGAATTGCCCGGCTATTCAGAAGATCTTCTGCGGAATTCCATCACTGAAGGAAATCTGATCGTGAAAAACGGCCAATATACCTGGGACGGCCTCTGTATCGAAGCCTCCAGAACCATGACGAGAGACGGCCAGAAGCGTACGGCGACCTATGTATGGGCTATGTATCACGATAAACTGAAAGTTGGTATACGAGAATACGTAGATATTCCTTACGAAGAATTCTGCATCTGGGCGAAGGACTCTGTCTGCACCTGCAAGGTTCTTGCTCCAATTACCATAGGACCCTGCAGTTCCAAAACCTGGACCAGACGTTGGGAGTGCGTATACATCTAAACAAGTCTCTTCTCAATTAAATTCAATATAGAAGATAATGCAAAAGCTCTGGCAAACGCAAGTCGTTGCCAGAGCTTTTGTTTTATATCATATATAAAGTAATTAAGGAGATACTTACGCTGTACCGTACACAGCCTTCAAAGCTGCAACATCTCTTTTTGCTGCCGCAATATAATCGTAGACCCCTTCCATCATAGACGGATGATAGTACATGTTTTCCGATACGATCCAGCCCTCAAAGCCGATATCCTTCACGGCCTGGGCAGCTTCCTCGAAAAAGGTGACGCCAGTTCCAAAAGGTACTAACGGAGACTCCACGTTTACATAACCGTCTTCATTTCCGGCATTGTCCTTGATATGGAAATGATCGATTCGGTCCTTCCCCAGCCTTCGGATCATATCAGGCGGATAGCCGGTTCCGTACATGACAGGATTGTGGGTATCAAAACACAGCTTCAATTTGCCGTCCAATGCATCCAAAAAGGTAATATGCTCTTCCAGCATCATGTCTGTCTCCATTCCAATTTGAATCCCATACTCCTCACCTAAGGCTACCGCATATTTGGCCACTTCAAAGACATGGGCTTTCTTTGCCGGGTTATTCATACGCATGCCATCAAAGATCACACTGGGTACGCCCATTTCCGAGGCGGCGATGACTCCTTGTCTGATGCTTTCACGACAGATCTGACCTTCTGCAGAATCCTTCCTGTTTCTGAAATAGCCCTGATGACCCAAGGTATACAGGTGGATCTGCGGAAATTCAATTCCGTACTTGGCTCCCGCATTGAGATAATATTCCTGCACCCGCTTATTTCTCAAAGGATAGGAGTGCATAGATCCACCGCCATCTCCTAGCTGTACCCCTTCAAAGCCGGCCTCGTGAGCCATTTTAACCGCCAAGTTGCCCCAGCAGGGAAAAGCCCATTCACATGCGGCAAATTTAAACCTAGCCATGAATCATTCCACCTTTCCTCTCCTCACAGATGCTGCGCAAAGTTTCTACGTCCTTCGCCGCCATCGCAATATAGTCACCGCCTGCAGGGTTCAGATCCGCGCTGTAATAGGCTGTCTCAGAAAGCACCCATCCTTCATAGCCAATGTTTCTGACCGCTTCCATCGTCTCAGCAAATTGGCCGCCGCCATCTCCCAGCAACGTATTTCGACTGCCTTCCCTGGTCACAAAGCCTTCATCATCAGCTGCCATATCCTTTACTCGCAGCTGGTAGATCCGCTCCTTTCCCAGGCTCCGAATCATCCCAGCCGCATCACCTGCCGCGCTGGTCACCGGATCCAGCGTGTGAAAGGCCAGACCCGTATTGTGATCCAGTGCCTCCACAATTTCTGTCAGGCGCTCAATTCCCCCGTCGGAAGAAACAGCGATCTTTACACCATAATTTGCACCGACCTCTGCTGCATATTTCAGCTTATCCAGCGCATAGGCATGTTGAAAGAGACCGAATAGACCTTTCACAGGAATGGTTACCATCGGAATTCCCATCTGAGATGCGGCCACAACGGTATTCTTTATTGCCTGCAGACAGTGAGCACCCTGTGCCGTATGGTTTGCAAATTTGATAAATCCCTGGCACTCCAAAATATACATGTTGATACCGATGATCTCCATTCCGTACTTTGCTGCAGCTTCCAGATAATCCTCCTGTACGAACCTATCGTTTAACGGAAAGGAATCCTGACGGCTGAGATCCAACCCAAAACGCTCATATTCCACATAACCGTTGTTCAGAGGATGGGGTTGCAGATACCCTCCCCCATCGGTAATTTCTATGCCTGCAAATCCTGCTTCATGGGCCATTTCCATGGCCAAAGATCCCCAGATAGGGAAGGTGAATTCACAGGCCCCTAGTTTAATTCTTTCCATCTTACGTTTCTCCTTTGTGTATCTACCCTTCAAAGAACTTTCTCGGATTTTCGATCGTCAGATTCCACAGATAGTCTGTATCTACACCCATTTCTCCAAGCCTTGGGAAGACGTGCTTCTTTAGGAATAGAAATCTGTCTGGGCACTCTGCTGCTACATATTCCTTCACATCATCCGGCTGATTGTCGAAAAGTGTGGAGGTCGACATAAAATCATGGGAAAACAGCATTCGGTCTCCCATCCCCGCATCTAACATGGTTTTAATAAACTTAATCCTTGTATCTGTAGCAACAGCATATTCACCCGGCATCATGACAATAGGAAGTCTGTCCATACCCAGCCATACGCCCTGATCGTAAATCCATTTCACAAAGTCAATATCCGTAGTTTCAGGAATGTGGCCAACCACTACCTGATTCATTTCTACACCCACTTCTTTCAGACATGCCAGTTGATGTCTCGGTGTCTCTGTCGGGCAATAAGTATGAAGCAGAATCTTCGCTCCAGTCTCCAGATGAGCCATGCCGACAGCATAATGAATTTTCTTTTTCCATTCTGTTGGACCATCCTTATCCATAGCTGCCTTTAAAATACCTGCTTTGATATCTGAGCCGTCACATCCCTGCAGAATGTCATCAGCGAAGCATCTTGCCCACTGCTCCGAGGTAGACGGTCCCAGATAAGGCGGTTCGCATCCCCACCATCCTGTAGTTGCAATAATATTGACTCCAGTCTTTTCACTAACCTTCTTCAGCATGCGCACATCCCTGCCTAAGCAAACAGGAGACGCGTCGACAACAGACTCAATTCCATTTTCTCTCATAGTGTTCAAGTCCGCCACGATCCGCTCCTCACAATTCTTCACATAAAACTGTGGATAGTGGGTCGCAATTCCCATGCTGGAGGTACAGATATGCTCATGCATCAGCACCGAGCCCATCTTGTCTGTATCCAGCTTCCCTAATACCGTTTGTACTGTCTTCATTTACTCTGCCTCCTCATTTTCCTTTAACAAAAGCAAACCCTTTCAACAAAAGAATCCGTCTTAATAATTATTACAATCCCTTTAAAAATTCTAGCAGTTCTTCTTTCAATAATCAAAGAACAAATAGTAATATTGCCATATAGATTTTTGGCATAGCGTTTTTGAGGTTTTATTGCCATCAAACTCAGTGAAGTTTGTTTAATACAAATAGAAAACGTCCAAAAGCGACGTTATTATAGCCTTTGGACGTAAGAGTTTTATAAAGCGTTATTCGGCATAATCTGCGATAGCTTCTACCATCTCTGTGCCCGGTAATCCAAGATCATCCAGCTTCTTCGCAAGAATCTGCTTTGATTCTGTCAACTTCTCAAGGAAGGCCTCCTTCTCTTTATCAGTCGGATAAACCGCCGTTGTACCGAATTCGTCTATAGACCATTGTAAAGAGGAATCCTGTAACGCAATACCATCCTCCAGATTCTTTGTTTCCAACTCTGTTCTCATCTCTTCATCATCAATGAGGGCCTTCAGATCATCTGGCAAGCTGTTGTAGGTGTCCAGATTCATGTAATATCCTGGACCGCTGAGAGACCAGAAATCGATGAAGGTCACGTAGTGGCAAACCTCTGCAAAATTGCAGGATTTCATTGTTTCCACCGGAATCATCAATCCATCATACATATTTTTCTGGAGGGAAGAATAAACTTCAGACCACGGTGTATTAACAGGACTGGCTCCACAGGCTTTAACGAATTCGTTCCAATCAGGCTCACACCAGATAGTTAGTCCCTTCATATCATCAGGGGAATGAACTTCCTTATTAGTGGTCAGCAACTGGTATGGACTTCCTCCTGTATAGGATTGAGCCAGTACTTTCACTCCTGCAAATTCTTCCATAATTTCGGGGAATTTTTCGCAGAAATCATAAGATAAAGAGACCTGACCATCTGATGGAACTCCTGCAGTCAGAAGCTTCCAGTTTTCACTGATATTAAACCCGTCGCTTGCCAAACGCTTTGCATCAGCGATATCAGCAACACCTGCCATCAGCTGTTGCATTTCAGCGCTAGAGTCTAACAGCGTGCAGCTGTAGTACGTAGTAAAGGTAATTCTCCCATCGGATTTTTCTGTAATAGCATCACACCACTCGTCCCAATTCTCCACCATGAAATTACTGTCATCATTCTCCCAGTTAACTTTCAGTTCAAAACTCTCTCCATTATCTGCAGTACCACCTTCATCGCCGCTGTCTCCGCAAGCTGCAAAGGAAAGTGTCATAACAATGATCAATAATATCATTAATAATTTCTTCATTTTCTGCTCCTCAACTTTCTTTCTTATTCCCATGATAAATATCATCATATTTGTTAAGAAAATTCTATCATTGATCATTGGAAGAATCAAAGAACAAATAGTAATACGAAATTATAGCTTTTTGTCATAAATTCAGAGAACAGTCCCTTCATAGATTTTGCAGCATCGTTAATATTTGTAATTCAAAAACTGCCTGTAATGATATGAACATATTCCAGGCAGTTTCTATGATTTCTATTCTCTCCGCAGGCTATCATCAGACACTCTTCTATACTTTGCAAAATATTTCTTGGCATTTTCGTTGTCCAAACCAAATCGCTTTTGTAATTTCTCTATAATCTCTCCTTTTGACTTTCCCTCGTCAAGATTATCTTCAATCAATACAGCAATCCCTTGCTCTAGTCCTTGCTCAATCCCTTTCTCAATTCCTTGCTCAATACCCAGCTCTAGTCCCTTAGCACGACCCTCTGCAAGGCCCTTGGCAAATCCCTCTTCTCTGGCTTCTTCAGCCCTGATCTCCAGGAATTCTTCTCTTGTAATATCATCATATAGCATGGTACCCACATCCGCACTATGAGCTTTCAGAAAATCCGCTAATATTCCTTCTTGCAGGCAACGGTTAACCGCCAGATCGATGGCATCTTTTAATTCTTCTCCGGCAGCAATACTATTACGAATATAACGGAGCAAAAGACCATAACCTTGCAGTTTCTCACTGCGTCTGAGAACTTCATTCTGCATCAGCTCTTCTTCCTCATTGTACACCACTTTAATGATTTTTACCACTAATTCCAAAGAATTATCCGGCGGTTCATCCAAAAAACTGGTGGATAATCTGAGCTCGTCCATATCCCACGGCTCTTTCCCGGTAAGATACTTTCTTTCCTTTAGACTCAAATTTAACTGTCAGGCAAAATAAAACAGAGCACACTGAATTGTATGCTCTGCTTTTCACCCTCAATAATTATTCTGCATAAGCCGCAATAGCTTCCACCATTTTTGTGCCTGGCAGTCCCAGATCATCCAGCTTCTTTGCCAGAATTGCCTTAGATTCTGTCAGCTTATCGATAAATGCCTGTTTTTCTTCATCGGTAGGATAATATACCGCTGTACCATAATTTTCTTCAGCCCATTCAATGGAAGTCTGCTCCAAAGCAATTCCATCTTCGTAGTTTGCCTGTTCCAATTCTCCGATCATATCCGCATCATCGATGATAGCTTTCAAATCATCCGGCAAGCTGTTATACGTATCCAGATTCATGTAATATCCCGGACCGCTGAGATACCAGAAATCAATGTAAGTCACATAGTTGCATACCTCAGCAAAATTGCAGGATTTCAACGTTTCTGCCGCGATCATCAGACCATCGTACATATTCTTCTGCAAGGAAGAGTATACTTCAGACCACGGAGTGTTGACTGGTGTGCCGCCACATGCCTTGACAAACTCATTCCAGTCAGGTTCACACCATATCGTCAGCCCTTTCATATCGTCAGGGGAATGTACCTCTTTATTAGTTGTCAGCAGCTGATATCCGCCACCGCCAGTGTAGGACTGTGCCAGAACTTTGACACCAGCAAACTCCTCCATGACTTCAGAAAACTTATCGCAAAAATCATAAGACAACGAGACCTGTCCTTCAGACGGAATACCCGCCGTCAACAGTTTCCAATTCTCACTGATGTTAAAGCCATCGCTTGCCAAGCGCTTTGCATCCGCGATATCAGCAACGCCTGCCATCAGCTGCTGCATCTCAGCGCTGGAATCCAGTAAAGTACAGCTGTAATAGGTGGTAAACGTGATGCGTCCGCCGGATTTTTCACTGACTTTTTCGCACCATTCATCCCAATTCTGAGTCATAAAATTACTGCTGTCATTTTCCCAATTGACTTTCAGCTCATAGGTCTGATCAGAAGATTCTCCAGTTCCTCCGTCGCTTCCGCATGCTGCCAGGGAAAAGACCATAACCAGGGCCAGCAGCATTACCATAAATTTTTTCATTTTCAATCCTCCTCTTATTACGACTTCTCATACAGAAAGATATAGGCTTCCTATAATATAAAAACCACTAGATACATTTAAGCGATTGTATAGCCTAATAATCCTGGCAGCCATTCGCTGATCTGTGGGAACAGCAGCAACAGTGCCAACCCTACAAAGTCCACAGCCAGGAAAGGCATAACGCCTTTGAATACGTCGGACAGGTTTTCCTTTGATAATCCTCTCAGGAAGAATGCTGTCATGCCCATTGGCGGCGTCAGACCGCCGATATCTCCCATGCGAACCATAATAACACCGAACCATAGTGCAGAATAACCGCATCCCTGTACGATCGGCAGGAAAATTCCTACGGTCAGCAGGATCATGGATGTCGCGTCGAAGAACATGCCCAAGATGATATACACGATCAAAATGATAATCATCAGCAGCAGCGGCGGCATATTAAGTGAAAGTACCGCATCAGACATAGCGAAGGTCAGTCCGGACAACGCAAGCATTTGCTTCAGAAGCATCGCACATGAAATGACCATATAGATCATACCAATCATGCTGCCGCCTGAGATTAATATCCGCTTGAAGACTTTCCAGCTCATCTTTCTCTGCAGGCATGCGATGAGGAATGATAATACTGCGCCTAATGCTCCTGCTTCTGTCGGAGTACAGATTCCGATTAAAATGCCGCCCATGACAAAAGCAATTACCACGATCAGGGCCCAGACATCTTTCAGAGCCTGAAGCTTTTCCTTTGCAGTCGTCTTAGGTCCGCGAGGGCCAGCATCTGGTTTCTTTTTACACCAGATAAAAATAACGACACAGTATAATAACGCCATCAGCAGACCCGGCACGATACCCGCCATCAGCAGACTCCCTATGGATGTACTGGTCATCATGCCATATATAATAAACATGGATGACGGAGGGATCAGATCTCCCAGTTCTGATCCAGCAGCAATAGCCCCCAGAGACATCCTCTTGTCATAGTGGTAGCGAGCCATCTCTGGTAAAGCAATCGCACCTACAGCCATGATAGACGCCCACGGAAATGCAGTTACAGCTGCGAAAATCGCACAGGCAATAATGGTTGCCACACACAGCCCTCCAGGCAGATGTCCCAGCCAGGTACGACAGGATGAATAAAGCGACGTACCCATACCAGTCTCCGTAATGATAGTGGCCATCAAAATGAACATTGGCAAAACACAGTAATCATAACTGGAGATCATGGAAAAGAGTGCTGTGGATACAACTGATACGGTTCCCTTGAAACCACTGATAAACAGCAGTCCAAAGATTCCGCTCGCCAACATGCTGTAGCAGATCTTGACTCCCATGAGAGAGAGGGCAAAGAAAAGTACAATACTTAAAATGCCGATCATACACGCATAAGTCATTTGTCCTCACCTCCATCTTTTACCTCTATAGCAGAAGCATCGCAAGAGTCCAGTGCATCCCATTCTTCTCTGTTGCGAACAACGTTTCTGCCTATAGCAATTCTAAAGCTGTCAACCATTTCGATGGCAGCTGCGATCAGAGTCATCAACATACCGAAAGCGTATGTCCATCGAAAAATATATAACGGTAAGTGGTTGGTCGTCGTGGTCTCCAGAGACAGCGTCCTCAGATAGGCATAATCTACCAGCATATATACAACTACAACCATAACGATAATAGTAACGATGCCAGATACGCCTTCCAGTGCTGCTCTTACTCTTGGCTTTAAATGACTTGTAATAATATCCATATCAGTATGAGCGCTTTTAATCGTCGCATATGGAATAGCAAAAGAGGCCACTCCTGCTCCGCACAGCTGTGCCAGCTCATACACGATTTTAATGTTGATATCTGCGGTTGTTCGCGTCACCATGTTGGTAAACATGATGACGCTGGCAACGCAGAGGAAAAATCCAGCAATTAATGCAAAGATCACTGCTATTTTTTCCTCAATAATTATTTTTCTCTGATCATACTTGCTCATTCTAATTGCTCCTGCCAAAATTATGATTCGTATTCTGCACTAAGCTCAATCATTCTGTTCAAAAGCTTTGTTCCTGGCAATCCCTGTTTATCCCAGGCATCTGCGATACCTTTTTTGGAATCATTAAGAATATCCACAAATTTCTGGTGCTCTTCATCGGAAAGCTCGATGATCTTGGTTCCCATTTCGTTCTTTGCCCACTCAAGAACTTCTTCTTCTGACTTTCGGCCGCCTTCCGCCATTTCGTTTTCAATGAATCCAACAATCTCTGGATCATCGAATACGGCCTGAATGTCCTCCGGAAGACTGTTCCAGGTGTCCAAGCACATAAAGTCTCCCGGCGCTGTCAGATAGTTTAAATTGATCAGTGTACAGTATTTGCAAACCTCGGCAAAATTATTGCCTTGCAGCGTTTCAGCCGCGATCAGCAGTCCATCATACATATTCTTCTGAAGAGAGGAATACACTTCAGACCACGGTGTGTTAACAGGCGTTGCCCCTAATCCTTCAATAAAATCGTTGAAGTCAGCCTCACACCAAATAACCATGCCTTTCATATCGCTTACAGAGTCAACTTCCTTATTTACTGTCAAAAGCTGATAGCTTCCACCATCAAAAGCATAGGCCAATGTCTTAAAGATAGATATCTCTTCCTGCAGTTCCGGAAATTCTTCAACCAGCTGTTTCGTCATTTCGATCTGTCCATCTATTGGTGTCCCCATGGTAAAGCCTTTCCACTTCTCAAACATGACGAAGCCGTCAGACGCATACTTATGCACGTTTCCGATATCTGCAATACCGGACTGCAGCTGCGTAATTTCAGCATTGGCGTCCAGCAGCGTACTATCATAATAGTTTGTGAAAGTTACGCGACCATCTGTAGCTTCTGTAATGAGATCCTCCCATTCAAGCCATGCCTGAATCAGGCGCATGGTCTCGTTGCCTTCAAAGCTGTACTTCAGGTTATAGGTTTCCTGGCTGTCACCACTGCCTCCAGAATCGTTTCCACATGCAGCGAAGACGAATACCATTACTGAAATCAGTAATACGACAATCACTTTCCTCTTCATTTTTTTGTTCCTTTCCTTGATAACAGATTTACCATTTTCCTAAAAAGCTATCGATTGCTCTTTCTTTGTTTGTAAAAATTTTATCAAAGTTTCATATAACAAGCAAATTGCAGAAAGTAATATGAAAATATAACTTTTTAGTATATTATCTCTCTTTCACATATTACAAGTGGGCAGAGCCAGCTAAATTTTGCCAACTCTGCCCACTTGTATCCTAGGAGTCATCACTTTCTTATTATTACATACCTTCTGAAGGCCCATTAGGTTCCAAAAGGACTTTTACAGTATCTGGATCATTCCATACCAAATCCATACCCTCAAAGAACTTTTCTAATGGCAGCACTGCAGTAATCATATCCTCGCAGTTCATCTTTCCCGCTGCCATGGAATTAAGTACCTGCTCCAGCTTAAAATGCTGCAGAGGAGAGCCAATGAAGCGAATTCCTCTGGTCACGAACATTCTGGTGTTAATCTCCACAGGATCATCTGCACTGGTATTATTTACAAAGGCATAGCAGATAAACTTGCCTTTTTTCTTTACCAGCTCAATGGATCGAGTGATCAGTTTCGCATCAGATGTTGCATCGATAACGATATCAAACCCATACGGAAATTGCTCTTTCAAAATCGATTCATGTTTGCTGTAATCCTCCCTGTCCACCAGCACGGTCTCAATGCCTTGCTTTTCTAGTCTTTTCAGCTTGGATTCAACATAGTCGATGGCAACCACCCTGGACGCGCTAGAACTCTTTGCCATTTGGGCGATCAATGTACCGCTGGCACCAGCGCCCAATACCAATACTTCATCGCCATAGTGAAAATCACATTCTTCCATACATTGATATACGCAGGAAGCCAGCTCAGTCATGGCCGCGTTTCTCAACGTAACATTATCTGGAATTTTATATACCAGGCTCTGATCTATGGTAATCAATTCTGCAAAACCGCCGTTTTTATGTTGTCCATAAGGATGGTTGTTTTCACAGTATACGAACTCTCCTCTCTTGCAGAAATAGCAGGTTCCACATGGAAAATTAGCGTCGGCAGTGACCCTGTCTCCGACTTTAAAGTTCTCCACATTTTTACCCACCGCTTCTACAATGCCAGACCACTCATGTCCAGGAATCAAAGGATATCTGCCAAACACAGAATATCCACCGTCATGAGCACAATCCGCCGGTCTGCAGATATAGGATGCATAGACCCGTGCAAGCACATCATTAGGCCCCACTACCGGGTCTGGCACGTCAGTAAAGACAGCATTCTCCCTGCCGCCCTTCTTATACAAAATTGCTTTCATCTGTCGTCTCCTTTCTCATTTGCTGTCGACTTGCCTATAAGCGGTAAGTCTGCTGATCTCATCCTCGCTCAAAGAGGCTCTTGGGCCTACAACACGCATGCCGTACTCAGCGATCAGTCCCAGCTCCTCCCTAAAATCGTAATATTTACAGCTTCTTCCCAAATGAACCAGATCATATAGCGGGACCTTACCCAGCCCCTGTTCCAAATAAGCAACACCCTCTTCACGATTCGCCAGTCTGATATTCAGGTGATGGATTCCCGGTCCCCCATTTTCCTTTAAAAAGTCAGTAAAGGGATTGACTTCGTCCTCATAACCAGGCAGAGGTGCAAACATCTCAATATCCAGGCCACCCATAAAAAAATTATACTGTTCGTAGTGGAATTCACCGCTTATCCCGTTATATTTCACATCGGTCAGCCGGCCTTCCTGATAAGCGTCCCTCGAATCAGAATAGCTTACAGAGGCCTCATCGATCCCCATCAGTTCTCGGAACTGTTCCAGTCCCTTATTCAGATCTTTGACCACCACGGCAATCTGGCAGACCAAATCCATTTTCAGTTTCGCCATCATCCACCTGCCTTTCTTTCTGTTATCAGTCTGGTACACGGCCCTTCCATATGATCATAAACTGCAAGCTGCAGTCCCGTTTCCGCTGAAAAGTCAAAGAGTCTGACTTCTTCTCCGTTACAAAGAGTTTCAAATACTGGGCTTCTGTTCATCGCTTCATATTTCTCCATCCATGTATCAGCAGCACTGGAATAAACACCTATGTGATGGATACCCGATCCACTTTTCTTCAAGAATTCTGCATAAGGGCCCTCTTCGCTTAGAGGCTGCACCAATTCCATCTGAACACCTCCCATGTCAAACGCAGCACATTTTACAGGACAGGAAATTACCTTGCCCTTATAGGTGCATAGGTCATTCTCATTTCTCTCTTTCAGTTCTATTGAATTTACATCAAATTCTACCAACTGCTTCCAGTTTTCCAGAGCATTTTTCAGGTTCGGAACAACTATTACAATCCGAAAGATCCGATCAATCCACTCTTTTCGTTCCATTTCCTATATGTCCTTCCTATCCATCGTTTAAGAAAAAATTGCCTGCAGTAACTCTTCACCGGATACACCGTATATAATGTTATCACTCCGATGGCTGGCCAATATTTCATTTACCTTTTCTTTACTGTACTCGCAGCCCACCAGGGAGCTGCACAACTGATTCAGTTCTCCCCTCACGACGAAATCGCCGTTAATCTCTAAATATACGATGATATTATCTTTTACATCACAATTCACCCGGATCACCCCGGCTGCCAATCTGCTTATTTTTTCCATAACACTCCTAAGGTCTGATAATGGCTCGTGTGATTTTCCTGTCTGCCGACAGCTGCAGTGCCTCCTCCAACTCTTCCAAGGTAAATATCCGTTCAGAAAAATCCTGAAATGGGTATTTATCTTGATATTTTTCCAGAAAAACCAGTGACTTGTAAAGATACTCCGGCAGATATCTTACTACACCGTAAACCGTAAGCGCTTTTCTTGTAATATACCCTGGCGAAATCTCAGCGCTGACTGCAGTGCTGTTAATACCAATTACAATATACCGTCCCATGATGCCCAAATGGCGAATACCTTCTTCAAAGGCTCCAGCAAATCCCGTAACTTCCAATGCCACATCCACACCTTTTCCGTCAGTGATTTCTTTCATTAACGCTTCTCTGTCGGCCAGTTCTGTCACTTTGCTGATATCGATCACTTCATCTGCTCCAAATCGCTTTGCCAGCATAAGCCTCGCATTAACCCCGTCAGCCACGATCACTTTTGCGCCTTTCTCCTTAGCAATGGCCGAGGCATAAAGTCCCAGTCCTCCAGCGCCCTGTATCAAAATGGTTTCTCCCTCTTTCAGACCAGCCCTGTCCAAACCGTAGTATACTTGAGAAAAGGCACAGTTAATACCTACTGCCAACGTATCCGGAATGCTGTCTGGTACACGATAGAATTTCTGATTCGGATAGATGTAATAATGGGTCGCAAAGGTACCCCCGAAATAAGGCCACTGCCCTGGATCAGAGCCCAGATGCATGTAGGCGTTTTCACACAAATCATACCGTCCCACCCTGCATGGCCCGCACTGCCCACAGGTAATGTAGTATGGCGCTACAATGCGGTCTCCAACCTTGACAGGCTGCCCCATGCTATCCGACTCCACGCCTGCTCCCAAAGCGTATATTTCACCGACAAATTCGTGTCCCTGACAGGTTGGCCGATTCTCATCAGCTCCTACCGAGGAGGACCCTTTCCAATTTTTTATATCTGAGCCGCAGATATTTGTGCATAGCACTTTTACCAAAATCGCTCCAGCCTCTGGCGTTGGCAAAGGCTGTTCCACGATTCCAAACTTTTTATTTCCAGCAAAAAAACCTATTTTCCCTTTCATGTCTTCCTCCGTTCAAAGTTTTCGTTACTTTATATAGTAAATCAAATTTGTCCAGAAAAAAATTACATAAAATTCATACCTTACGATAACTATAAGGCATGAAACAATAAAAAAGCATCCCATGTGATTCATGAGATGCAAAGAAAAGTTCTCTATTTAATCCGCAAAGGAAACTTTCATTGTTTGTAGGTCCTTCTTTGCCAGCGATAAAAAGTCCTCGCTGCCGTCGTTCATTGGAGGCAGATAATAGTAATTCTCCGTAATCATCCAGCCTTCAAAATCCATATCCTTGATGATTTTCACCGATCTTTCGTAACCGGCGTCGCCTTCACCCAACAGAACGCAGCCTCGCTGTCCTGGCTGAAACAGGTCTCGCTGGCTGTCCTTCATGTGAAAATGACTGATCATTTCCTTCCCGAATCGAAGGATCTGTTCCTGTGGATTTCCGGTCCTAAAGCGCAGTGGATTGAGTAAGTCCATGCAGATTTTCACACGCCCATCCAGACATTCCAGCAGTTTTATAATCTGTGAGAGCGGCTGTGCCGATTCTATGGCAATTTCCACACCATGATCTCTTGCCAACTCAAGCGCATAGCGCAGATGAGTAACCACGTTTTCAAAGGCTTCCTCTGTAGGAGGCTCCACCGTAATGACTACAGTGCCGACAGAAAGATTTCTGCATACCTCAAATCCTTGTCGTAAGCTTTCCCTCGCCCAAGTGCCCTGGCATGTCTCCGCACTATAATTCAGAGTGCCTTCTGCCAGTAGAGCTCCCAAATTTAGTGAATGAAGAATCAATCTACTGCGTTCAGCTTCTTCTCTGTATAATGCCTGTACACGTTCATTATTCAGAGGAAAGCCCATCCTTCGTCCTCCGGATTCACCCAGTTGGATACCGTCAAAACCTGCTTCTGCTGCCAATCTCAAAGCCAGAGTTCCCGATACAGGCAGCGACCATTCACAAATTCCAAATTTTCGTTTCAATACCGTGCCTCCTCTGCAAATGTATAATTAAACTAAAACAGATCTGTAATTCCCTCATAAGACGAGGGTTCCGTGGCCAGCTTCAGAAAATTCATACATGCTCTCGTTCTATAGTCGCCCTTTTTCACGATAAGCCCAATTTCTCTCTTTCCTATCTTCTCATCTAGTCTAATGCAACAGATCTTTGGGTTATTGAACTTCTTAAAGATGTAATACGGGCACAAGACAACGCCCATATCACAGGAGACCATATCCATAATAAAATTCCATTGAGTGCTGGAAAGAACAAAGTTCGGTTTGACCCCCAATTCTTTCATTTCATTCTCAGTCTGCCCTGAAAATTCCTTTCCTCCATTGTACAGGATCAGGTTCTGTCCATCCAAATCCTTGTACTGCGCAGCTTCCAGCTTCACCAGCGGATTTTCAACGTTGGCCGCGATCACAATGTCGCTGCGCAACAGCTTATATACATCGAAGTTGTCTGTATCCTCCGGCTCTCTGATATGATATAAATCAATATATGCCAGATCCAGATTCTTCTTCAACAAAGCATCTTTTAAAATATTAGTCTCTTTCTCCATTACAGAAAAAGTGATCTGCGGATATCTTTTCTTAAAGGTTGGGAACACATGTGAAAACAATGCAGGTCCTGCCATCATGGAAAGACCGATATTTAAATGACCCTTGTCAATCTCTTCTTCGAGATAAGTAAGCTTGATTAACTCGTCATAGCTTTCAAGAAGTTTCACAGCTTTCTCGTAAAATGCTTGTCCGGCATCAGTCAGTTTCTGTTTTCTCTGCCACGTATAGAAAAAGTCGAACCCCATTTCATCTTCAATATTCTTGATCGCTTTGCTCAGAGCCGGCTGTGAAATAAACAGCTTTTGCGAAGCCAGCGAATAACTTCCGCAATCGGCAACCTGAACAAAATAATTGAGCTGTCTTATGTCCATAATCTCCACCTGCTTTCTTTGTCTTTTTTCCATTCCTTTACGATTCTAATTATACTGTCCCTTATTTTTGATTATAATATCTCGTGAAAAAAAACGCAAGAAGGGATTTTTATACGATAGTGTCAAGTTATTGTGGGGTTTCTTGTTGGCAAAATTTTGGTCAACAAGTTGTGCGTTGCGCTTAACTCAATGTATTTCAATATATACCTATCTGATGTAGTGGTTTTATGGTTATTATCATTATACCTAAAGGATGAGCAATTGGCTCAATTTTTTAATTTACACACGTTATACTGCCGCGGCCTGCACATAAAAAACTTTCCGTTTTCCAGATATTTCTCTTCGCAATTCCCAGTTTTTGTGGTAAAATCAATATAGAAACGAGGGAGGTGAAGATTATGCCGTTGATGATTTTAGGTCTTGTATTTGTCATTGGACTGTTCGTATTTTATCTGTTCAGCACCCGTGGCAGCGGCGGCGGAGAAACGCCTGACAGCTCCGAGAAACCGAAAAAAGACGACGGACTCAAACGGGACGAAAACGTAATCTTCCTGCCTGACGACGTGGAAAGCATCAAAGAACGGAGACGGAAGAACCGCCGTTGAACCCCGCAGTCCCGCCAGTCACTGTACCAACGCCAGCCATTGTAATAACGCTGGCATTGTAACAACGCAAGTCACTGTAACAAGTTCATGCCTCTGGCCATATACTGACCAGAGGTGTTTTTATGTCTGATAAAACCAAACGGATCCAAAAATCTTTCCGCCGCGCTCTGCACATTTCCGCAGAGGATCATCCGAAGATCGTCCTCATGAGCGACTGTCACCGGGGAACCGGCACCTGGGGCGATAATTTCCTCGCCAACCGACCCATCTTCACCGCGGCCCTGAAGCACTACTATCAAAAGGGCTTCACCTACATAGAGCTGGGAGACGGGGACGAACTCTGGGAAAACCGCCGCTTTGCCGACGTCTACAAAACCCATCAGGAGATCTATCAGCTCTTGGAACAGTATCACCAGGACGACAGGCTCTTCCTCCTCTTCGGCAACCACGACCGGGTCAAAGAAAATGGCGCCTACGTCTGGCGCGGGCTGTCGGCGGCGATCCCCTTCTATGAATCTGTGGTCATCGACGGCCTGGATCTGCCGCCTGTCTGCTGCTTCCACGGCTATCAGGGAGATCCGATCAACGACCAGCTCTGGAAACTGTCGCGATGGCTGGTCCGCTACCTCTGGCGGCCTCTGGAGCTGCGAGGCGTCAAGGATCCCACCAGCGCGGCAAAGAACTACACCAAGGTCCGGGCCATTGAAGACCGCTTTATTCGCTACAGCTGCGAGGAAAAATGCGTTTTGATCGCCGGCCACACCCATAAGCCGACGATCACGCGGACCGACTGCGGCATCTACATGAACTGCGGAAGCTGCGTCCATCCCTGCGCCGTCACCGCCATCGAACTGGTCTTCCCCGAGGCCCGCCTGGTCAAGTGGTCCATCTGCTCCCGCCCCGACATGTCATTGTCCGTCTGCCGGGAAGTGCTGTCGGAAACGACCCTGTAGATAAGCGCAGGAAAATGCGGCAGAGTTCCGGCAGCGGAACTCACCCTCTTCTGCCGGAGCTGACCCACTCTCTGGTAAAGCTGATGAACGCTTTTGCCGCGTCGGACGCCTCCTGCCAGGAGCGCAGCACGATGCCTACCTCTCTGGAGAAGGAGACTTCCGGTTCCAGCAGGGCCAGAGGGAAAAGCGGTTCTTCCATCATCATCGCGGGAAATACGCTGAAGCCGAAGCCCCGGCTGACCATGGACATCACGGCAAAGTCATTGTTCAATATCATCTTAGGTACCGGCTTGACGCCGTTTGCATAAAACATATCTTCCATTTCAGAGAAATCGCCGCTGCTGATATACGGGACTTCCAGCATGGCCTTTGACGGAAAGAAAGTGGCCCCGGCGTAATGGTGATCCTGCGGCAAAATGACGACCATGGGATCTTTGATCAAAAAAATCTTCTCAAAGGAATCTGCCGCGTCCGGCAGAACAGAAAAGCCGCAGTCTACGTCGCCCACCGCCAGCATTTCATTCAGTTCCTCCTTAGTATCATACCATTTGACGTCCACCTGTATGCCCGGATAGCTGGCCTGAAAGCCTTTCATCAAAAAAGGCATCCAGTAGACCGCAATGCTGGTAAATACCGCCGCCGTCACATGACCCGACTCCAGGTGCTTCAATTCTGACAGCTTTGCCAGCAGACGCCTTTGGTCATTGCAGATGCTCTGGGCGATGGGAAGCAGCTCTTTGCCGGAGCCGGTCAAATAGATCCTGCCGTAATCCCGATGAAAAAGCTGGGTCTCCAGCTCTTCCTCCAAAGATCTGATGATATAGCTCAGCCCTGCCTGCGTATAGCCGAGGTCGTCCGCGGCTTTCTTCATGCTGCCTGATTCCGCGGTTTTGATAAATGCCTCATATTTCTGCGTGTCCATTGCTCCTCCAAATTAAAGAATCACTTTAATTATCTTAAAAAAACTCTCGCTTTACTTTAAATCTTGAAGAAATTATACTATAGCTTGTAAGAATAAGCAACAAAAACTGGAGGTCGTCCTATGACACGAAATAAACATATCTATATGGGCATGGTAGTACTGCAGGCCTTTATCTTCGGCGTAGGCAATGCCCTTACCAAGGTCGCCTACGAAAGCATCTCGCCTTTTTGGAGCATGTTTTTCCGCTTCGGCCTGGCTCTGGCGCTGTTCCTGCTCTTCTTCGGCAAAGGTGTATTCGCGGAACTGCGCAAGGCTCCGCCGTCGGTATGGCTGCCCAGCAGCATCTGCGTCAGCGCCACATACATCCTGTGCAATCTGGCTCTGGACAGGACCACGGCCACCAATGTAGGTTTTCTCATGTCCCTCTCCATCCTCTTCGTGCCTTTCTTTGAGGCTGTCGTCATGAAACGGGCCTACAGAGCAAAATACGCGCCAGCCCAGCTGCTGGTCATTCTGGGGCTTTATCTTCTCTGCAGCAACGGAGGCGACTTTACCTTCGGCATCGGTGAGCTTTTCGGTCTCCTGTCTTCAGCGGCAATGGCCGGCGCTCTGGTATACGGCGAAAAAGGGCTTCAGAATATGGATGTCATGGCCATCAGCACGATACAGATCGGTCTGACCGTCCTCCTGTCTCTTGCAGGCGCTCTGCTCATGGAACCGGGATTCCGCGTTGAAACTGTAGAACCGGAAGCATGGCTGGTACTCCTGTATCTTTCCATCGGAAGCACCTGCGGCGCTTTCTGGCTGCAGAACAAAGCGCTGACCGCGCTGTCTTCCACCCAGGTCTCTCTGATCCTGTGCAGCGAACCGGTCTTTACCGCCATCGTCTCCTTCATGCTTCTGGCAGAAGCGCTGAGCGGCGCCGGCCTGGCCGGCACCGGGATCATCATCAGCTGCATCGTCGCGGAGACTTATATCCTGTCCTCCGATGCCGCCGCCTCACCGCAGAAAGCGCCTGAAGGAGCTGTCTGAATCGTTTTCTCAGGTAGAACTACCCGATAAAGTAAAATAAAATCCAAACGCGAAGAGACCGGCAGTAGCTTGCCGGTCTCTTCGCGTTTATGATCTTGTTTATTTGTTGCCTGTTAATATAGATCCATTTACAGCAGCTCTTTTCTGGACAGGTTGATCCTGTTCTGGCTGTCGATCTCGGTTACCTTGACCTTGACCACATCGCCGATGTTCATCACATCTTCGACCTTCTCCACTCTGTGCTTCGCCATCTTGGAGATGTGGAGCAGGCCTTCCTTGCCAGGCAGGATCTCGATGAACGCGCCGAAGTTCATGATTCTCTGTACGGTTCCTTCGTAGATCTCGCCTACCTCGACGTCCTTGGTCAGAAGCTCGATGCGGCGGCGCGCCTCGTTGGCGCCTTCCATATCTGCGCTGTAGATGCTGACCAGGCCTGGATCATCTTCGGAGATATCGATCTTGACGCCGGTCTCATCGACGATCTTGTTGATGGTCTTTCCGCCAGGTCCGATGACGATTCTGATCTTGTCAGGATCGATGCGCATGGTCAGACTGCGCGGCGCGTACTTGGACAGGTCAGGACGCGGAGCCGGAATCTCTTCTAACATCTGCTCCATGATATACATTCTGCCCTCTCTCGCCTGCTGCAGCGCCTTCTCCAGAATCTCTCTGGACAGGCCGTGAACCTTGATGTCCATCTGGATGGCGGTAACGCCCACTTCTGTACCGGTGACCTTGAAGTCCATGTCGCCCAGGAAGTCTTCCATGCCCTGGATATCGGACAGGATCGCCATCTTGCTGGTGCCGTCCTCTTCCACTCTCTCGATGAGGCCCATGGCGATGCCCGCTACCGGTCTCTTGATCGGAACGCCGGCGTCCATCAAAGCCAGGCAGGAACCGCAGGTGGAACCCATGGAAGTGGAACCGTTGGAGGAAAGTACCTCGGATACCACTCTGATGGCATACGGGAACTCCTCTACAGAAGGAAGTACCGGGATCAAAGCTCTTTCAGCCAGAGCGCCGTGTCCGATCTCTCTTCTGCCCGGACTTCTCATCGGTCTCGCTTCGCCTACGGAATAGCCAGGGAAGTTATAGTGATGCATGTATCTCTTCTCTGTCTGCTCTGTAATGCCGTCGATGGTCTGGGACTCGCTGGCAGGAGCCAGGGTACAGGCGCTCATGACCTGCGTCTGTCCTCTCTTGAACAGGCCGCTTCCGTGAACTCTCGGCAGCAGCTGGGTCTCGCACCAGATCGGTCTGATCTCATCCAGCTTTCTGTTGTCCGGTCTGATGCCTTCGTCCAGGATCATGGCGCGGACACATTCCTTGGTGATATTGTAGAGAACGTTGGCGATATCCTTCTCGTTCTCCGGATAGATATCGGCGAAGTGTTCCTTTGTCTCAACCTCTACGGCGTCCATGTTGTCCAGTCTTTCCAACTTGTCCACCGTCTTGATGGCTGTCTTCATCTTGTCTACGGCGTAGGCGCGGACGGCCTCGTCGATGTCCTCAGGCACCTTGTAAAGCTCTACCTGCTGCTTTTCCTTGCCGACCTCCGCGACGATCTCGTCGATGAATTCCACCAGCTTTTTGATCTCCTCGTGACCGTAGAGAATGGCGTCCAGCATGATGTTTTCCGGTACCTCATTGGCGCCGGCTTCTACCATCATGATGGCTTCCTTTGTTCCCGCGACAGTCAGGTTCATCTGGGAAACCCCTCTCTGCTCCAGGGTCGGGTTGATGACAAATTCTCCGTCTACCATGCCGACTCTGACAGCCGCGATCGGTCCCTCCCAAGGGATATCGGAGGTGGCCAGCGCCACAGACGCGCCTACCATGGCCATGATATCGGTCTCGCAGTCAGGGTCTACGGACATGACGGTGGCAACGACCACTACGTCGTTAAAATAGCCCTTCGGGAACAGAGGACGCAGCGGACGGTCCATCAGTCTGGAGCTTAAGGTCGCCTTCTCGCTCGGTCTTCCCTCTCTCTTTATAAAGCCTCCCGGAATCTTTCCGGCAGCGTACATTCTCTCCTCATAATCACAGCTCAGCGGAAAGAAATCGATGTCTGGTCTCGGCTCCTTGGAAGCGCAGGCGGTAACGTTGACTACGGATTCTCCGTATCTCACCATGACCTGTCCGTTTGCCTGCTCGCAGACCTTTCCGATCTCCAGCTGAAGCAGTCTGCCTCCTACGGCAGTTTTAAATGTTCTGTAATCAGTAAATCTCGCCATTCTTAATAAACAACTCCTTCCTGTTTATTCTCTTACCTTTTGGCTCTTGCAATAAAATATATACAAATAATGGCGAGGTTTCTGCCCCGCCAAAATTCTTCAGTAAAACTACTTTCTTAATCCTAAACGAGCGATCAGGTTTCTGTATCTTTCAACATCGACCTCTCTCAGGTACTTAAGAAGGTTTCTTCTCTGTCCTACCATCTTCAACAGACCTCTTCTGGAATGATGGTCCTTCTTGTGCTCTTTCAGATGCTCATTCAGATCGTTGATTCTCGCAGTCAGGATAGCAACCTGAACCTCTGGGGAACCGGTATCGCCTTCCTTCAGTGCATATTCCTTGATGATAGCCGCTTTCTGCTCTTTCGTAATCATGTTAAAATTCTCCTTTCTTTCATTCGCTTTCACCGGGTCGGGCGTCGGAGTATCGCCTGACTAAGTGAAAGTATGTTCCAACCATATAACTATATCATACTGTGACTTCCTTTGCAAGTCCATTTTCCAATATTTTCGTCCGCTTTTTTCTTCTTTTTTCTACTTTTCTCTGCTCAGACGGTCATGAAACTCCCTGGCCTCCCGGCAGTCCCGGACGATCTGCTCCGACAGGTCCGTCACGCTGTCAAATTTCACCTCGTCCCGGGTCTTCTTCAGGAACTCCACACGGATCTGCTTGCCGTAAAGCTCCTTGTCAAAATTAAAAATATGGGTCTCCACGTTTTTGTTGTAGCGGCCGATGGTGGGTTTGTTGCCTACGTTGGTCACGCTGGGATAGCGGACGCCGCCCCACGTACAGTATGTAACGTACACCCCGTTGGGAGGCGTTACCATCAGCGGGTCGATGACCAGATTCGACGTCGGAAAGCCCAGCTTTTTGCCCAGCCGGTTGCCTACCACCACTTCGCCGCCTATGTCATAGTGGCGTCCCATGTAGGTCATGCACTTTTCCACCTGTCCGGAGGCGATCAGCGTCCGGATCAGAGAAGAGCTGACCACGTCTCCGCGGATCTTGTACGCCGGCATCTCTGTCACGTCAAAGCCCATCTGGCTGCCGGCCTCCCGCAGAACCTGAGGATTTCCCTGGGCCTTGTAGCCGAAATTGTAATTGAAGCCGCAGAACGCCGCCTTCATATTGCATCTGTCCACCAGCAGCTCTTTGATAAACGCCTCCGGCGGCGTCGTCATGACAGAGCGGGTGAACGCCACGTTGAACAGCAGGTCCACGCCCAGATCCTCCATGATCTCCGCCTTTTCCGCCTTGCTGAGAATACTCTTCACCTTCTTCTCTCCGGGGAGCAGATTCCTCGGGTGAGTTGAAAAGGTAAACGCCGCCGCTGCCAAACCGTCCCGCCGGGCGCGCGCCACCATCCTGCGGATCAGTTCCTGATGTCCCAGATGAACGCCGTCAAAGTTGCCCAGGGCTACGGCTGCGGGCGGAATATTCCTGATTTCCTCTATGTCCTCAAAGATTTTCATCTAATCACCTCACGAAAAAAACTTTGTCTGCCACCAGTTTTCCATATTGCTGGCTGTAACAGGCCACGCCCAGAAAGGTTTCCCGGCCGCCTATCATGCCGAAGACGCAGTAGGCTCTGCGGAAATCCTCTCTCATGGGAAGTACGAAGGGCGTATCCTCGTAGAGAGGCCGCCGCTCTATGCTGCACGCTTCCAGAGGCAGATGCCATCCGGTCGCGAACCGCAGACCGTCTTCCTCGCCGCAGACCACCTTGCCGAAAGCGCCGAGCGGTCCCCAGGTGGGGATCATGGAATGCCGGATCTCCTCCTCGTCCATGGCGGACAGCTGCTCCAGCGCGACGGCCGATCCGAGATCAAAGCTGCCGCTGGCCGTCCTCTCCAGAAAGGTCATGGTCCCATAGGTATCCAGAGCCAGTCCCACGTCCTGGCAGATGGTCCTGATGTAGGTACCCTTGGTACATTCCACGGAAAAGGCAATCTGAGGAAGGCCGTCTCCGCCGGCGGATATCTCCTCTATCTCCATATTCCGGAGGAAGACCTTTCTGGTCTTCACCTCTACCGTCTTACCCTCCCGGGCGTATTCGTAGAGCCGCTTTCCGTTGACCTTCAGGGCCGAATACATGGGCGGTTTCTGGTCGATGACGCCGTCAAAGGCCCCAAAGGCCCGCCGTATCTCTTCCTCGCTTACTGCCGCAGGCTTCCGCCCCGTCACCTGGCCCCAGATGTCCTGGGTGTCGGTTTCAATGCCCAGAACCATGCGGCACCGATAGCGCTTCATATCCATATCCAGATATTCCATGATACGGGTGCTCCGGCCTATGCAGACAGGAAGAACGCCTGTAGCCATCGGGTCAAGGGTACCTGTATGGCCCACCTTCCGAATCCCCAGCGTTCTTCTGACTGCGCTCACCACGTCGTGGGAGGTCATATTCTGCGGCTTGTTAATATTCAAAATTCCTTCTGTTATCATAAATGTTCTAAACCATCCGTCAATCGATCTCTCAGCTGGTCATAGGCTTCAGACAAGCTGCAGGACAAAGTGCAGCCCGCAGCTCTGATGTGTCCTCCGCCGCCCATGGACTGAGCGATCTCCGCCACGTCCAGAGCCTCCTTGGACCGCATGCTGACCTTGATGCTGCCGTCCTCCGCTTCCTTCAAAAACGCGGCGGCTTCCACGCCTTTGATGCCGCGCAGTTCCTCTACGATGCCGTCGGTCTCGTCCATAAAGGCGCCGGTCTCCTTCAGCATATCCTGGGTCACATAGGCGATGACGGCTCTGCCGCCTGCCACGGTGGACAGGGTGTTCAGCGCCTTGTTGCGTATCATCAGCCGCTCCATGCGCATGGTCTCATAGATCTCCGTGCAGATATGTCCCGCGTCGATGCCCGTATCATAGAGGGCTGCCGCGATCTCATGGGTGCGGCGGCTGGTGTTGGAATACTGGAAACGGCCGGTGTCGGTGACGATGGCCGTAAACAGCGCTTCCCCCATCTCCTTGTCGACGCTCACGCCGCAGGTCTCCAGAAGCGCGTAGATCAGCTCGCCGGTGGCTGCCGCGCCGCTGTCGATGTAATTCAGGTCACAAAAGCTGTCTGCCGTCCTGTGATGGTCGATGCAGACAGTCACCTCTGCCGAAAGGAACCGTCTTCCCCGCTGTCCCAGGCGCTCCATGTCGCTGCAGTCAACGGCAACGGACAGGTCTGGGCTGCCCAGGATATCCTGGTCCGAGGTGCAGTATTCCCGGTCCAGAAACTGCAGGTTTCCGGGAATCGGGTCCTCTATGAGAATCCAGCATGCCTTGCCTGCCTTTCGCAGGGCGCGGCAGAGGGCCGCGGCGCTTCCCAGAGCGTCCCCGTCCATGTGGACATGGGGAAACAGAAGGATCTTCCCGCTCTGAGCCAAAGCTGCCGCGATTTCTTCAAAGGTGTTATTCTTCATCATTTTCTATCCCTAACTCTTTGATCACTTCTGAAATATGTCTTCCATATTCCATGGAGCCGTCGATCTTAAAGATCAGTTCGGGCATATGACGCAGCTTGACCTGCCGTCCGATCTCTTTCTTCATCGTGCCCTTCGCGCTCCTGAGGCCGGCCAGAACATCTTCTTCGGCCTGTTTTTTCGCCTCTTCATCTTTTCCTATGGCCAGCACCGTCACATAGCAGGTAGCGTAGCTGCCGTCGGCAGTCACCTCC
>CALLDR010000076.1 GCA_937997955.1 uncultured Emergencia sp. | reverse complement strand
TGCAAAGTTTGTTGAATTGTGCTCCCTAGTCAAGGACAAATCGAAAAGCGGAACCCGGACCCCGTTTTTTTAAACACCTGGGATATCTGCGCCCATGTGGTGCGACACTCCACTGATTTTCTTGATGACCAGTTCCATGTCCTCAGGCAGGGGCGCCTCCAGGGTCATGGGTTCTCCCGTGACGGGATGACGGAAGGACAGCTTATACGCGTGGAGGGCCTGGCGGGGCAGCAGGGTCGGGTTTATGCCGCCGTACAGGTGGTCTCCCACCAGGGGATAGCCGATGTGGGACATATGTACCCGGATCTGATGGGTGCGCCCGGTCTCCAGCAGCAGCTCTATCATGGTGAAGCCGGAAGGGAAGCGCCGCAGGACCTTTACGTGAGTGACGGACGGACAGCCGCCTTCTGACTCGGGGAGAACGCCCCGGCGCACATCGTCCGGGTCCGGCCTGCCCAAGGGCAGGTCGATGGTAAACTGGTCCTGTCCCTCGGGAATGACGCCGTTGACGATGGCGATGTACCGCTTCTCTGTGGCGTTGGCGCGCATCTGCTTCACCAGCTCGTCCTGGGCGTGAGAGTTCTTCGCCACGATGAGCAGGCCTGTAGTGTCCATGTCCAGCCGGTTGACGAAGCGGATCTTAAAGGCCTGATCTGTATCCTCCATGTACTGCATCAGGCCGTTGGCCAGAGTATGGCACGGCTTGCCCTTTGTCGGGTGGACCGTGATGCCGGACTGTTTGTTTAAGATCAGCAGGTCGTCGTCCTCATAGACGGCATGGATCGGTATGTTCTCCGCGGGAAAGTCGCTCTTCTCCTCCGGCAGCTTTACCGAGAGCACGTCTCCCGGATTGGGGACGATCCAGCCCGGAGTTTCCTGGCCGTTGAGAAAGACCAGATGCTGATATTTCAGCTTGGTCAAAAGGCGGCTGGAAAAGCTGAACCTGCGCCGCAGCAGGGTTTTCACCGGAAGACCTTCGTCCTCCGGCGTTACAGTGTATTGAAATTTCGTTTTCGACATAGATACCTCGATTACAGGAATTTGCTTTTTACTTTGGTCCAGAAGTCGTAGTTCTCAAAGCGCATCAGGTTGATGACGATGTCTGAGAAGGTGACTTCGATCTCCTCTACGTCATCGTAGACCGCCGTATAGCCGTCGTAGGTGACGCAGATGCCGTCTGATTTGCCGCCAGGATCCGGCACCACGCCCAGTGACAGGTCGCTGGGCAGCAGGATGCTGGAGGTAAAGGAGCGGTAGGCCGTCGTGTTCATCGGGGCGATAGGGGTCACCTGCAGGATCTTCAGACGGGGATCCACGATGCTGCCTCCCAGGGAGTAGTTGTAAGCGGTACTGCCCGCTGGCGTCGCGATGAGCAGTCCGTCGCCGGAAAATCGCTCGATAAAGCTACCTCCGATGGAGATGTTCAGATGAATGGAATAGGAATCCGATCCTTTGATGACCACCTCGTTGAGACCTACGTGCTGGGACTGGCCCTTCGCCGTGCGTATGCTGACCTTTACTGTGGACAGAGGCTGGATAGAGTAGCGACCCTGCCGGTAATTGAAGATAAAGTCATCTAGCATGGCCGGCATGATCTCCTGAAAAAAGCCCAGATGGCCGGTATTGATGCCGATAATAGGCATCGTAGGGTAGTCGTACCGGTGTATGGCTTCCAGAAAGGTGCCGTCGCCGCCGATGCAGACCAGGAGGTCGGCATCGGGGCTGTATTTGGACAGAAGGGTAAAACCGGAATTGTCCAGCTTCTGCTTCAGTTTTTTTTCAGTTTTCTTCGACGTTTCGCTGTCGTTGGCGTAAATATAGACTTTGTTGTTCATAGCAATTCCATTTTACAATAATTCTTCCAGTTCTTCAACCAGCTTCTTGAAGGTCTCCATAGCCAGAATGACCGGCTCTTTGGCGCTCATGTCGACGCCCGCGATCTTCAGCAGCTCTACAGGGTAATCGCTGTCTCCGGTCTTGAGAAATTCTCTGTAAGCGTCCCTGGCCAGAGCGCCTTCCTTCAGGATCTTCTGGGAAATCGCGGTGGCCGCGGAATAGCCTGTGGCGTACTGGTATACGTAGAAGCTGCGGTAGAAATGAGGGATGCGGGCCCATTCGTACCGGATATATTCGTCTTCCGCGAGAGCCGGGCCGAAATAGGCTTTGTTCAGCTTGTCGTATTCTTCGCACAGCCACTGCGGCGTCAGGCTGCCGCCTTCTTCCACGTAAGCGTGGGTCAGAGCCTCAAATTCAGCGAACATGGTCTGGCGGAACAGGGTGGTGCGGAAAGCCTCGATGTGCAGGTTGATCAGGTATTTGCGCATCTGAGGGTCGGTCTCCTTTGACAGCAGGTGCTGCATCAGCAGGGACTCGTTGACGGTGGACGCCACCTCCGCTGTGAAGATGGAGTGGCTGCCGTAGGTGAAAGGCTGATGCTCTCTGGTATAGCTGGAATGCATGGAATGTCCCATTTCGTGGACCAGGGTAAACACGTCCTGCAGGGTATCCGTGTAATTGAGCAGGATATACGGGAAGCTGTCGTAAGAACCAAAGCTGTAAGCGCCGCTGGTCTTGCCTTCGTTTTCGTATACGTCGATCCAGCCGGCTTCTACACCTTTTGACAGGCGTTCGATGTAGTCCTCGCCCAGCGGAGCGAGACCTTCCTTCATGATCTCCAGGGCTTCTTCGTAAGGGATCTCCTTCTTTGGAATCTCAACCAGTGGCACGTAGATATCGTACATTTTCAGCTCGTCTACGCCCAGCAGTCTTTTGCGAAGCTCGATATAGCGGTGGAGCACCGGCAGATACTGGTGGACGACGGAAATCAAATTATCGTAAACCTCCTCCGGGATATTGCCGCCGGAGAGGGCCATGGCGCGGGCGGACGGATATTTGCGTATGCGGGCGCTTACCACGTCGGTCTTCACGTTGTAGTTGTAGGTCTGGGCGATGGTGTTGATCAGCCCCTTGTAGGCTTCGTAGACGTGGGTGAAGGCTTCTTTGCGGACTGCGCGGTCACGGGACTCCATGAATTTGATATAGTTGCCGTGGGTGACCTCCGCCAGGTCGCCGTCCTCGTCTCTGATCTCACCGAATTTCAGGTCCGCGTTGTTGAGCATGGTGAAGATGGTGTCTGTCGCGTCGGTGACCTCGCTCATCTGAGCCAGAATGTTTTCCTCCGCCTGGGTCAGCACGTGCTGTTTTTCGCGAAGTACGTCCTCGATGACAAAGCGGTACTGGGCCAGGGCAGGCTCTTCCTCCACGTATCCGCGCAGGGTTTCTTCTGGCGCGGAAAGCAGCTCCGGCGTGAAGAAGCTCATGGCGGCGCTGACCTTGGCGATCACAGCGCCCACTTTGTCGTGCATGGACTGCTGAGCGGCCTCGCGGTTGTCTTCGTCCAGCTTCATGCGGGCGTAGACATATGCCCGCTCCAGCTTTTGCCAGACAGCGTCTTTTGCCTGCAGCGCTTCAGCCAGCGTCCCGGCGCTTTCTGTAAGCCGGCCAGCGTAGCCGCCGAAGTCCTCTGTCATGGCGAGGACCTGCTGGATATCCTTCTCCCAGCTGGCCGCGTCGGCATACATCTCTTCTATTTTCCATTTAATTTTTTGTTTCCCATTTCTGCCTCCTGTAGTATAATAGTAAAGATACAATTAGTATAACACAAATCTGAAAGGAATTACATAGATGGATAACAGACCTATCGGTTTTTTTGATTCAGGACTGGGCGGGCTCACCAGCATCCCCCATATTATGAAGCAGCTGCCCGACGAGCGCATCATCTTCTTCGGGGACACGGCCAGGACGCCATACGGCTCCAAGTCGCCTGACACCATTCGTCAGTTCACCATGCAGATCGGCGATTTTCTCGTAAAAAACGATGTGAAGATGATCGTCATCGCCTGCAACACGGTGAGCGCTACCTGTCTGGCGGATCTGCGCAGCGCCTATCCCCAGATTCCCGTCATCGGCGTCATCTCGCCGACGGCAAAGGTGGTGGCGGACTCCTGCAGCGAGGAAGACCGGATCGGCATCATCGCCACCAAAGTGACGGTCCGCTCCGGCGCTTATGAAGCCAAGATCCAGGAGAAGCACCGGGGACTTACGACTTTTGCCAAAGCCTGCCCGGCCTTCGTGCCCCTCATCGAAGAGGGGATCATCGACAACGCCATCATGGATTTGACCATCCAGTATTATCTGGACGATTTTATCCGTGAGAACCGGATCAACACTCTGGTTCTGGGCTGCACTCATTACCCCTTGATCGGAGCCAATATCCGCAGGCTGTACCCGGGGCTCCGCATCATCAGCTCCTCAAAGGAAGTCGCCACTGCGGTGGAGATCGAGCTGGCCCAGCGGGATATGCTGGCGGGACCGCGGCAAAAGGAGCCATGGGAAACGCCGCTGGAAAACGTGTTCTACGCCAGCGACCTGTCGGAGAACTTCGTCAACATGATCCAGGCCATTTTAGGCAGGGAGGAAGACGAGCTGAACATCAAGTTTAAAAATCTGGATCTGTAACACAGGAGGAAACCATGGACAGAGATGAATTATTCGCGCTGCTGGACATTGAAAGCGGCAGCCAGTTTGAATACTTTGAGAACTTCGCGGACTTTGTGGAGAGCGACTGCGCCATCAGTGACGACGCGGTGTACGAGCTGATGCGGGAGGTGGACATGAAGACCTTCGCGGAGCTGTGCGAAAGCTACTTTTACGACGCGCTGGAAAGCGTGCCAGGTGACCAGATCGACGTGTACAACCTGCTGGAGAACATCAAAAGGGCCCTGGTCGGCCTTTCTGAAGCGGCAGGCAAGGACGAGGAGCACGCCTGTCTGAAGCTGGCGGACGAGTTCAACCGCTTCCGGCTGTGGTACTCACAGGAAAGCGCCGTGGAATGCCGCAATCTTGCGACAGATGAGGTTTTGATCGTACCGGTGCGGGATTCCCTGACCACGGCACGTCTGGAAAAGCTGGAAGGCAGCGAATACACCTATGACTTTTCCAAAGCGCTGGAATACCAGCTGGAAGAGTATATCATGACCTATGCCGATCTGGTGGAGGAATGATGGATCGGAATGAAACCTAAAGCAAGGAGCGAATGACATGGGACGTATCAGATTTAAGAAGAAAAACCCGGTGAAGGATAAGGAGCTGGGCGCTTTTGTAGCCTCCGTGCTCATGAAAGATCCGAAGTGGGACAAGTCCAGGTTTCTCAGGGACCTTTATGAGGCGTGGGGCATCGACGCGGCGGAGTCAGGCGAGAACAGCGGGAAAGAAGCGTCGCCGGATATTTTGTTCGCGGATATAGATGAACAAACGCGGCTTATCGTCACTTTGATGCCGGGACCGGTGCCGAACGGAGAAGCGGAGCATTTCGCCCAGGCCAACTACCTGTGGCCGGAAGCGGTGGAAACGGTCAAAGGCCATCAGGCCCATCTGCTCGTTGCCGTCCTGGGAGAATCGGCTCTTCGGAAGCGCGCCATGACCTTTGTCAAAGCGGTGGACGCCTGTCTGGCCCAGGAAGGGGTTTTGGCGGTCTATACCGACGGGGCCGTGTTCCAGCCGGAGTTTTATCACGATTTCGCGGCTATGATGAAGGAAGGTGAGCTGCCGCTGCCTGACCTGGTCTGGTTCGGTCTCGCGCGAGATGGGGAAGCCATCGGCGTGTACACCTTCGGCCTGCGGAAGTTTGGCAAGGAGGAAATGGAAGTCTATGTGGAGGAAGGCCAGGTGGATTTTGGAGATCTGCGGGACTTTCTGATGAACATGGTGGCCTATGTGCTGGACAGCGACGTGGTTCTCCATGACGGGGAAACCATCGGCTATTCTGCCGAGCAGAAGCTGGCTATTACGCGGAGCAAAGGAATCGCGCTGGACGGATATACGCTGAAGATCGAGTACGGCGAAGCATAACGCGCGAGACGTAACTGAAATATGAGTATAGCCCGGACATACGGGCATGGAACAGGCGCGCGAGGCAGGGCGGAGCCAAAGTCAAAAGAGGAACCGAAAGAAACACCGATGCATATACTGATTAGAAAGAATGTTGGAAAAGGGAGGTTTCTTTATGGGTGATATGAGAAATGACTGCTGTGACTGCTGTGAACCGAAACACGACTGCTGCTGCAGTCCGCAGCAGAATTGCTGCAGCGACGCCGGAAGCGGATGGGGGATCCTGATCCTTCTGCTCGTACTGTATTTCCTGTTCTGCGGAAATAATGACGGAGGCAGGAACGGCGGCCTGTTTGGCGGACTGTTCTAGGCTTGAGAAAAACATATGAAAACATATGAAATAGCAGGAAATAATACAGCGGCAGAAGCACATACGAAACATACAGATTACAATATGAATAGACAATACCCATTGTAAACGACAGCGGCAGAGCGAAAGCTCTGCCGTGTTTTTATATGACGGGCTGTATCTTTTCCAGCTTTTTTGATCTTCGGTACTCTAAGGGAGACATATGAAAGTGTTTTTTGAAAACAGCGGCAAATTTGCTTTGATTCAGGTAACCTACGTTTTCGGCAATCTCTGAGACGGATAAATTCTCTTCAGCGAGGAGGTATGCAGCCCGGTTCATTCGTATTTCTTTCAAGTAGGAGGAAATATTCTGACCGTAGACACCGCGAAAGTAATTCTTCAGACTGGTTTCGCTGACAGAAAACTGTTCTGCCATTTCCCGTGCAGGATGATGCTGCCTTAAATCCGATGTTATTATTCTTTCAACTCTTTTGGCGATATCGACTTGTGTCGCGGTAAGGAACTGGCAGGATTTTGAAGCAGGTATATAGCTTTTATTCAACATGATTCCGATCAGTGCCAGCGTCTCCGTTTTCATGAAAACGTAAGAAGCCGGATCCTGCCTGCCGTTGAGCTTCCAGATATTTTGCAGACGCTCCGCCATTTCCGCCTCGCAGGAGGCCAGATAAGTTTTTCCATTGGGGCAGTATTTCTCCGGCAATTTGCCTGTATCAATTTGAAACGCTTCTTTAAGGTATGGAGACTGCTCCCGAACTGTCTGCAGATCCAGGAAAATTTCGACGCCTTCATAAAATTTTCTTGGATAGACATAGTCTTTCTGCGCGTATTGTTCTGTAATTGCCATTTCTCCATCTTTCAGATAAACGAAGGAACCATTGTTCAGCAGCAGCTCACATCGTCCGGCCACGCAGTAGTTGATCAGCAACGGGCTTGTGTCAATTGGATTGAACGACTGCAAATCAGGTGCAGGCCATACAGGAGAACTGACATGGATAAAAGCAAGCAGGATTCCCGGAAAAAGGCTGTAAAACGTTATTACGCCTCTGCCATCGGGCTGTTCCAGCGTCAGCTCCATATTGCGGCTGTTCTTTTTTAACGTAACGCCTGGAATTTCAGCGCATTTTTTCAGAATATCGCTGGTCTTCATCGATCCCTTCCTTTCATTTTCTTTTTCATTTTTTCTTCTATTTTCTCTTTCCATTTCAGCTTCCCTTTTATTATAGCGGCGTCAGGTCATATAGTCAACGAGAAAACTCGATGCTGTTTGGAGCTAAAAAGCTGATTGGACATAGAATGAAGCCTCATATTATGATAAAATGTTCCAGATGTTAGCGTAAGCTAACTAAACGAGGGAGTTATTAAAAGGAGGCTATTTATATGAACGACAAACTACAGGCAAAAGATTTGATCAGCATCGGCTTATTTACAGTCCTTTATTTTGTAATCGGCTGCTGCGTTGCGATCCCAATTGGCATGATCCCGATTTTCCTTCCTGTTCTGGGAGCGCTTTGGGTTATCATTACCGGAATCCCCTTTATGCTGTTTCTGACAAAAGTAAAAAAGTTTGGCATGGTTACCATCATGGGTATTCTGAGCGGACTGCTGATGGGGCTTACCGGCATGGGCTTTTGGGGCGTTCTCACCGGCGCGGTCTTTGGTATATCAGGTGATCTCATCTTAAAATCAGGAGAATACAAAAGCATGAAGAAAAGCGGCCTCGGATATGCTGTTTTCAGCCTTTGGATGATCGGCACCTATATTCCGATGTACTTCATGGCAGAACAGGCAAAGGCTGATTTCGCCAGCCAGTTCAGTGAGGAATACGCGGAAGAGGTTATGTCCGTTATGCCTATGTGGAGCTTCATTCTCGTTGCCGCGAGCATTTTCCTGTTCTCTTTCCTCGGCGCACTTTTAGGGAAAAAACTGCTGAAGAAGCACTTTGCTAAAGCAGGGATTGTATAATGGACACACAATTTTTTGCTGCGGGAAGGGAAGCCGGATATACAAAACTTGATCCCCGGACGAAGCTGGCCCTTGTCGTGACGATCTCAACACTCATGCTTGGCGGAGGAAACACTGGCGCGATGCGTTTCGTCCGTCCTGTTTTGTGTATTGTCCCTTTTTTGCTTTTGCTCGCAGAACGGCGCGTTAAGATGGCGGCAAAATATCTTTTGCTGTACTTGGTCTGTTACGCGGTTGAGATGGCGGCGATTAACTGGACAAAAGGCATGCTGTCGTTTCTTTTGATGGCAGTCAGTTCCATCATGACCAAGTTTGCCCCCGGGATCATGACAGGAGCATTTTTGCTGTCTACGACAACGGTCAGCGAGTTTATTGCCGCGATGGAGCAGATGCGCATATCAGAGAAAATCGTTATTCCTCTGTCGGTGATTTTTCGCTTTTTCCCAACTATCGGAGAGGAATATCGCGCCATTTCCGACGCTATGAAAATGCGGGGTATCCGCTTTGGCGGCAGACACCCGGCGCGTATGCTCGAATACCGGCTGATTCCCCTGATGGTATCTGTAGTTAAAATCGGTGATGAGCTTTCAGCGGCAGCTTTAACGCGGGGACTTGGCGCGCCGGAAAAACGGACAAACGTCTGCCGGATCGGATTTCATATGCAGGATCTCATGCTGCTCATACTGTGCGCGTTCTGCGCCGGTGTGTTTCTGCTGCAAAGGTTTCTGTAAAACAGGGGAGGGAAAAGAAATGATCAGATTTGATAATGTATCTTTTTCATACAATGGTGAGACAGGCTCCGCGGGCGGCGTTCGGGAGATCACCCTGGATATTCCGAAGGGACAATTTGTTGTGCTTTGTGGGGAAAGCGGCTGCGGAAAAACCACCATAACACGTCTCATCAATGGGCTGATTCCCCATTATTATGAGGGGCGGCTTGCCGGCAGCGTATATGTCGATGAAAAAGATGTTTCCAGGCAGCCTCTTTTTGATACCGCCCGCACGATTGGCAGTGTATTTCAGAATCCCCGGTCTCAATTTTTCAATGTGGATACCACCAGCGAGATCACTTTTGGCTGTGAGAACCTGGGCGTTTCAGAAACGGAAATTCTATCACGGCTGGAACGGGTAACCCGGGAGTTCCATCTGCGAAAACTGCTGGACCGGAGTATTTTCAGCCTGTCAGGAGGGGAAAAGCAGAAGATTGCCTGCGCCGGTGTATCTGTCATGCGGCCGGATATTTTTGTGCTTGATGAACCGTCGTCGAATTTAGATGCGCCTTCCATTCAGGAGCTGCGGGATATTCTCTCTTTTTGGAAAGCGCAGGGAAAGACCATTGTCGTATCGGAGCACCGTCTATATTATTTACGAGGACTGGCAGACCGGTTCCTGTACCTCAAAGACGGTTCCATACAAGGGGACTACACCGCAGAACAGTTTGAGCAGCTTGGGGAAACCAAGAGAGCCAGCATGGGGCTCAGGGCCTTTGTGTTGAGCGGGTTAAGAGCAAAGCCTCATTTTCCGCCGCCGCGGCAGACCATTTGTCTGAAAAACTTTCGGTTCTCCTATAAAAACGGACCGGAAATCCTGCGTATTCCAGACTGTGAGATACCGGCAGGCCAGGTTGTGGCTGTTATCGGGAACAACGGCGCTGGAAAATCCACATTCTCCCGCTGCTTTTGCGGTTTGGAAAGAAAATGCGGAGAAATCATATGGAACGGCAAAAAATTAAAGCCGAAAGACCGGCTGAAGATCTGCTATATGGTTATGCAGGACGTGAACCATCAGCTTTTTACTGAAAGTGTAAAAGATGAGATAACTATCAGCATGGCTGAGGAAAACGCGGAACAGGCTGAAAAAATCATATCGGGGTTGGACCTGTCGGAGGTTCAGGAACGGCATCCCATGTCGCTTTCGGGCGGACAAAAGCAGCGAGCGGCCATTGGATCCGCCATAGCGTCCCACCGCTCTGTTCTGTTTTTAGATGAGCCCTCAAGCGGATTAGACCTCCGTCATATGAAAGAGGCCGCCGATCTCCTGCGGCAGCTCCAGCGCGAGGGAGAGACGGTTTACGTGATCACACATGATCTGGAGCTTATTTTGGAGTGCTGCACCAGCGTCATTTATTTTCAGGACGGGACGATCGCCGACCAGTACCAGGCGGACGAAGCCGGATTACAGAAGCTCAGAGATTATTTCGCATGCAGTCCGACAAAAGGTGATCCAATAAAAGATGCTCCAACAAAAGCGATTCCGACAAAAGATGCTCCGGCGGGATTGGGCTGAACCCGCTCATAACCCGCAAAAAGCCCAACTTGCGCCGTCAAAGTTGGGCTTTTCCCATCTATATCATCTAAAAAGCCCAATTCCATCAACTGCTCAACTCAACCGCGAGAGAGTTCCGCGCACAGCCGCCGGGCCAGGGCGCGGGACTAGGGTGCTGAGTCAGAGCATGGGCCAAGACCCTGGCCGGCTCAACGAAAATAACCTGCCTCTTGCTATTTCCCAGGCACAATGATAAAATAATATATTAGCGAAATCTGTAAATTTATTTGCCGGGAGTGTAAGTGGTTATGGAAAGAAAGAACTACAGGGCAGGGCTTGCCGGCGCCATCAGCTGCGCGCTGTTATGGGGCTTCCTGCCAATCTATTGGAACGCGCTGAAACCCATCGATTCCTTCGTCATCATCTTTTACCGCATCGTTTTGATGGGCGTCCTCTGCTTTATCGCCTGCGTGGTAAAGATGGGCGGCGTCAGGAAGGTCTTCGCGCCGATGTTTGAAAGTCGGAAAAAGACCCTGGTCTACGTGGCGGCAGGTCTGGTCATCACGGTAAACTGGAGCATCTACATCTGGGCGGTCAACGCCGGCTTTGTCATTCAGTGCAGCATGGGATACTTTTTAGAGCCGCTGCTGGTCTGTCTCTTCGGCATGATTTTCTATAGAGAGCGGGCCAACGGCTGGAAAAAGCTTTCCCTGATCCTGGCGGTCTGCGGGCTGCTGGTCATGGTCATCGGCTACAGACAGCTGCCGATGATATCCATCGGGCTGGCCCTGTCCTTTGCCATCTATTCCGCCATCAAAAAGAGCGTGTCCCTGAATCCGATCCAGTCCCTTTTGTACGAGACCCTGTTTCTGACGCCAGTGGCGTTGCTGTGCATCTTTTACTTTGAAGCTCAGGGCGTCAGCGCCTATGGAGCCGGCGGCGGCTTGAAATTTTTTCTGCTGATGTTCGCGGGCGTAGCTACTGCCGTGCCTCTGGGGCTTTTCTCCTTTGCGGCAAACAAGCTGTCCCTGATCACCCTGGGACTGACAGAGTACATATCGCCGTCCATCTCGCTGCTGCTGGGCATCTTCCTGTTTAAGGAGCCCTTTGACATGATCCAGTTCAGCGCCTTTGTCATCATCTGGATCGGTCTGGTCTTCTTTACCTATGGAGAGATCGCGGACGGCCGGACAGCGCAGACGCCAGATTTATCAAATTCTGAGGAGGAGAAACGACCATGAAAAAACTTAACTGCTTCAATGTGGCGGCTCTGTACGTAGGCACCCTCATGGGCGCGGGATTCGCGTCCGGTCGCGAAGGCTGGCAGTTTTTCGGCGTCTTCGGCACCAAGGGCTATTTCGGGCTCATCATAGCCGGACTTCTGTTCATGGCCCTGGGCATGATGGTCAGCTATATCGCCAGAACGCTGAATACAGATGATATGGGAAAGATCATCGTCTTTGTGGACAGTCCCGGACTGACCTCCGCCATGGGCTATTTCATGGCCGCCATTCTGTACACCATCATCATATCCATGTCCGCGGCAGGCGGATCGTTCCTGGCTCAGCAATTCGGTTTGCCTCAGGCTGTAGGGGGTATCATCATTGTAGTGCTGGTCATCATCACCGTTTTGGGAGATTTTGAACGCATATCAAAGGTTTTCCGACTCATCGTACCGGCGCTGTTCGCGGTGGACGTGGTGGTCTGCGTCATTGTTATTTTTTCGGACATTGAGCAGAGCGGGGCCACCAGCGGCTTCCCGACCAGCTCCATGGCGTCTACGTGGCTGTGGTCCGCCATCATCTTCGTGTCCTACAACATGCTGGGTATGATCCCCATCGTCGGGGCTTCCTCCGTCAACGCCAAGAGCAAAGCCCACGGCATCTTCGGGGCAGGACTGGGCGGTTTCCTGCTGGCGCTGCTGACCTTTATGCTGATTACAGGTCTGCGCAAGGACATGGCCTTCTCCAACGGAATGGATCTGCCGATGCTGGCGTATTCCGCGAGGATATCTCCCGTGGCAAACGTGCTGTTCGGCGTGATCCTGTTCGCGGCTATCTACTCAGCGGCAACCAGCACATACTACGGGTTTTCCACCAAGATCAAAGAAAGCCCGAAGAAGAAATACATTTTGATCGCGGGGGCCGCGGTCGGCTTTGTCTGCGGTCTTACCGGATTTAAGACCATCGTGGCCTACCTGTATCCGGCGGAAGGCTATATCGGCCTGATCATCATCGCGTCCATCACAATACACTTTTTCAAGCTCCTTCGGGAGCAGAAGAGGGACGGCTCTGTCGACGGTTCCTCCGACGATTCCGCCAGCGATTCCGCTGACGATTCCGCCGGCGGCCGCGCAGCCATTTCCGGAGACGATGAGCGGACACTGCCAAATGTTCAGACCCTTCCAAATGATCAGACCCTGCCGTCTGACGATGAGATACGAAGGCTCTTTGACGGCCACGACCAGTTTGCCTATCCCGACAACATCTGCCGGGTGACGGCCGACACCGGCGGGGAGGCCCTTTTGATCTTCGGCCCGGAAAAGACCGCCCTGTACGACACCGGTATGGCCTACTGCCATGAGAAACTCATCGAGAATATCAAAGAAGCTCTGGCAAAGCATGACCGCGGCAGTCTGGACTATGTGGTGCTCTCACACACCCATTACGACCATATCGGCGCGCTGCCTTACGTGCTGCTTCAGTGGCCGGAGGCCCAGGTCTTTGGCGCGTCAAAAGCCCGGGACGTCTTTCAGAGCGAAGGGGCGAAGCGGACCATGAAGCGGCTGGGCGAAGCGGCGAGGGACGGCTATACGTCTTCCAGAGAACCGGTCCTGGTGGAGCCGCTGCGCATCAATCAGACAGTGGGGGACGGCGGCCGCATCGGTTTAGGCGGCGGCAGCTACCTTCAGGTCCTGGAGACAAAGGGCCATACCGACTGCTCTCTGACCTATGTGCTGGAGCCGGACGGTGTCATGTTCACCAGCGAAAGCACCGGCGTCATGCGGTTCCCTCCGGAGATCACGACGGCTTTCTTAAAGAGCTTTAAGGACACTCTGGCATCGGCGGACAAGTGCAGGGCCTACGGAGCAAAGCGGCTGGTGGGACCTCATTACGGCATACATCCGGAAGGGCTGACCGGCATCTACTTCGACCTGTACCGCCGCTACGCGGAGATGGAAAGAGATTTTATCCTTGAACAGTATGACCAGGGGCTGGACAAAGATCAGATCATGGAAAAATATGAGGAGCAGTTCTGGTCAGAGCGCAGGGGCGAGGATCAGCCGAAGGAGGCTTTCTTAGAAAACGCTAAGTATTCGATCAAACATATTTTGGAGGTGTATAGAAATGCTTGATTTACTTTTGATAAATGGACAGTACCCGGACTTCGATGCGGGAGAGATGAAGTCTGCCAACATCGGCGTGGCAGACGGAAAGATCGCCTATATCGGCGGCGAAACGCCGGAGGCGGCTAAGACCATAGACGTGTCTGGCTGCGTGGTTTCTCCGGGCTTCATCGACATCCACATGCATGAGGAAAACTTCAAAGATGAAGGTGAATCCTACGTCATCGCTCAGATGATGCTGGAAATGGGCGTTACCACGGCTGTGGGAGGCAACTGCGGTATTCAGAAACAGGATCTCTCCTACTTCAAGGAAGTCCTGGAACGCCTCGGAGGAAGCCCAGTCAACTATATCATGCTGGCGGGATACAACCAGATGCGGTATAAGCTGGGGATTCCGCGTTACGAGACAGCGACAAAGGAACAGCGGGAAGAGATACGGGCGCTCCTGCGGCGTGAGCTGGACGAAGGCGCTTACGGCGTCTCCTTCGGCATCGAATACGATCCCGGCATCACCACGGAAGAAGTGCTGGACGCGCTGTCGGTCAGCGACGATCCGCACCTTTTGGCCGCCGCTCACTACAGAGAGGACTGCCTGACCAGCATCGATTCCGTTACGGAGATGATCGAGATCGCGGAGAAGATCCCGATGAAATTCCAGATCTCCCATCTGTCCAGCTGCTCAGCCATGGGATTCATGGAAGAATCTCTGGACGTCATCAACCGCGCCATGGAAGAGAATCCGCGGCTGAACTACGATACCTATCCGTACAACGCTTTTTCCACCTACATGGGATCGGCGGTCTTTGAGGACGGTTGTATCGAGGCGTGGCACAGGGATTACAGCGATATTTTGCTGACAGACGAGCCGTACAAAGACGTTCGGTGCGACAAGGAAATCTTTGAGAAGGTGCGCGCCGAATACCCGGACATGCTGGCTGTGGCCTTTGTTATGAACGAGTCCGAGATCGCCGCGGCAATCGCCAACAAAAACGGCATGGTAGCCAGCGACGCCATCATCAACAACGGCAACGGCCATCCGCGGGCTGCGGGAACCTTCCCGAGAGTCCTGGGCAAATACGTGAGGGAGGACAAAGTGCTTCCGCTCATCGACGCCGTCCGGAAGATGACCCTGGAGCCGGCGAAGCGGCTGGAGCTGGAGAACAAAGGGCGCATCCAGATCGGGTGCGACGCGGATCTTACGGTATTTGACCCTGAGACTGTCATCGACGGCGCTACCTTCTCCGACCTGCATATCCAGCCGGAGGGCATCGAATATGTATTCGTCGGCGGCAAAATGGCCATGGATCACAAGAAGACCGTCAACGACAGGCTAGGCAGATTCATCAGCTATAAATAGCCGGGTTTTACTTGAATTCTTATGCGGGATATGGTAGGATTGTGAAAGAGATGAGACGGCGTTTTGTTTGGAAAATGCCAGAGAAATGCCATTTGTAAAGGAGGCAGAGCAGCATGAGCTACAACGAATTAAAAGAAAAAATCTTCGCGGAAATTGAAAAGAACAGGGCGGAATTGACGGCGCTCAACGACGACATCGCTGATCATCCGGAAATTTCCGGGGAGGAGTATGAGACTTCCAGGAAAATCGTAAACCTGCTGCAGGCGCACGGTTATCAGACGGAATATCCTTTTGCCAACCGGGACACCGCCTTTAAAGCGATTTTTGGAGAAAACAATCACAGACACAAGGTTGCAATCATGACTGAATACGACGCGCTTCCTGAGATCGGTCACGCCTGCGGCCACTGCCTGTCCGGCTCGATCAGTATTCTGGCGGCTTTGGCCACAAAGGATCTGCAGGACGAGTTGGATACGGATATCCATATCATAGGCACGCCGGTAGAGGAAACCGACGGCGCCAAGTGCCAGATGGTGGAGGACGGCGTCTTTGACGGATACGATATGGCTATCATGGTGCATCTGTATAATTCCAGCCTGCTGGCGCCGAAGCTTCAGGGACTGGCATCTTATATGTACTGCTTCCATGGCAAAGCGGCCCACGCATCCGCGGCGCCTTGGGACGGACGCAACGCCTTCAACGCGGCACAGCTGATGTTCCACGCGGTGGACATGCTTCGCCAGCACAGCACCCAGGACGCTCAGTTCCACGGCATCATCAGAAACGGAGGCGAAGCTCCGAACATCGTGCCGGAAGAGGTCACCGCGGAGTTCTACATCCGCGCGCTGGACAAAAGATATCTGCAGGAGCTGATCCAGAGGGTGGACGACTGCGCCAGAGGCGCGGCGATCGCGACGCAGACCACCTGGGACAAGTACGCGACGGCCGCCGTCTATGACAATATGAAACCGAACCCTACCGGCATCGCCGCGCTGGCTGAAATATATGATGAACTGGGGATCGAGGTCAACGGCGATCCTGATAAGATCTTCGGATCTTCCGACGCCGGAAATGTCAGCTTCGCCTGCCCGGGATTTCATCCTTGCCTGCAGGTGACGGACCCGGATACGCCGATCCATACCAGAGGATTCGCGGAGGCCATGAAGACAGATCACGCCCATGAAAGACTGGTGGACGGCGCCAAGATCATCGCCC
>CALLDR010000075.1 GCA_937997955.1 uncultured Emergencia sp. | reverse complement strand
TTTTCAGGTTTATCTGCAGGTTCTGGTACTGACTGCGTCGGACCAGAGATTTGATCGCTGTCTTCGCGGGCGGAACGGCCGCCGCGGCTTTCAGGGTATATGCCCCGGTGTCGCTGCCTCCTTTGATCAGCAGATAATAGGTTCCCGCCGCCAGCTTATAGGTTCTGCGGATCTGATTGCGGCCGGTGTTTTTATCCGCCATGGCAAAGGCGTATTTGATCTGTTCTCCCTGCGCGTCATAAAGATGGAGGTACGCGCCGGACAGCGCTGAGTTCAGCGTAAAGGTGATGTTCTTTGCCGCGGGGATTTCCAGCCGGTACACGTCCTTATCCCTGGAGTTCCGCGCATAACCTATGCCTATGACGCCGTAGGCGGTATCGCCCAAAGCCAGGGGCTGTGCCTGCTCCAGAGTATCATTGGGCTGCAGCTCCGTGGTTTTTTCCTCGTCAAAGGACTGCGTCAGCTGATAATTTCCGTCGCCGCTGCGCCGCTTCAGCTGTATGTAATAGGTTCCAGGCTCGACGGAAAAGCGTATCTCGCCGCTGCCCGTCCGCAAAGTCTCGTCCCGGCGCTGATACCAGGTTTTGATCACCTGGCCGTCCTGATTCAAAAGGCGCACATCCAGAGCCGCCAGGGAAAACGTCAGCTTATGGCGCAGCGTCCCGGACTGTTTCACATCCAGGCGATACAGCTCCGTCTGGTGTCCGCCATTCAAAGCGCTGCTCAGGGTCTGCTCCGCGGCCTGGTCCAAATGGACGGAAACCGCCGCATGCAGAGGGCTGTCCGCTCCGAAGACCGGCGTGGTCAAAAGGAACAAAACCGATGCAAGGCCTGCGCAAAGCCATCTTTGCTTCCGACGTCCAAGGCTCATAGGATCTCACCGAACAGCCGCTCAATCTGGCGCGCGTCCTTCTTTGACAAAAGATAGGTCTCGTCATTATCCAATACCAGCGTCTGGTCGGAGAACACCATATGCCTTCTCTTTCCATCTGTCTTTTCGACGCTGATGACCATCCGTCTGCCCGGGGCGAATCCATGAGGCGGCGGAGACACCGGTTCCCCTTTGATGCCGTTCATGACGCGGACCAGCCGCTGGATCTCTTCGTGATTCAGTTCCTCGCGCTGCCACCCCTCTGCCGACACGCAGCTTGCCTCCACGTGCTGAATACTGCCGTCGCCCAGCATTTTGATGCTCATCGGGCGCTGCATGTCCAAAATCCATTCCGCCCATAGAAGCGCCAGCAGGAGAAAAACTGCCGCGATTCCCGCAATCATCCATTTTCTCTTTTGTGTTTTCATCCCGTACCCTCGCTTTTGCTAAAACTGTTTTCTATATACCCGATATATACCCGTCAAAGGTCAACTTAACGACAAATCTTTTTGAAATTCTCCGCGCTCAGTCCCGCGGCCCAGTCCCGCGCTGTTATATGCGGGCAGGCTGTACGGGCTTCGCGCAGTCCGCTCACATGCAACAGAACTTCCTGCTCTTCCCTCTCATAATATATAAACGATCAAAACCCCCAAACGTAACACGTTTTTTCAAAGTTTTTTGTATTTTTTTCAAAACAAAGGAAGAAAGAATTACCGCTATTTACCAAAAGGCTTCTATGTCCAACATATCACACCTCCGGCAAAAAAGCAACAACTTTGCGATAAACGGTCGTTTTTTGCGATAAACGGTCAAAAAATACCTGGATATAGTCAAATCTCCATTTTATCCTCACATATTTTTCCTGTTTTGATCGCCGACCCTTCTACTATATAGAACAATTTTCGACCCGGTTTGGGGACAGGATTTTTGAAATATATTATATATTTTTCTTTCGGGTTCTGAGGGCAGTTCTATGCTCTGTCCTCATTGACGACCGGTTTTGTTCTTCGTGAAGACGATTTTCGGGCCGCGCGAATTCGACGCAGGGCCTGTCCCGGCTTAATTGTCCGCGGCCTTCGCTTTATACTCCTGATCGTCAAGGCTGCACTTTATTGATTCAGGATTGATCTCCGGATCATTATGCTCTTTGATATTCTGCTCCGCCAGCAGGTGGAATTGTATCCTCTGGTTTGCCTCCTCCATAAAAGACCAGTATTCTTGATCGGATAAGCCAAACAGGCTTTTTTGTTCATCGCAGTATCGCCTGAATGCTTCATCTTCCGCATAGGCGTCCTTCATGTCGAGGAAGGCCTGCCGCGATATGTCGGAAAAATCATCATAGCGGTTCTGCGCTTTTATGTAACGCAGCTCCGCAGCCTCCTGACACATCGCTTCCCACGCCGCTTTATAAGGGCAGGCTTCGCCGCCCTCTCTCATTTTCAGAGCCCGCAGCTCAAGCTCCTTCGCGGTAATGTCCTTCCCGTCAATGACGCCGATCACTCTCTCCGCGGCCTCCGAATCATCAAAATAAATGGAGCGAAAAAGCTGGCCAAACATCTCCATTCGATCAGCCTGCTCTTCGTCGCTCAAACCTTCGGTTTGAGGATCCAACTGCGTAATATCCCACTTTGGTTGCGGCGCGGTTCCCGCGTCCTTCTTTTCAGCAGGATCTTCTCCGCACGAAATCAGAACCGCTATACATAAAGCAGTCAAAAGGAACGATACGCTGCACGCTTTTGCTTTTCCCATTGGTTCACCCCCGTGTGTATAATTCTGGGATCAAAGATATAATTAGAACAATCTCCAATGCGGTGTAAACGTTCACACTATGTCTTATTTGAAGTTAGTTGATTTCAGAAGTAGTATTTTTTCATCGTTTTCGGTTTCAAGATCCATATACTCAAGATATGTGTCAGGAAAACAACCTGCAAGCTGTTTCACATAATGGTCATTCAGCGCTTCCTCAATTTCAAAACGAGGAAGCATGATCGCAAGATAACCATCTTTCCATTCTTTCCTCTTAAGATAATATTCAACAAAGGCTTTCCATTCTGGATCGGCCTCTAGATGATGATCTTTAGAGTTATCTCCATGTATCGGACATTTTTCTGTCATGCTTCTATCATTTGTTTCACGCAGTTTTCCTACGCAAAAATAATTCACCCATTTATTTAATCTGTTTGACGCGGCACATTTTCTGAATGCTTCGCGGCACTCTGATTTCGGTCTTGATACTATATAGTAAAATTGATGATTATAATAATCCATCATTACTTGCTGAAATAACAGCTCCAGATCACTTCTTTTTAATTCGGGATCAGAGTTTGTTCCATTTGATATCATAATATCTGACAAAAAAACAGTTAATTGATCTTCTTTTTCATTCAGACCATCAATAATCACCTCAGCTAAGGCTATCTGCAAACCCAAACTTTTTTCTATAAGATCCGCTTGGTTCATAATATTCATATACATCGCTCCCTCTGTCCTGAATATTTCGTCTGATTTTTTTGATCTTGACTGTCATTCGGTAAATTGGCTGGAGTTCCATGCCAGGCATCTGCTTGCTTATTTTTCATCCAGCTGCAATTTTTGAAAGTTCTTTTCTACCTCTTCTTCTATCATCAAATACTGCGAAGAAAAATCACTTTTGTTTTTCCTTCCGCTTTCCACATATGCCACATACACCTCAAGACACTTCATGATCTGTCTCTGCAGTTCAACTATCGCTTCTTCTTCATAATATTGGGGTTCTTCTGCAAAACCACTTTTTTCTC
>CALLDR010000074.1 GCA_937997955.1 uncultured Emergencia sp. | reverse complement strand
CCGGTCTTCAGGCCGGTCAAAGTCGCCACAGCGCCCTTTGATACGCCGTTGACGGAGACATCTGTGATCTCATAGCCGTCGTTGGCTTTGATGGTCAATGCAGTTCCGTCAGTGCTCAGAGAAGTCGTCACGTCAGCGTTCGGCTCGATGACAGGCTTCTGGACAGTTGGAGCAGTCGGCGTCGTTGCACTGCCGGCAGATTTATAGGTTACCGACACCACACAGGTGGCTGAGGCCGGCTCATAGTTTTCATTTCCGACATAAGAAACCGTAAACGTATACGTCTGCGTCTTATTTGGCAGATCCGCTTTATAAGTTCCGTTTTCGCCTGCGGCGACGGTAATGCCATTGTCACAGGTCACAGAAACCTGCGCGCCAGCTGGCAGTCCGGATTGGCCAACAGTCAGATGAACTGTATCGCTGCCGCTGACAGATGCCTTATCGGCGGAAATGCTGACAGCAGGTGCTGCCTTTCTGACGGTAAAGGTTAAGCTGGCTTCAGCACTGCCTGCTGTGATCTTGGCCGTATAAGTTCCGGCATCAGTCGGTGCGCCGTTCAGCGGTTCGTTTCCGTTAGAGTATGCAATTTCTGGAGCCGCGCCTTCCCATCCATCCGAAGTGGTAACCGCAGCTTCTTTGGCAGAGCCGTCGTAAAACAAATCTTCAGGGGCCGCCAGGGTCGCCGTGCTGAACACATGGCCGCAGTCATCGCAGATCTTACGCAGAACAGCGCCGTCGGCAGTATAACTTGTATTAGTATGCTGACACTCAATCCACTTAGCGTAATAGGTGGTCTTTGTGGAAAGTGGCGTGCTTTCCGTAACTTTGTTATCAGCCGTACACGCCTCATCCGAATACCAGCCATCAAAGATATAATCGCATTTGGCAGGTTCCGCTAAAGCCGTATTCCCGGTTGGAACGGTATTAAAGGTGCCTCCGTTGGTAACAGCGTAAATTGAAGAGTTTATACTGCTTCCCAGCGCTGCTTTCAGGCTGTTGTCACCACTAATATCTTCAGCATCACTGAAATAATAGATTCTGTTTTGATAGTCTCCCAATGAAGCACCGTGATTCGTGTTATAAAACGCGTATGTATCAGCTGAAAACGACACCGGCCCTGCGACATCAGTTAAGTCAACTGCTGTAAGTTTCCGGTCACCGCCAAAAGCATATTTCCCCCAGGATGTAACGCCGGAAGGTATATAGAAAGAGGTGATCGCAGTATTGCAAATCGCATTATCTCCAATCGTTATCAGCCTGCTGTTTTTTGTGATTGTGATAGTTTTCAGCTCGGTACAGTTATTAAACGCATTATCACCAATTTCTGTAACGCTGTCTGGAATAACGATGCTCTCCAGGCTGGTGCCGGAAAACGCGCTCGCTGGAATGGCTGTTAACTTGGTGTCCGCCGTCAGGGAGATGCTCTTTAACGCGGAGCATCCGCTGAATGCGCCCGTACCAATTTCCTCAAGGGAGTCAGGAACAACGACAGTCTCCAATTTCGTTAAGTTTGTAAAAAGTCCGCCGGGAATCGATGTTGTTCCATCCGCAAGCGTAATTTCCTTGATCCCCGTTTCGGGAGGGTTGTAGTTTCCTCTTAAGACATGATAATCGGTCAGATCCGTCGCTTCAAAAACGACTTTCTCCAGATTCGGCAGCTGTGCGAAAGAGGAGCTTCCCAACGCTTTCACAGTCTCCGGGATCGTCATGGTCTTTGACAGATTAACTGATTTATCGAAGCAATCCCCTCCGATCGCAATCAGCCCATGGTTCAGGGTGACGCCTGTCAACGTTTCGCTCCTTGCGAAGGCCTTGGCTGCGATGATCTCCACACCGCCCGGCACAGTATAATCCGCGTCGGCCTCATTGGTATAGCGATATAGGATTTTGCCGTCCTTGCTGAACAAAACACCGCCCTTCATTTCAAAGAACTGATTGCCGTCAGCAACTGTGATTTTCGCAATACCGCTCACATCTGCTTCATTTTTGCTGCTGTCATAATCATAATAGTTGTTTCCAAACGTAGACAGACTTCCAGATACTTCCTCGTTTGCAGCAATATTCATTTCTGTCACAGATGCGGGAATCTCAATCTCTACATTTTTTGTGTTTCTCGTAAGATTCGCGGAGAGATAGGTCACCCCTTCTTCAATGACAATTCTATTAACGGCATTTCCATAAATATCCATCATCTTGGTCTCTCCGACTTTGACATCGTCAAAATTAGCCGTCATCTCTCCTCTTCCTGAAATGGTGAGGGTATAGGTAGGATTACTGTCATCATCATTGTTCTGCGTCAGCGCCCATGTGACAAGGTCGTCTTCCGTTTCCCCGCAGCTGCCGGAAACAGTAGTCTCAGATGGCACGCTGTCACCTGTCTCCGCAAACGCCACGCTCGGCATCATCACCAGCACCATGGCCGCGGCGAGCAGGATAGACAAAAGTTTTTTGTACTTCGCTTTTTTCATTGGCTTCATTTCCCTTCTACAGTTTTCTGCACCTTTTTCGGTGTGCATCCGATTGAGTTTTCGCCTGTTCCGGCGCTATCATCTCCCTTCGCAATCTGACTGCGTCATACCACAGAATGGCCCTTCTGTGGTAACACTGCACTGTTTACAGGAACAAAGCAGCGAAAACCGGCCGATGATACCCATTCTCGCGTTCATCATCAGCCTTCAAAGGCACAACAAAAAACCTGCGGCAGAGTAAATCCGTTACAGGCTTCTTTTCATGTCAAAAAAACACTTTTTTCGCTGACATTCTTGAAAATCGGCGATATTTATGCTATGCTGTATGTACTCATATAATATTTAAAGATGTGAGGTATATGACTGATGCACCACAGAAGGGCCATTCTGTGGTATTTTTATTATAATGCAGGAAATGTCAATTTTCGATGGGGCCGGAATATTAATGCACGCCTTACATGCACCTGGCCGCGCCGCATTCGCTTATTCGCGCTGCGGTTCGTCCTGCCTGATCAGTCAAAGTCATGACAAAGGGCAAAAAACCGCTCTGCGAAAAGCTGCCCCCGCAAAGGACGGTATGCCTGAAGAGCTTTGCTTCTGCCGGGCACACTTTTTTGTTTTCACAGGATCAGATGCATCTGCTTCAGAATCTTCTCGTGGGTGGAGGCGCTGACCGCCACGTAGATGCGCGTGGTCTCGAGCCTGCTGTGCCCCAGAACGTCGGCCAGATGCGCCAGGTTTTTCTCTACCGCATAAAAAGATCGCGCAAAGAGATGGCGCAGGTTATGCGGAAACACCTTTCTCGGGTCCACCTTTGCCGTGGAGCAAAGCGTCTTCATTTCGTGGCAGATGTTGGACCGGTCCAGCGGCCTGCCGGTTCTCGTCCGGAAAATATATCCGCTGTCTATACTTTGCTCCTTCGCGTAGGCCAAAAGCTTCCGGCGCAGCTCCTTCTGCAGAATGATGGTCCTCTGCTTGCCTTTCATGGAGATTTCCGCCCGGCCGTTCCTGGCTGCTTCCACAGTAATAAAGGAAAGCTCGCTGATGCGGATGCCTGTACCGCACAGGGTAAGCATCAGGAGATAGAGTCTCTTGCTGCCCCGGGATTTAGCAGCCGCAAGCAGCCGCTTGTACTCCGCTTCCGTCAGTTCTCTTCTTTCGTCCAGGAACGCCCTGCGCTGGATCTTCAAAAGCTTCACCCTGTATTCTCTCAGATCCAGAAAATTTAAAAAAGCGTTGATGGCAGACAAAGCGCCGTTGACCGTCTGGGCTTTGTGGCTGGCCCGCAGGTGATCGCGGTAAGACAGCACGCCTTCCTTTGTAAGCGGATCACCGTCGAGAAATTCCATCAGGTTCCATACCGTTTTCACATATTTTCCTACCGTAGCCTGCGCTTTCTCATCTAGGCGCAGAGACCTCTCAAATGCAAAGATATCCTCTTTAGTAATGGTTCTCATGATATATACCTCCTGTATATGTATGTTCTCCACTACATTATACGATATAACCCCTGCAGCAAAAAAATTCAGGCCGCTGCGTCTAACTGCTGCAGCGGCCGTCTTTCCTGCGAAATCTCCTGCAAAGAACAGGTCTTTCGCATGATATGACTGTGTTTTCACAGTATTTTTACTGCTCCATAATGCGGGCTTTGACGTCCTCCACCGTGTAGCTTTCAGCCAGCGCCTTCAGCTTTGACGGAGAAGCGTCCTCGTCGAAGACTTTGATCACCTGCATCAGGTCCTTGCAGCTGTAGGCGTTGGCGTAGATGCCCTGGGTATAGCCGTACAGCTCCACGTAGGATTCCCGGTTTTCCGCTTTCCAGAAGCCCTGATAAAGCCTTACCGCGCTGCCGTCCTCGCTGTTGGCCTCAGGATGCCCGGACATGGCGTTATACAAAACGGCAAAAGCAGGGCCTGCCATGGATGCGTATTTGCCCTCCACAAAGTCGATCTGCGGGCCGCCGTAAGCGTCCTTCGCCTTTGTCGCGATAAAATTAGTCTCCGAGAAGCAGTCGATCAGGCCGATCTTCATGTCCTTGCCCTGACTTTCCTCCTTCTCAAGAAGCTGATCCATA
>CALLDR010000073.1 GCA_937997955.1 uncultured Emergencia sp. | reverse complement strand
ATCATCGATGTGATCCACGCTGCCCATACCGATATTCTCTCTTACCGACTTATGAAGAATAAAGAAATCCTGGAAGAAGGTCCCGATCGTTCCAGTGTGAGAAACGCTCCCGCTGGTCGGCTGATAAACGCCCATCAGCACCTGTACCAACGTAGATTTGCCGCTGCCGTTTTCACCGACCAGCGCAACGACCTGCCCTTTGGGGATCGTCAGGTCGATATGATCCAGCACCTGGCGGTCATTCTTATAGCTGAAGCACAGATTCCTGGCAACGATGGAAGGCTCCTGATTTTCAGCCTCTTCTGGCCTCTGCCCCTCCGTTGCTGCTTTCTTTGTTTCGTCTTTTATTTCGTCTTTTGTTTTTACTTTTGCTTTGTCTTTTTCTTCGTCTTTTGCTTTGTCACCTGTTCCGAAGCGCGCCCGGTCCACAGCAGTCTCCGATGCGGCCGCAGCATTCTCCCGCCGCGCCAGCTCTTCCTCTACCATATGCATAAACGCTCGCTGCCGTTTCAGCGCAAAGACGCCCCGATGCAGGTTGATGGAGCCTTTGGAGACAGCCGTCATGTACATACCCAAATTCCCGCAGAGCGTAAACAGCATCAAAAATTCCTCTACTGTAACTGTTTCATTGGTAATCCCCTGCAGGCAGACCAGCAGAATCGCTCCCATGAGAAGATACAGCAGCAGCCCACTCAGAATTTCGGCCTTGCCGACGCTTCGATTGTACAGGAGTTCCGGCTGCTCAGTCTCCGCGTAATACCGCTCCCACTGCGCCATCATGCGTTTCTGCGTACCATAGACACGGATCTCTTTCGCCACGTTGGGCTCCATCGGTATCAGTTTGATATCTCTGAGACGGCGCCATGCAGGGTCGTACTTGCGCTCAAATTCTTCCAGCTTTTTTGTCATGCGCTGATTGAGAAAAAGTATGATCGCCATGTAACAGAGGATCAGCAGCGAAATGACAGGAGATACACTGGCGGCTGTCATGAGCAGCGCCAGAACGCCAAACCCCTTTCCCAAGAGATCGCAGGCCGCGCTGGTCACATCTGTCAAGGCTCCCGCCCGGCGGATCACCGCATTATATTCATCGCTGACTTCTTTTTGGAACAGCAGTTCCATAGGCATTTTCTGAAAAAAATCCATCAGAAGCTCCTGCAGCCCCAGATAATAGGAGTCGTACATGCGAAAATACAAAAATCCGCTGTTGATCCGCGCTGACAAACCGCTGACCGTCAGCACCACGCCGTAAAAGACAATGTAAGGGAGAACATCTGAAAATCCGCCCGCGCCTGTATCCAAAAAGTCAGCGATCACGGCCAGTATCTGCTTATTCAGCAGCAGCGCCGCGGCAGGCAGAACGCATAGAAGGCCGTTCAGCGCCAGCCAAAAGCCTACGGTCTTCTTGTCGATGGAGAACACCAGATGGACGATCCATCGGTATAGACCCATGTTGAAACTATCCTTCATTGGCATGTATTTGCTCCTTATTCCCTGTAAGTTGTTCATTCTGACAGGTCATCTCTCTGTGATGTCCCTGCTTCGATTCAAAAAATGCACCTGATTCTGCTGATTCTGCTTTTTCTACTTCTTTCTGCGTTTTTCTACTTTTATTCATTATAATTCGCAAGATTCATGCCTAGTTTTATTATTTTCTCATATTCCTTCTTTTTGAAAGCTAAATCTCTCATTTTTTAAAAAAATAAGCTGGATATAGCGAAAAACATAATATCCCCGCTCCATTAATTAAGATTCATCTCGTTTCATCCCGTTTCCGCACCTTTTCTCACAAAACGAGCCCGGCAAGCGCATTTTGCAATACCCCTCACCCTCCTCCATCGGGGAATGTTTCGACCTTCTTGTCGAAATTTGTCGAAACTCGTCGAAACATTAACATTTATTTCCAGATTTGTATATGCTATAATAGATTCATCAGAAAGGATTGGTGCGCACCATAATTTTCTGCAAAAATTCAAATTGTCTGTAACAGAAATGGAGGTAACCATGCAATATAGAAGAAAAACTGAAAGCGATAAAACCTTAGAAAAAATTCCCTTTACTGATGATTGGATGTTCGGAATGGTCATGCGCGATCCAGAAATTTGCCAGGGACTTTTACAACGAATTCTTCCCCATGAACAATTCAGCCAGGTTTATCTGGCCAATCCCGACGGCACCTTTTCGGACCGCAATATATACTCCTGTGACGGAAATAGGGATGCGGCCTCTGATCCTGACGACGTGATGGCCGCTTTAGCCACTCAGATTCAGGCCGCTCTCAAATTCAGCAGTGATGGCCGTGGCGTCCGTTTTGATGCCTATGCTAAGAGTGAAAATGTTTGGGCCGAAATTGAAATGCAAATTCACACTGGGGACCATCTTGGTAAAAGGTCCCGGTACTACAGCGCCAACATGGACATAGATATGCTTATGGCCGGAGCAGATTACAGGAAGCTAAAGAGAACCTATGTCATCTTCATCTGTACCTACGACTACATGAAACAGGATCGCCCTGTGTACTTTTTCCAGCACTACGATACGGAAAATCAGTTGCCATTAGACGACGAATCCTATATAATATTTTTAAACACCAGCTGCGATGCAGCTAAGGTACCGAAAAAACTGAAGGCCCTGTACGCTTACATCAACGATCCCAGGAATACGTCCGATGATGCGCTCATGGAAAAGATCGACGACCGGGTCCAGGAGTACAGCGGCTCAAATTGGAGGTGGATGCAGGTGACCTTTGAAGAGCACGTAAAACATATGGCCTATCTGGCGAAAGAAGAGGGGCGAGCAGAGGGACGAGAAGAAGGACTAAAAGAAGGTAAACTAAAGCTAAAAGCCGCTGCTGTCAAACTAAAAGACACGGGCATGCCGCCTGAGGAAATATCTGAAATCATCGGTCTCGACCTCGAAGAAATCAAGTCCTTGTAGATCAAATTGTCTTTTCTCACAAAACGAGCCCGGCAAGCGCACTTCTGCGCTTTGCCGGGCTCGCCCATATCTATACTCTCGTCTATTTTGTCGTAAAGATCAGCTTCTCTCCGTCGGAATCCATAATGACGGTATCTCCGTCGACGATGTCCCCTTTGATCAGCTTTGACGCCAGAGCGGTCTCCACGTTCTTCTGCAGGAACCGTTTGACCGGCCGCGCGCCGTAATTCGGGTCGTAGGATTCCCGCGCGATGAACTTCCTGCCCTTGTCGGTCAGTTCCAGCTTGATGTCCCGCTCCGCGAGACGACGCTCCAGGCCCTTCAGGGAAAGCTGGATGATCTGAATGATCTGCGCTTCCGTCAGCGGGCTGAAGACCACGATATCGTCGATACGGTTGAGGAATTCAGGCCGGAAGTAGTTTTTCAGCTGGTTCTCCACCGCTTCCTTTGTCGCCGGATCGATGGTGCCGTCGGCTTTGATGTTGTCGATCAGCTGGCTGCTTCCGATGTTGGAGGTCATGATGACCACGGTGTTCTTGAAATCCACCGTGCGCCCCTGATTGTCCGTCAGCCGGCCGTCGTCCAGCAGCTGCAGCAAGATGTTGAACACGTCCGGATGGGCCTTTTCGATCTCGTCAAAGAGGATAACGCTGTAAGGCCGTCTGCGCACAGCTTCCGTCAGCTGTCCGCCCTCGTCGTAGCCCACGTATCCCGGAGGCGCGCCTACCAGTCTGGACACGGAGTGCTTTTCCATGTATTCAGACATGTCGATGCGGATCATGTTTTTCTCCGTATCAAAGAGAGACTCCGACAAAGCCTTTGCCAGCTCGGTCTTGCCTACGCCGGTCGGTCCCAGGAAGATAAAGGAGCCAATAGGACGGTTCTCATCTTTCAGGCCTGCCCGCGCCCGCAAAATCGCTTCGGAGACAGCCAGAACGCCTTCCTCCTGGCCGACTACCCGGTGATGCAGTATCTCCGGCAGCTTCAGCAGCTTTTCCTTTTCTGACTCGACCAGCTTGGCCACCGGGATACCGGTCCAGCCGGATACCACCTCGGCGATTTCTTCCTCGCCTACTTCTTCCTTCAGCAGCCGGTTCTCCTCCGCCGCCTCGGCCTTTGCCTTTTCCGCGTCCAGCTTCTTTTCCAGCTCCGGCAGCGTGCCGTACTTCAGCTGGGCCAGCTTTTCCAGATCGTAATTTCTCTCGGCGTCCTCCATCTGGCGGCGGACCTCCTCGATCTGTTCCTTTGTGCCCTTCAGCTCGGTAATGGCTTTCTTCTCATTCTCCCACTGAGCCCGCATGGAGGCGTTCTCCTCTTTCAGCTGAGAAAGCTCCTTTTCCAGGGTTTCAAGCCGTGCCAGGGAGCCTTTGTCCGTCTCCTTGGAAAGTGCCTGCTTCTCGATTTCCAGCTGCATGATCTTGCGGGAGATCTCGTCCAGCTCCGTCGGCAGGCTGTCGATCTCGGTACGGATCTTTGACGCCGCCTCGTCCATCAGGTCGATGGCTTTGTCCGGCAGGAACCTGTCGCTGATATACCGATCCGACAACGTGGCGCAGGCGATCAGAGCGCTGTCCGTAATGCGCACGCCGTGATGGATCTCAAAGCGCTCCTTCAGGCCGCGAAGGATAGAAATGGTATCCTCCACTGTCGGCTGATCCACCAGCACCTTCTGGAAACGGCGTTCCAGCGCGGCGTCTTTTTCAATGTATTTTCTGTACTCATCTAAAGTGGTCGCGCCGATGCAGTGCAGTTCCCCTCTGGCCAGCTTCGGCTTCAGCAGATTGCCCGCGTCCATAGAGCCCTCCGTCCGTCCGGCGCCCACGATATTGTGTATCTCATCGATGAACAAAATGATTCTGCCCTCGGATTTTTCTACTTCGCTGAGTACGGCCTTCAGACGTTCCTCAAACTCGCCGCGGAACTTTGCGCCCGCGATCAAAGCGCCCATATCCAGCGCGAAGATGGTCTTATCTTTCAGTCCTTCCGGTACGTCGCCGTTTAAAATACGCTGCGCCAGACCTTCTACTACCGCTGTTTTGCCTACGCCCGGTTCGCCGATGAGGACCGGATTATTCTTTGTTCTTCTGGACAGGATCTGGATCGCATGTCTGATCTCGCTGTCCCTGCCGATGACCGGATCCAGCTTGCCATCTCTGGCCATTTCAACCAGGTCCCGTCCATATTTGTTCAATGCGTCGTAGTTTTCCTCCGGATTCTGGCTGGTCACCCTCTGGTTGCCTCTGACCTTTGCCAGCGCCTCCAGGAACTTGTCCTTTGTAATGTGATATTTGGCGAAAATCTTGGCTGACGGCGTGCCTCTCTCTGCCAGCAGGGCCAGATACAGATGCTCCACGCTGACATACTCGTCTTTAAACTGCTCCGCCTGTTTTTCCGCATTCATCAAAATCTGATTCAGCCTTCTGGAAGCGTAGATATTGCCTGCGTCCCCTGAAACCTTCGGCAGCTTTTCGATTTCCTCCTGCAGCTCGGCGATCATATAGGCAGGCTCGACTTCCATATACTTCAGCAGCTTGCCGATCAGCCCGTCCTTCTGCATCAAAAGAGCCAGATGCAGATGTTCGCCGTCCAGCATCTGATGCCCTTCCGAAATAGCGATGTTCTGGCAGTCCATGATCGCTGACTGCGCATTCTGTGTAAATTTCTCTATGTTCATAACTTCACCCCCAATGTGTATATATAGCATAGTTTCAAACTCTGGTATTATTCTATACCCGCAGAAGCAAAAAGTAAAGAACTTTTTTAGCACTCACTCAAATAGAGTGCTAATAATTTTATGAGCTGTGTTTCCGTCGCGGCTTTGACCGGTTTCGTAAAATACCTTCCTGTATCCCAAAATACGAAACCATTTCCTCCATACGGCCGGATCAGTTTCGTAAACCACAGCGATTCTGGTCATTTTACGAAACCTTTACCCCCAGGGAGACTTTGGCGTTTCGTAGAACCTTTGATGCAAATGAGTTTTACGAAACCCTCACTGAGCTTGCTACGCCGCGGCCGCCGCCTCTTTGGCGTCTTAAACTTGCTGTCTCAAAAAAAGAGACCCTTTGGATCATCTTCCGACGACCCAGAGGATCTCTTTAAATTATGCGTTGTTAAAATATGTTAAATTACGCTTAAAAGATGATGTTGTTGATCATCCAACCCCATATAAAGCTGACCGCCGGTCCCAGAATCTTATCCGTCACGCCCAGCAGAATCAACACCAGCAGGATCAGAAATCCTTTGTCGTAAATCTGATAGTACCAGCTGTATTTCCTCAGGTCAAAGATCTGTGTAAGAATCCCGAACCCATCTAAAGGCGGAACCGGCAGCAGGTTAAAGATCATCAGTACCAGGTTGATCGAAATGACCGCCATGAGCATTTCCACAACGATCTCGCCCAGACTGCCGGTCAGCCAGCCTGGCCTTACCACAAAGAGCAGCTTCATGATAAAGGCAAATGCCAGGGCGATGAGAAAATTCATCACGACACCGGCCAGAGCGACCAGCAGCTCATCTCTTCTGCGGTGCTTATAATATCTGGGATCGATCTGTACCGGAATACCCCATCCGAATCCGGCAAAGAGAAGCGCCGCGAATCCAAACGGGTCCATATGAGCCGCGGGATTGATGGTCAGCCGGCCCTGTTCCTTTGGCGTAGGATCTCCCAGCTTGTAGCTGACAATACCATGGGCAAATTCGTGAAATGACAGGCCGATGACGATTCCCGGCAGCAAGATCAGCTTGTCGACCAGCCACCCCATAGGGTCGTTGAAATCCCCATTTAAAAAATTTAAGACAACCAGCGCGATAATGATGATAAACGCCGGCGATTGAATGAATCGTTTCAAAGAAAAATCTCCTTCCCAAATATATTTCTAATTATTTTATCACATTTCCGGCTCTTTGCAAATATGATATTACAAAGCCAAAAAACGAAAGGTGGTTTTTTTATGAATCAAACCCTAGTCTGTGTCGACGTCTACACGATTTCTGCCGGAGATACCCTCTACAGCATCGCGGAAAAATACGATCTGCCGGTACCGCTTCTGATGAAGGTCAACTGCATCACAAATCCTTACAATCTGCAGATCGGCGCAAAGCTCTGCATCCCAGGGAACCCATCTCAGCTGCCGCAGCCTCCCGTCCAGGAGGAGCCGTCTCAGCCTCAGCAGACCATTCACGTGGTAGAAGCCGGTGATACCCTTTACTTAATCGCAAAGAAACATGGCGTAAAGCTTGACGACATCATGAACGCCAATCCGTCCATTGATCCCTACAACCTGATGATCGGCACCGAGCTGGTCATACCGCTGTAGATCATCGCCCATCAAAAGCAGGCAGCGCGCGTTTCCATGATGCGAAGCGTCACTGCCTGCAGAATGCCTTCTAAAATCTATTTCCCGCCTGGCAGCACATAGCAGTGATACCACAGCACACAAAAAGAACGCCATACCTTTTGGCGTCCTTTTCACGATTACGGAGTGATCTATTTTAAGCATTTACCTATATAGAAAAAGCCGTTGGACTTGTTCCCGTTCATGGTGGTGAAGGTCAGCGGCTGGAATTCCTTTTGTTCAAACCCAGACAAAAGGTCTTCGATCCAGCTTCTGCTGTGATGCCGCACCTCCGCTCCTTCCGGCAGTCTGAACACGCCGTAACAGCCGTACTCGTCCGCGAACTGCTCGTACCTGCGCAGGTTTCTCTCATCGTCATTGAGCAGGAAATCGTTGACATAGAGGATGCCGCCGGGACGGAGAACTCTTTTGATCTCATCGATCAAAGCCCTCTGCTCGCCGTCTTTGATGATGCAGGTCAGCACGGCAAAGAGAATCACCGCATCCACGCTCGCGTCGGGCAGGTCTATAGCCTCTGACGCCTTGACCCTCAGATCCAGATAAGGATACAGGTTCTTTCCCCGGCGAATCATGCCCTCTGAGAAATCGAGGCCCGTCAAAGCTTCGTATCCCAGCTGATGCAGCTCCTCCAGCGTTCTTCCGTATCCGCATCCCACGTCCAGGACCCGTTCGTTCTTCGATACATATTCCACAAATAAATCCTTCTGGAACGGCGTGGTAAAAGTTTTCTCGTCCGCTACGCTGTCCCAATATTCCTTCTGTTCCATCGTCATCTGTCCTCCTCTGTTTTCTGATCGCGACCCGCTTACTGTCTTTTTGATAAAAATGCTAAAAAAGACGGAACTTATCTCAAATTTTGGCCTCGCATCAAAGGGAAATGCGCCGCCGCAGACTGAATTTTCCTGTTTCACACAGCAAAAACTCTGGTTTCGCCGTAATTTAAATCTAAATACATCGGAATCTAATTCGTAGATCCGGTCTTTTTTCCTATCAAAGTTCCGCATTTCATCTGGATCAGCGGCAAAAGACAGGAACGCCCATCTCGGTTTCGTACGCGGGTTCTGCTTCTCTAAAGGATTTTCTTGTATTATAACAGGATTCGTAGTAAGATAATATGAGAAATCTCACATCAAAAGGAGCCGCGCCCCATGGAACTGGAAAAAAACTTTTTACGCCAATTCAGCTTTGACATTTCACCCTTTGTCAGCATCAGGACCTTTGACAGCGGTCAGCCTATCGTCGTGGAGGGCGAACCTCCCGCCTTTCTCTATTACATGTCCAGCGGCCGGGCCAAGCTGTATACCACCCAGGAAAACGGCCGAGTCTCCCTCATCGATTTCCTGGGAGCGCCCTGTTTTATCGGAGAGATGGAACTGCTCCGCGAGGATAGTCTGACCAGAAGCGTCACAGCCATTCTGCCCTGCCGCTGCTACGCCGTCGACATGGCCCGCTGCCGCGTCCAGCTGCTGTCTGATCCGGTCTTTCTCCGCGGCCTTTGCCTGCAGCTGAGCCGCAGACTGCAGACAAATACCACTTTTCTGTGCAAAAACACCGCCTACCCTCTGGAAAACAGGCTGGCGGCGTTTATTCTGCTGACTGAAACAGGCGGATTTTATCGGGAAAGGCATACGGAGGTCAGCGAGTATCTGGGCGTATCCTATCGCCATCTGCTCTACGTCCTGGCCGCCTTTGTCCGGGAAGGCATTCTGGAAAAGACAACCGCGGGATACCGCATCATAAATCGCTCCCGCCTGCAGGAGCTGGCCTGACCGCCGCCCATGAGGACTTGGCAGAACACGGCAGAACCCGCCAGAAGAACCTTCCGAACCGCCACATCAAATCACACAAGATCAAAACCCACAGGAGAGAAACACGCAAAAGCAAAAAAGAAACGGCCCTCCAACCCAGCGGCACAAGGCATAAGCCCTGGTTCCGCGGCGAAAGCCGTTTCTATATTCAATTCAGTTCCGCGCCCGCATTACTCCGTAACTGCGCTGTTCCGTGACCGCATTATTTCGCGCTAATCCGCACGCGTCACTTTCATGCCCGCGCGATTCCGCGCAGTTCCGCAAATGTCACTTTCACACCCGCGCTGTTCCGCGCCCGCGCCGTCTATTTCTGCCGCTTCTCCTTTGAGGTTTTGCTGTTGTTGCTTCCGCAGCCCTCATTATAGCAGCCGTTGTGCGAACCGATAGACAGCTCCAGATGGATCCCGCTGGTTACCGGCGCCAGCAGCAGTCCCACGGCAACGCCAGTCAGCAGAGCCGCCGCCGCGATAGCGCCCTTCTCCGCCGGCGTATGATCCCTATTGAAAAACTCTTTGATCCTGCACGGCTTGCAGGCTTTTTCCTTTTCCATATGTTATCCTCCGCTGCCGCCGGCTAAATCTGAGAAAGCTGTTCCTCTAAAGCCGCGATCTCCTCGCAGTGGGCGTCGACACTGGTGACGATGGCCATGGCCTCCGGCGTCAGCTCTTCTCCCGCCTTAGCCTTTTCATAGTAGATCCGTCCCAGCTTCGCGAGCTCAGCTTCAACGTCCTTCTTCTCACCGCTGATCTTCGTCTTGATCTTCGTAATCTCTACTGCGTCGCTGGCCTTATCGCCGATGGCCGCTGCTGCGTCTGTTAATTTGTCTAAAAAAGCCATTTTTTTCCTCCTTAAATCATGCTTTGCAATTGGTTAAACGGGTCTCCTTGCCCGCAATAAACGTTTTCTTCGCGTCAAAAGACTTCTTCTCCAGGCTGGTGTCCAGCGCCTCGCCGCTGACCTCCAGTCCCGCCGTCCTGGCCGCCGTCTCCACGATGGCCTCCGTCAGCCACGGGTTCGTCACCAGCATCGGCCCCAGCGTATTGGTAAAAATAGAATTGCCCCTGGCAAAGCCCTCACGCCGGTCCTTTCCCGTATTTCCATAGCCGTAGATCAGCCGGCCGAAAGGCTCCTCGCTCTCCGACAGGAAATCCGCCATCTGAATCTGGTTGCCCAGAACCTCCATCTCCGTTCCGCCATATTGGCAGGCAAAGTACACGTCGTCACCGTAGACCACCGTATTTTCCTTTGCCGCCGCGTCCAGCAGCCCCATAGCCTCAAAGGCGCTTCCGTCAGCACGCTGAACCTCCCGGCACCAGAGGCCTACCGATGTTCCCGTGGCGATCAAAGGGCGTCCGTCGGAGACAAACCGCTCAAAGGCAGGGGCGTACGGCTTTAGATACTCCAGCACCACAGGAAAAGATACGATCTCTCCCGGCGGGCAGAAGATGATGTCATAATCCATAGGCTCAAAGCCTTCCGTGTCAAAGTCGATCTTATCCACGGACGCTTCCAGACCCTTCATGGCGCTGATTCTCTGTAATGCCAGTATATTCCCTCTCTCTCCGTGAAGATACAGGGTATCCGGGAAGAGCCATGCAATTCTCAGTTCTTTCATTTATCTTCCCTCCTTTTCGATATACTTCTTCATGTGGTCAAAGGTGTGCAGCCAGGTGATCAGATAGATGTTCTTCGTTTCAGCCGCCTCAATCTCCCGAAAGATGGTTTCCACTTCCTCCGTCTCTTCGATGGAGATCATAGATGGGTCCACACCTTCATAGACCAGCCGATTTGCCGTATCGTAGCAGACGGCTTCCGAGAAGCAGAAGTACTTCTCTACATCGGAGCGCACCAGACCGGACAGATCGCAGTCAAAGGCGTAAAAGGAATTGGTATAATGAGGAATCATATCGATCAGCGGGCACAGCCCCAGACAGATCATCTTTTTCTCAGGATCTGCCGCCATGACGTTGATGCAGGTCTGCAGCGTCTCCGGATTTTCCTGTTTGATCCGCATGTATTTGATGGTCTTGTCCTTGTATTTCAAGATCTCGAATCGGCCGCCTACATTCTTAAAGCTGCCAAAAGCCTTTGACGCGTCGGCAGGCTCTATGCCCCCCAGCTCCTTTGCCACCGCCAGAGCGCCCGCGTAGTTGTAGCACATGTACGGCGTATCGTACGGCATGTCGAAGGACACGCCGTCCAGCTTGAACTTCCGGCCGGCAAAATCCACATCGGTGATCGTGTAGTCCGCGGTCTCGCTGCTGGCAAGTCCGCAGTGACTGCAGTGGAATTTTCCCACGCCGTCGTTGTTGTAATAGTCGAAGACGATCTTGTGTCTGCACCTCGGACACGCCATAGTCGGGAAACTGTCACCCTTTGTGAAGGACTCAGGGTGACGTTCAACGCCATAGGTAACGACGCGGTCAGACTTGATATCAAAGGATCTGGTCCTCGGCTCCTCGTTGTTCAGAAAGAACCGCACTCCTGACGGAAGTCCGTCAAAGACCTTGCGGTAGATGAAGTCAGGATCGCCGTTTCTCTGCACCTGATCCTTCTGCAGATTGGTGATCATGATGTTCTCAGCAGGCAGCTGCTTGTGGATCAGCGGCAGATACCTCTCGTCCGTCTCAAAGATGATATAGTCGGCTTTAATCCGGCCTGTCAGGCTGGAAGCCTTTGATAAAGCCGTGGCTACGCCGTAGATCAGATTGGCCCCTTCCAGGTTGGCGACCACCTTTTTTCCATTGGAGCGGAAAATATGGGTGACCAGATTGTTGGTGGTGGATTTCCCGTTGGTGCCGGTGATAAACAGAACCTTGGAATAGTCGATCCCCTTGAAATGGGCCACCATCTGCGGATCGATCCGCATGGCCTTCTCACCGGAAAAGTTGGAGCCGCGGCTCTTGTCCACAATGTTGATGATGACATTGATAAGTT
>CALLDR010000072.1 GCA_937997955.1 uncultured Emergencia sp. | reverse complement strand
CATCGTTACTCTGTGTAATGATGGTCGTGTGCTTTATGCCGGCCATGGCCTGGGCGGATGGCGACACAACAACAGAAGATACGACTTATGTTGCCAAGGTTGGCGAAAACGAGTATGGAACGTTGGAAGCGGCAATTGATGCAATCACTGACGGGTCGTCTGAGACGATTACCCTGCTGGATAATGTGACTTTGGCTGCAACTATTACAATTAGCAAAGACGTGACGATTAATCTGGACAACCATAACATTACAGGAAATAATGTTCGGGTATTTCATGTTACAAAAGGAACCCTTACTTTGACGGGTACTGGTACGGTAGCGACTGTTCCGGCAGAGGAAAATACGATCGATGCTACATCCTCCGTTATACGCGTTGGTGATGGGTCTGCCTGGAAGGGGGCTGTACCAGAAAGTCCTGATCAAGCAGGTCTTGTAATTGATACGGACGTGACGATCAAAGCACCGTGTACTTATGGCGTGAGTGCGTTTGGCAGTGCGACAAACGAGACGGTAACTGTTGAGGGGAAGATCCTCGCAACGGGAACTGCCGCAGCCCTGTCTGGTAATGGTTTGGATAAAAATACTGATACAAATATCACGATCGAAGATGGCGCGGTAGTATCTGCTACTGGTAATGTTGCTATCTATCATCCTCAGGAAGGAACTTTAACTGTTAAAGGAGGAAGAATCTCCGGTATAACTGGTATTGAAATGAAGGGTGGAACCTTGGCGGTAACCGGCGATCCTGTAATTACAGCAACTGGAGAGAAGGCGCATCAGCCAAATACGAATGGAACATCATCAAGCGGTTATGCAGTGGCGGTTGTAACGAATGGATCTTACGTAGGAAAAATTAACGTAACCCTTGGAGGTGGTACCTATACAGACGAGGTTGCTGCTTTGAATGATAATAATGATTCTGAATCTGACACAGATGAGGCTAATTCAATCACCGTTACCGGCGGCATCTATTCCAGCAATATCGAAGAATACGTTGATGGAAATGCCACTGTTGCTACCCTTACTTCAGCTGGAGAAACATATTACTACATCGGTGAAACTGCCAATCAGATTTCTGATGCCGCAAAGAACGGTGACCAGGTTGAGGTCATTCAGGGCAGCCTGACGCTTACGAACGTGGCAGACGGCGTTACAGTTAAAAACTCCACAGAAAATGGAGGGAATGTAGAGGTTAACGGAACGACTGTTGCGACGGGCAAGGAAGTAACCACCTACACGCCGGTACATATCCCAACCATTCCAACCACTCCAACCATTCAGAAGCCTGTCATCGAGCCAAACGCTGACGTAACTACGACGCTGAGCACCGACGGAACCACTCTGACCATCAAAGCCAACGACGGCTATGAGATCACAGATGTCACCGTCAACGGCGTATCAAAGGGCGCTGTGACGACTTTGACCGGCCTGAAGACAGGAGACAAGGTTGTCGTGACAGCAAAGAAGATTGAAACGCCGGACGACAATGCGGCTTTGATCGAAGCCGTTAAGAGCGTGAAGCTGGTCGCAAGAAGCGCCATGTCCAAAGCGCAGGGCAAGAAGGCCGTAAAGATTACCTGGTACGCAACTGATGGTTCTGATGTAGAACTGGACGGCGTAGAGATTTTCCGCTCCACCAAGAGATACAGCGGATATGGCACAACGCCGATCTTCACCACCGCGAAGGCGCAGTACCACAACACCGCGATCAAAAAAGGAACAAAGTACTATTACAAAGTTCGTGGCTACAAGATCATCGACGGCGAGAAAGTCTACACCGACTGGTCAACAAAGGCGTGGAGAACCGTGAAATAGAGGGCTTCACAGAATCCGCGAGGGAGCGGAACTCAAAGGGTTCCGCGGAACTTAAGTGGTTTTGCAGAACTCAAAGAGTCTCACGGAACTCAAGGGGTTTTGCAGAACTCAAGGGGCTTCACGGAGCTCAAAGGGTTTTACGAAACTCATGGAGTTTTACAGAACCCGCGGAACCTTATGGGTTTCACGGAGTCTCATAGAATTTCAATACTATCTTCATAAATCGCAGAAAACCGCAGGGCGCTTCGTCTCTGCGGTTTTCATTTGCCAATTTTACTGCCAGCTTTACGGCAACTTTACACCAACCTTACCGCCAATTTTACTGCCAACTTTACCGCGGCCCGAAACTTTTACTTGACAAACGGCCCAACATATATTATTGTATTAATTAGATAGTGCAATAATACGAAAACCGCCGCCGGAAAGCGGGGTGGGGAAAGGAGAATTTATATGGATACACTGTTAAATGAAAGTCTGCCTATCTACATGCAGATCATGGATCACATTCGGGCGGCCATCATCTCCGGCGAACTGAAAGCAGGGGAGAAGATCGCCTCGGTGCGGGAGCTGGCGGAAGCCTTCGGGGTCAACCCCAATACCATGCAGCGGGCTTTGTCCGAACTGGAGCGGGAAGGGCTGCTGGTATCAGAGCGAACCACGGGCCGCTTTGTTACAAAGGATACGGAGGTTATAGAAACCGTGCGGGGAAAGGCGGCGGAGCAGATCGTCAGAGAGTTTCTGCAGAAGATGCGGAACATGGGATTTACGAGAGAACAGGTGGAAGCCTTTTTTCGTCAGGCTGAAGTAGAGGAAGACGGCGCCGACGCGGCCGTATAGCGTATAGGGGGATATATAATGGAAGAACGGAAACTGAAGCTGGTAGAAAACCCGCCCATCGTGCAGATCAGCGGTTTATCCAAGGCATTCGAGAACGTGCAGGCACTGAAGAACGTTAAGCTGGAAATACCAGAGGGGCGCATCATCGGCCTTCTGGGACCCAACGGCAGCGGAAAGACCACCTTGCTCAAGATCCTGGCGGGGCTGTATACCGCCTATGACGGAACGGTTTTGATCGATGGGGAAAGACCGGGAGCCAGGAGCAAAGCCAGGGTGTCCTTCCTGCCGGACAGGCCTGCCTTTTCACTGAAACGAACGGCAGAGGAAATCAAAGGGATCTACGACGAGTTTTTCGAGGATTTTGAGGGCGAGCGGTTCGAGAAACTGATGGAAGGCTTTGAGATCGATATGAAGACGCCCTTTCACGAGATGTCAAAGGGTATGATCGACAAAGTTCAGATCAGCTTTGCCATGAGCCGCCGGGCCCGGCTGTATCTGCTGGATGAGCCTTTGGGCGGCGTGGACGTCAAGGCCAGAGACAGCGTGCTGGATGTGATCCTGGAAAACTTTGACGCCAGGGGAACCATTCTGGTGGCGACCCATCTGATTTCAGAGATCGAGCGGCTTTTCGATTCTGTGATCGTGCTGCGGGAAGGGGAAGTGGCGCTGCAGGGCTCCTGCGACGAAATAAGGGTCAGATATGGCTGCAACCTGGAAGCGGCTATGAAGGGGATATTTTAGAGGAATGAGAAATGAAGAGAGTATCTTATCTGCTGATTTTGCTGGCAGCGGCGGCCTGCAGCGCGGCCATGGGGATTATGACGTATTATTCCGCGGTGGAAGACGAAGCTGCCGGGCAGCTGGAGCTTCAAACACTGCAGGCGCTGGAGCAGGAGAGCTGGTATCTGCCCCTGGACGATGCTTACGACAGCATCCATGAGATCAATGGGGCGGAGAAAGAGCTGTATGGCGCAAGGTATGAGGACCGTGAGGTTCTCATGGACAAAAGGGGAAACGTACTGCTGAAGATACCAAAGGAGCGGTCCGCCTTCGAGCCTCAGAAAGGGTGGATTTCTTCAGACATGGACAGCGACGGTGAAGGTGACGGCCTGCTGCGTTTTTATGACAGCGAAAAGAAAGAATACGGCTTTATGGATCTGGAGGGGAATACGGTCATCAAAGCCAGCTATGCCCAGGCCACCGATTTTGCCGACGGATATGCCGTCATACAGGACGAGATGGAGGGGCATCAGAACATCATGGCGGTCATCGACCGTTCAGGCCGTATCATCTATGATCCGACAAAGGAAGGCCAGTGGTACGAGTGGTTTTCAAAGGTCAAAAGGCTGGGCGGCGGCCTGTTCCTTCTCACAAGCCAGCGGGGCGGCAAATACAGGATCCTGGACGCGAAGGAGAATCAGGTGATAAAGGAGATCGAGGGCGCCGGAGCCTTTGATCTGGAGCCTTTGGGAGAAGGGCGCTGTGCCCGCTTTGATGACGAGGATCAAATGCAGCTGCTGGATGAAGATTTTGATTCGGTGTCAGAAGATACCTTCGTATGGATGGACGGCTTCAGTGAGGGGCTGTGCTTTGCTAGATGGAAGGAAGGCACAGAGACTGTCTCCGGCTATGTGGACGCCGATGGGAAGGCGCGGATCGCCGCGGGAGACGCCCTTTACGGCAGCAGGTTCAAAGAGGGAAAGGCTTTTCTGTGGACAAAGGATCGGGTCCGCGTCATCGACACCGCTGGCAGGATCCTCTTTGAGAAAGAACTGTCAAAAGAGCTGAATGAGACAGATTATCAGCTGAACAGCAGGTATGACGAGGCGCCGGCGGAGACGGCCCCGTGCTGGTTCAGGAATGGGCTGGCGATCTGCTATGACGGCAGCTGCTATGGTATTCTGGACGAGAGAGGAAAATGGCTGATTCAGCCGGTCATGGACGACGCGGCGTTCTGCGGGAAGGACGCGGCGGCAGTGAGACTGGGCGCGAGAGAAGGCATATTGAAGGTGGGGGAGAAGGATGAAGGGTAAGACTGCTAAGACTGCTAAGAACGCGGCGAGGCAGGCGCGTTTTTCTGAAGCAGAACGCGATGGCCGCACGATGCTGGAAAAGTCCGTGAATCTTCACGTGGCCATGATCAAAGGGGAAATCAAGGTCTCGGCGGTCTTTGTCGCAGCCATCGGTTTCGCCTATGCTTTTCTGCCGATTTTGTCCTTGTTGGCGGCTCCGGTGCTTTTGATCCCGCTCATCATCTGCGGTTACCGGGTAAATGTGAAACTGTTCCGGTGGAGCCTTTACGGCAAAGGCGCGGAGCTTTACCAGCTGCTGCCCCTCTCTCCGAGAGACATTTTACTGGGAAAGGCGGGGGCCATGCTGGTCTTAGAGCTGGCAATCATGGCGGCGCTGATCGTACCGGCGGCTGTCCTGTTTTTCAGACCCAATGATCTGTACGGCAGGGAGCTTTTCAGCTGGATCGTGGAGACCGGGATCGGCCCGGATCTGACGCCTTTGCAGAAGGGGATCCTTGCTGGGCTGTGCTCTATCGCCGTGTTTATCGCGGAATTTGCCTACTGCATGTACATGGTCATGGCGCAAAATCTGATACAGCGTTTTACCGGAAATTACAGCATAAAGATCGGTGATTACCCTTGTGTGATCGCCGCGGGCCTGGCGCTGGGGCTGGTCCTCTTCGGGGGCAGGCAGCTGGCCGGGAACTTCCAGCTGAGCGGAACAGTTCTGTTCTGGTTCGTCATCGGCAAGTACGCGCTGACCCTGGCAACAGGTCTGATTCTGTACTGTCTGTGCCGTGGAAATCTGGAAAAGGCATACGGACATTGACAGCGCCGAAGAAAACGACCTTTGAGAAAACGGTCTTTGAGGAAACAGGCTTCGAGAAAGCGGTTTCCGGCGAAGTGATTTCGAGGGGGTGACCTTCGAGAAAGGAAGGTATTTATGGGAAAGAAGCTTTTGGCGGTGATGGCGGCGGTCTTCTGCGTCAGTTCGGCCGCGCTGGGATACGCGGGCTATCAGGCGGCGGTCAAGGCGGAGGCGGAAGGCTTCGCGCTGGACCAGTTTCGATGGATCATCTCGCTGACGTCGGACTATGCCATGATTGAGGATTCAGGAATGAAGGGCGGATATTTTTCCGCCACGCTGAAAGACGGCGACAGCGCTGCTCTGCTGAACCGCGAGGGCCAAGAGGTCGACCGCGTTGATCTGAGTTATATCCAGGGCTGGAAGGACTATTACTGGTTCACAAAGGGAGACAAGATGGGCTGCAGATATGCCGATGGCTCGGTCATGATTCCGGCAGAGTTCGATGACATCAGGGACTTTGACGGAGGCTACGCGCTGGCCCAGAAAGACGGAGAGGATGTGGCCATCAATACGGCAGGAGAGGTGGTCTACCGCTTTGAAGGCTGGGAAGACACAGTGAGCCATGTAGACGGAGCGTATTTCTGCGAGGAAGCTGCCGGCGGCGTTTTTCGGGTGATCGATGTATCAGATGGAAGTGTTGTCAGGGAGTGGAGGACCAGTGAATGCAGCCAGCTGCAAAAATGCGCCGCAGGCATCTACGCCGCGGCCAACGCAAGCGGACTTCACTACTTTATGAACAATGATTTTGAGATCATCTTTGACGGGAAGATGTTTGAGGATACGGGACAGCGTTACAGTGAAGGCCTGATCTATGGGGAATGGATCGCCAATGGAAGCTGGGAGCAGATACCGGATAAAGATGAGCGGCAGATCAGGCGGGGATATTTTGATTACTACGGGGATCTGGTCGTTGAAATAGAGGAAGACAGTATCTATGAAGGAGAATTTTCTGACGGAAAGGCCCTGATCTACGGGCGAGGCAAGGTCTGGTGTGTGGACAAAACGGGCCGGAAGCTGTTTGAGATGCCGCTGAAGAAAAAGATAAGCAGTCCAACGTGGAACGGAGGTGTCGGGCCTGTCCTGACCTGGGGCTATATCCTGCCGGGATGCAGGTTTTCCGGCGGCGTGGCGCCTCTCTATGACGGAGAGAAGATGGGTTTGATCGATGAAGAGGGAAACTGGATCATGCAACCGGTCTTTGACGATATGGATGTACTGGGATTTAACTGGATCGCCGTAGAGTACCGCGGAATGTGGGGCGTACTGGACGGCGGGGATCTGCTGGCGAGGGAGGTGTCGTGATGCTGATGAAGAATATGGAGCTGAGCCTGAAGCAGATCGGCACGGAGATAGGCGTTTCCCTGATGGCGTGCGTCGCCATGCTGCCTCTATCCCTCACCATAGGAAGCCCCGCGGTGCTGGCAGGCGTACTGCTGATCCTCTGGATGGCAGTCAGAGGGTTCCGAAGGCTTTTCGGTGAGAGCATCTTTGGTGAAGACAGCGGACTGTGGATGCTTTTGCCTGTATCGCCGGAACAGCTGATCGTCGGCCGGCTGCTGGCCGTACTGGTCTGGGCCATGGCTCTGGGCATCGGTTTCAGCCTTTGGATCGGCGGTGTCATGCTCAGCGGCGGCAGCTTCGGAGCCGTAAGGCGGGTTTTCGCCGCGGCCGCGTGGGAGTATCTTTCCATAGGGGCGTCGCCGTGGCAGGTCGGCTTTTTGATCGGGCTGCTGCCTTTGATGGTATGCCTGAACGCTGTCTTTGCCAGTCTGTGGATGCTGACCTTCCAGTGCTTTTCACGGCGGCAAAAGAACGGCGGACAAAAGGGAACGCGGAAAAAAATCAGCGTCAAAGCCGCGGCGGCTGTGGCTTTGATCGCGTATCTGCCCGCCAACATAGCGCTGGGGTGGCTTTTGGGAGACCTTTTGAAAAGTATCACAGGCGTCTTCTGTATGAATCTGGCTTTGATCGGGGCGCAGGCCCTTTTGATCGCGGTCATGTATCGGTTCTGCCGTGGGACGCTGCGCGGCGGGTGCGACTTTACTTAGAAAGGAACGGGATATGGATAAGAGTAAAAAATATCTGGCGGTCTGCGTTGTCATAGCGGCGGGACTTGTGGCCATGGCCGGGGTCAGCGGCGTGAAGGCCTGGCGCGCGGCGGCCGCCCGGGAGGCACAGATGGCCTATCTGCGCAGTCTTCAATGGGAGCTGCCGCTGCAGCAAAGCGGTCCGGTAACCACCTTCGCGGACCAGCTCTTTTATTATTACATCGGGTCAGCTGATCCTGCAGAAAGGGCGAAGGCCTATGGGTCCTTTACCGGAACGTGGGAGCTGACTGGCAAGGACGTATGCGATATGTATGTGGGGGACCGGCAGGAGCTGGTCTTCACAAAGACGGGAACGGACGGCGCAGACACCTATCTCGGCGGGGACGGAGAGCTCCTGTTCAGACAGCTCTCCGCAGACGAGCCTGTGATGGGTTTGAGCGATACCTATGCGCTGCTGTATGACAGCGCCGATGGAACATACCGCCTGGTGGATCTGGAAGGACAGACTCTTTATGAGGGCGATAGTGATGCAAATGAGGGCGAAAGGGATGAAGATGAAGACGAAATGGAAAACGTGGGCTGGGCCATCGACAACCGGTATGCCGCCGTGGCGAAGGATCTGGTCTACGATGTAAAGGCGGGAGAGGTGAAGCGGCTGACAGGTTCCTATGATGAGATCAGGGTTTGCGGCGGCGGATTCCCGTATATCGCCGTCAGCAGGGCGGATTCCAGGACGGTCTTCCTGAATGAGGACCTGGAGCCTGTGGAAGAGCTGGATTTCGGCGAGGATACCTTTGATTGGGACTGCCATATAAATGAAGGTTTGATTTACGGTGTGAAGTCTGAGGACGGGAAGGAGTATGCCGCGGAGCGGGGTTACTTTGATCTGTCGGGCCAGCTGGCCGCGGCCGCGCCCAACGCGGAGCAGGCGTCTGACTTTTCTGAGGGAAAGGGCATCGTCTACGCTTCGGGAGGCAGAGTTTACTGCGTAGACCGGAGCGGCCGGATCCTCTTTGAAAAGCAGCTGTCCGGGGTCCCGGCAGGGGAAAGGGATAAGCTATCCTGGAAATCCGCCTTTCGCGGCGGCCGTGCTGTGATCTTTGACGGTGAGAAATGCGGCGCGGTGGACCCGTCGGGAAACTGGCTGGTGAAACCGGTCTTTGATCAGTTGTACCTGGGCGACGGAGATGAGGCAGTGGTCATATACGGAGAAAAATTTGGCGTGATACGCTTTGAGAAGGAGGCGGAGCTATGATGATGAGGTCTGTACAACTGCACGTCAAAATGCTGGCGGGGCATATTGCCGGTTTTGCCGCGGCGATGGTCATAGGCGCGGTCGTTCCGTCGGTCATGCTGGCGGCGATGGTTTTGATCATGGGTCACGGCCTGTACAAGCTGTATGGAAGGTCGCTCTTCCGCGACGACGCGGCGCTGCTGATGACGCTGCCCCTTTCGGCCAGAGATCTGGTCCTCGGGAAGACGCTGGCGGTTTTGCTGTGGTGCGGCGGTATGCAGCTGGCGGCGGAGCTGAGCCTGCTGGCTGTGTCGGGGCCGGGGATGGCGGAAAGGACGCTGACGCAGGTCGAGGACTGGCAGCTGGCGGGCATGAGCCCCTGGCAGGCAGGGATCAGCGCCGGGTTGTCGGTGATCCGGCCGCTGCTGTATATGGCCGTTTTCTGTCTGCTGCTCATGGCCATGGAGCTGAAATGCTGCGGGCACTCAGGAAGACGGAGCCCGGTGAAGCTGATACTGATCATGCTCTTCGTCGTTTTGATCTTTGGCGCCGTCGATGTAGGACTTCATCTGCTGCCGGATCTGGCGAGATTACAGGGAAACGTTCTCTTCTGGACGGAGATCTGCGAGGACCTGCTTGCCGGGGCATGCGGCTGGTACTTCTACCGCAGTTCTGTAAAAATGCTGGAGAAGGAGTACGATCTGGGATAAGCGGATGGAGATAAGCGGCCTGGGCTGTGTGCCCTGAGATGAGCGGCCAGAGATAAGCGGCCTGAGAGAAAGAACGGACGGGGCGGCAGCACGAGAGCAAAATCTGGGAAAGGACGGCATTGTGGAGATGGAGAAAAAGGTGAAGGGAAAGGGTTATTGGCTTTTGGGACTGGCTTTGGCCATGATGGCCGGGTGCGGTCTGTGGACGGGGATCACCGCCTATGGGATCGCCGCGGATGAAGCCTATGGGGGCGAGGCGCTGCGGGACTTGCAGGGCGTCCGATGGAAAAAGGAGCTGTTCCGCGGCGTGGAGGAAGACTATTGGCAGTACGTCGACGATCACTGTTATCTCAACGATTATCTATTAGACGAGGCCGAGGCGGAGAAATTTCCTAACGACGGCGTGGTCTTCAACTATCACGAGGGACTGGCTCTGGGCTATGATCTGCCGTCCAGCACGTGGTACTGCTTTGATGAAGAGAAAGAGACCGTGTTTACGGTGAAAACGGAGTTTCCGCCGATGCAGGGGAATTCCTTCGTAGGGGTCTGCTTTCAGAAAGGCCTGGCGGCCCTGCCTGTCGGCAAGGGAAAAACCTGCCTGGTGGACCGGACGGGACGCGCGGTGATTCCGGAGTTTCCCGGAGACATCTATATCTGCCGGGACGGAACGGCTTTGTTCGTGTATTCTGACGAAGGGTACTGGACCTGGGGCGTCGCACGGCTGGGCGAAGGAAAGCTGAAAGGAGCGCGGGAATAAGATGAAGCTGATACGAATGGAAACGGCAGGGATTAGATATGAGATCGCGGCGACTTCGGGCATAGGTCTTTTGATCGGGCTTCGCTCCGCAGCTTCCGGGTGTTATCACTGGGAGGACGCGCTTTTGCTGCTGCCTTTGCTTCTGTGGATGTGCAGGGGGATTTACCGGTTGACCGGTCAAAGTATCTCCGGCGAAGATTGTATGCTGACGCAGATGCTGCCGGTGCCCCGTGACAGGCTCATGGCAGCCAAAGCCGTGGTGTGCGGGCTGTGGACGGCGGGGCTTGCGGCGGAGACGGTTATCATATGGATGGCTGTCAGCAGGTTGGACCTGTTTAATGGCAATCCGGGGCTGATTCCCATGACCCTGTGGCTGATGGCCAGAGGCATGTCTGCCGTGGAGACGGCGCTTGCCGTGGGCCTGCTGCCCGGCGTGTTTTATCTCTTTGGGTGGTTCACCGGCGGCGTGGTATTAAACGCCCATGTCCGCTGGGGCGGCGGATTTGAAAGAAGGCGCTGCGGGCCGCTTTTGACGGTGCTTGCCGTGGCTGGTTCTGTGTGCGCCATTTGCGCGGTCTTTCTCGGCGCGGACCGGCTGACCGCCCTTTGTCCGTGGAGCTTTGGCTGTTACGGGGCAGCTCTGGTACTGACGGCCGGGTGCGGTCTGTGGCTCCAGCGAAGCTGCGGAAAAGACGGCGGAAATGACGGCGAAAAACGGAGCGGAAACTGAGAGGCGGCTGAGCGGCGGCTGAGAAAATGGACGGGACTGAAAAAAAGGCAGAAACAGCTGGAAAAATTTCTAAAAAGTATTTGACAAACCCTGTAGGCAGTGTTACAATGAAGATTAGTTAGATTAAACTAACTTAGAGTTGAAAGGTGGACAATTTTATGACATTAAGAGATGCACAAGAGGGAACAGAATATATCATTCAAGAGATCCTGACAGACGATGAGGAACTGAATTCCTTTTTGTTTTCTTTAGGATGCTACAGCGGCGAGCCGATTACTGTAATTTCACATATCATCGGTGGATGCGTAGTTTCCATCAAAGATGGAAGATACACCTTTGATAAACAGCTGGCGGCTGCTATTTCAATCTAAGTGTTAGATATAAGATCAGGGCTAAGCGGTGACGTTTAGCCTATGATTTTGATATACGGTTAGCGTTTTCTAACCGGGGGCTAGTTAGTTCTAACTAATATATTAAACTAAACATATTATACAAGGAGGAATGAACATGAGAATTGCTCTGGCGGGAAATCCGAACAGCGGCAAGACCACCATGTACAACGCGATCACTGGCAGAAGTGAACGTGTCGGCAACTGGGCGGGTGTTACTGTTGAAAAGAAGGAATTCCCAATCAAGAAAAACTTTTATGAGGGAACAGAGGAGTTGATCGCCGTTGACTTACCGGGCGCATACTCCATGTCTCCATTTACATCCGAGGAAAGCATCACCAGCAGCTATGTTAGGGACGAAAATCCTGACGCCATTATCAATATCGTCGATGCTACAAATCTTAGCAGAAGCTTATTTTTTACCACACAGCTGTTGGAACTGGGCGTTCCTGTAGTCGTCGCGCTGAACAAGAGCGACATCAACGAGAAAAAGGAAACAAGAATCGATGAGAAGGCTCTGGCTGAGAAGTTGGGCTGCCCTGTCATCAAGACTGTTTCCACTTCTTCAAACGGACTGGCTGACGTCGTAAAAGCCGCCGCCGATCTGAATGGAAAAGGCCAGAAGGCTCCTTATGACGAAGGAAATATCGACCTGACAGATAAGCATGTAGTAGAAGAAGCGGACAGAAAGCGTTTTGCTTTTGTAAACAACATCGTAAAAGAAGTAGAAGTTCGTAAGGTTCTGACCAAGGAGAGAAACTCTCAGGATAAGCTGGACGCGGTGCTGACCAACAGAGTGGCAGGTCTCATCATCTTCGCGGCCATCATGTTCCTGGTATTCTATATTTCCCAGTCTACCGTGGGAACCTGGATCGCAGACTGGCTGGTCGGCTGGATCGAAACGTTCCAGGAGTTCGTATCCGAATCTCTGGAAGGCGGATCACCGCTGCTGCAGTCCGTACTGGCTGACGGTATCGTCGGCGGTGTAGGCGCCGTAGTAGGCTTCCTGCCGCTGGTAATGGTTATGTACTTCCTCATCGCGCTGCTGGAAGACTGCGGTTATATGGCGCGTGCGACTGTAGTGCTTGACCCGATCTTCAAGAAGGTCGGACTGTCCGGAAAGTCTGTTATCCCGTTCGTTATCGGTACAGGCTGCGGAATCCCGGGCATCATGGCTTCCCGTACCATCAGGAATGAACGTGAACGCAGAGCTACGGCCATGCTGACTACGTTTATGCCTTGCGGCGCTAAGCTGCCGGTTATCGCTCTATTCGCAGGCGTATTCTTTGCGGACGCTTCCTGGGTTGGACCTCTGATGTACTTCGTAGGTATCGCGCTGATCCTGTTGGGCGCGCTGCTGATCAACAGAATCTCCGGATACAAGTACAGAAAGTCCTTCTTCATCATGGAGCTGCCTGAATACAAGGCTCCTAGCCTGGTAAGAGCGTTCTTCTCCATGTGCAGCCGTGGTAAAGCGTACATCATCAAAGCTGGTACCATCATCCTGCTGTGCAACATGATCGTTCAGCTGATGCAGTCCTTCACTTGGAGCTTCCAGGTTGTCGAAGAGGGAATGGAGGACACTTCCATCCTGGCATCTATCGCTTCTCCGTTCGCCGTTCTGATGATCCCTCTGGGATTCGGCGCATGGCAGCTGGCCGCCGCGGCAATCACTGGATTCATCGCCAAGGAAAACGTTGTAGGTACTCTGGCAGTTTGCTACGCTATTACCAACTTCATCGATACAGAGGAACTGGAACTGGTAGGCGGAACCAGCGAAGTCGCTGCTATCTTCGGCCTGACTCAGGTTGCGGCTCTGGCTTACCTGATGTTCAACCTGTATACGCCTCCTTGCTTCGCGGCTATCGGCGCTATGAACTCTGAGATCAAGAGCAAGAAATGGCTGTTCGGCGCTATCGGCCTGCAGCTCGCGACTGGCTGGACTATCGCGTTCTTCGTATACCAGATCGGCACGCTGATCACTACCGGCAGCCTTGGTAATGGCTTCCTTCCAGGTCTCATCGTTGTGATCGCGATCGTGGCATACATCGTTTACCTGATCAAGAAAGCAGACAGAAGCCTGCAGGCTGAATACGACCTGCACACAGGCAATAAGGCTGTCGCTTAATCGAGCAATCTGACTGGTGACATGACATAAGGGGTGATCGTTATGACTATGACAGATATTATCGCTATCGCAGTTCTTCTGGTTATCGCTGCAGCAGCAATAAGATATATTTACAAAGAGAAAAAACGCGGCGTAAAATGTATCGGCTGTCCTTTGGCAGGCAGCTGCTGCGGACATAAGCAGGCGGACTCTTCCGCCGACGCTTATGGAAGTGAAGGAGGAGGCTGCTGCGGCTGTCACTCAGACGAGAACTGAATATGCGGAATATGCGTTAAAAAGCGAAAATCAATAAGCTATGTAAATGCAACAAAAATAGAAGCGGGGAATCGATCTCCGCTTCTTTGTTTGCTTTGTTTTCTTTGTTTTGTATAGCTGCCGTTCACATGACCGCTGGTTTATATGACCGCTGTCTGTATACCCGTGTTCGTGATACACGGCTTCATCTGTACTGCATCATTGTAACTGTTATGCCTGCTATGCCGCGCGGCTTCATATATACTGCACGGCTGCTATGCCTGCGGGCCTGGACCTGACCAGCCCGATATGACGTTACAGGTTGTGTTCTCCCATGTGCCTTTTGATGGCGGTGAAGCTCTCGTCGCTGAGACAATGCTCCATGCGGCAAGCGTCCTGGTAGGCGATGGTTTCATCTACGCCGAGATTCATCAGCATCTTTGCCAGAACCATGTGTTTCTCATAGATATTCTCGGCGATAGCCTGGCCCTCCGCTGTCAAAGAGATGTTGCCGTCGTCATCTACGACCACATATCCGTTTTCGCGGAACTTCTTCATGGCTACGCTGACGGTGGGCTTGGAAAAACCCATTTCGTTGACGATATCGATGGCCCGTACAGAACCCTTTCTCTTTTTCAGCATGTATATCATCTCAAAATAATCTTCTGCAGACTGTCTGATTTGCATCCTACCTTTATCCTCCTGTTCCGGCTTAGCGCCTATATAAAGTATTTTAACATAAAAAAAAAGTATTGACAAGATGGTTAGTTCGTGCTAACCTATATACAACAGTTAGTTTTGACTAACCAAAGGCGGAATGCACGGAATGTAAAGAGTACGAGGCGTGCAGGACGCGGGAAAAGAATAGAAACACTAGCCGGAATGACAGCGAGTGCGTATCGAATAGAAACATACGGGTTCGGAAGATTGAAAGGAGGTACACGAGGTGAGTGTAGTAATTATAGGTGGAAATGAATGCATGAAGAGACAGTATGAGGAGATCTGTGAATCCTATGGATGTACAGCAAAGGTGTACACCAAGGAGAAGGGCGCGATCAAAAAGAAGATCGGCACCCCGGATCTGTTGATCTGCTTTACAAAGACCGTTTCACACAAGATGGTCAACGTAGCAAAGCAGGAATCCAAGCGCGGCGGTTTTCCGATCGCCCACTGCCACAGCAGCAGCGGCTCCGCCCTGGCCGAGGTCCTGAAGGCCAGAACTTGCCTCGCGCAGCAGTAGGCCTTTCGCCTGCCTAGACGGTATCAGGCAGTAAACAGGCAGTAAGATAGGAAGTAGATAGGCAGTAAATAAACAAGAAGAAAAACCTCCTGAACGGGATTGTCCCGGGCAGGAGGTTTTTGAGTGGCAGGAAAGCGCTTTGATCATCAAAGGGTGTCAGCCAGGGCTTTCGGGCGATGCGGGCTTTGACGGTCTTCCTAGCAATACAGGTGCATAAGCAGGATAGCGGTGATCGGAAGGGTTATCATGGAGAGCAGCGTAGTAAGAGCCACACCCTCGGCCATCAGGTCCGCGTTGCGCCCCTCCTTTGTCGCTACGGCCACGGTGACCACGGCGCACGGAAAGGCCGCGGCGAAGACCAGGATCAGTTTACCGGGGTTGGTCAGCGGCAGCCAGTTGACGGCCAGAAAAGTCAGAAACGGCATGACCGTTACATTCAAGATGGACGCCAGGATCAGACGCCCGTTTTTGATGATTTTTTTCAGATTGCTGTTGCCAAGCTGTATGCCGACTACGATCATGGAGATTGGAATGGTGGCGTCTCCGATGGTGTTGAAAAAGTCTGTGACGATCTCAGGCAGCTGGATGCCTCCGAAGAAGATGACGAAACCGATGATGGCTGCAAGGGTACACATGTTGCACAGCGGCTTTATGACGTCCTTCAGACTGCCGCTCTTTTTATGGCCGTAGTTCATCTGGATCACAGAGATGAAGTACAGATAAACGGTAAGGATCTGATTTTGGATCACCATCAGAAAAAACATGTCGTCGCCGAAGATGGACTTTGTCACTGGAAAGCCCATGAAACCTGTGTTGACGGCGGTGATGATGACCATCAGGACGCCCTGGTCATCTTTCGGACAGCGCATCAGCTTGGTCAGTCCCAACGCGACGAAGGCGCCGATGACGAAGTAGCCCAAGGAGCCGATGATGACCTCCATGGTCTGCCGCAGGGTCTCCTCAGACAGCGTATTAGACGCCATAGAGCCGATAATCATGCAGGGGGTGGTGATGGTCAGCAGCAGGCTGACCATGTATTGATTAGCCTCCATAGGGAGGACCTTTTTTTTATTTGCCAGAAAGCCTATCGCAACCATGCAGAAAATGGATGCGACCTTTAAAAACGTCGTTAGCATATCTCAATGTGTCTCCTGTTCTCAGTGTGTTGATGGCGCTTCTGCGTAATTCTGGATACTAGTATAGCAAAAAAAACGTGTTTTGGAAAGTACCGGAAGAAAAAGAAAAGGGGAAAAGAAAAGCAGGAAACCGAGGCTGGGATTCATTGACAATGACAGGTGTTTATGATAAATTTAATATATGTGATATTTCAATTTGAGGAGATTTGACGTGGTTTATGTAGCATATTTTTTATCAGCGGCAATCGTGGTGTTCTTTTCTATAAAGGCATCAGACTATATCGATCTGCTGGACAGAAATACCAAGCTGTCCGGCGCGTTCCTGGGAGGCATCATGCTTTCGGCGGTAACCTCGCTGCCGGAGCTGTTTACCAGCATTTCGGCCACCGTTCTGCTGGACCGGCCGGGACTCTGCATGGGAAACATTTTAGGCAGCGACCTGTTTAACGTAGCGGCCCTGTCCGCCGTCATCCTGCTTTGGTTCAAGGGCTTCAGCAAGGGAAGGGTGTCCAAAAGCTATCGCCATGTGACCATACTGGTTCTGGCGATCTACGGTCTGATCGGCTTGAACTTCCTGCATATTCTGAACCTGCGGGTTCTCAATCTGAGCGTAACTTCGGTCCTCATCTTTCTGGTATACGTCCTGGGCGCCAAGTATCTGGCGGTGGCCAACGACGTAGACGCGGACGAAGACGCTCTGGGCTATCAGGCGACGAAATCCACCAAGCTGTCCGTGAAGCAGATCGCGTTCCGGTTTACGGTGGTTAGCATCGGCATCATCGTATTCAGCGTCGTTATGACCTATCAGACCGACCATATCGCTGAACGGCTGGGCATCGGCCAGGGCTTTGCGGGCGCGCTGTTTCTGGGTATCGCGACCTCTCTGCCTGAGCTGTCCAGCACCATCGCCCTGTTTAAGATGAAGAACTATAACATAGCCGTAGGCAATATCGTCGGCAGCAATCTGTTCAACTTTATCATTTTGACTGTGGCCGACCTGCTGTCCATGAGCAGCGGCGTTTACGCGGACCCAGACGCGCAGGTTGTCAGCCTGCTGGTCCTGGGCGCAGCCGCCATGGTGTGCTTTTGGATCATGCTTCGATTTAAGAACCGGACGACGCAGGCTGTATGCAGTCTGGGGATCATCGGCTGCTACATAGCGTTCCTGATTATGTAAAGTAATAGATAAAAGGAGAAATATGTAATGGAAGGATTCTGCAAGATGTGTCCAGAATGCAACGGGAGAGCCTGTCGGAACCAGATACCGGGTCCGGGCGCGAAGGGCATCGGAGACACAGCCATAAGAAACTATGACAAATGGAAAGAGATTCGCATCAACATGGATACGTTGACGGAGAAGAAAGATGTGGATATTCGGCTGTCCCTGTTCGGACGGGAATTCGCGGCTCCTGTTTTCGCCGGCCCAGTAGGGGCTGTGAACATGCACTACGGCGACAAGTATGACGATCTGGCCTACAACAATATTCTGGTACCCGCCTGCAGGGACTGCGGCATCGCTGCGTTCACCGGCGACGGTATGGACCCGGCTGTCATGGAGGCGGCGGGATCGGCGATCAAAGCCGCGGGCGGCTGCGGTGTGCCTACGGTTAAGCCGTGGAACAAAGCCATGATCGATGAAAAGATGGCCATTGTCAAAGACTCCGGCGCTTTTGCGGTGGCTATGGATATCGATGCGGCAGGACTGCCGTTTCTGAAGAACTTTCAGCCGCCGGCAGGCAGCAAGTCCGTCGCGGAGCTGGCGGAGATCATCGAAAGCGCGGGAAAGCCGTTCATTGTCAAAGGCATCATGACGCCAAAAGCCGCTTTGAAGGCACGGGATGCAGGCGCGGCGGCCATCGTGGTCTCCAACCACGGAGGCCGGGTACTGGATCAATGTCCCGCTACAGCTGAGGTATTGGAAGCCATCGCGGACGCGGTCAACGGCTCCATGAAGATCCTGGTGGACGGCGGTATTCGCGACGGCGTAGACGTATTTAAGGCTCTGGCGATGGGCGCGGACGGCGTCATCATGGCAAGACCTTTTGTCAACGCCGTGTATAAAGACGGCGCGGCAGGGGTGAAGGCCCTGGCAGAAACCATTAGCGGTCAGCTGGCGGATACCATGGCTATGTGCGGCGCGTACAGCCTTGATGAGATCAGCAGAGATATGATATTCCGGGCGTAAATATTAATAGGACATAAACAGGGCTGCGGCCCGGACAGGGGATCTGTCCGGAACGCAGCCCTTCTCTGTGAGGTCAAATGCAGTCGGGTATGAGGTCAGACCTGTGCGCTAAACCAGCCTGTTCAGGTCGCCGCCGTCCAGCCAGCTCTGCAGGTTGGCCGCGCAGACGTCGATGACCCTTTGCCGTGTCTCCTTTGGCATCCAGGCGATGTGAGGGGTCAGGATGCAGTTCGGCAGGCCGATCAGCGGATGCGGGTCGAGAGGCGGCTCCTCTGCCAGAACGTCTACTGCGGCGGCGGCCAGCTTGCCGGAGCGAAGGGCGTCAGCCAGGTCCCGCTCGTTGACGAGGGCTCCTCTGGCTGTGTTGATCAGCACAGCGCCGTCCTTCATGCCTTTGATGAACTCAGCGTTGATGAATCCGGTGTTTTCCGGCGTCAGCGGGCAGTGGAGGGTCAGAAAATCGGACTGCATGGCGGCCTCCCTGTCCCGGCTGTAGATGTTGACTTTCATGCCGAAGGCTTCTCCGATACGGGCGACACGCCTGCCGATGTTGCCGTAGCCGATGATGCCCAGGGATTTGCCGTCCAGCAGGGTCAGGGCCCCTTCGAGGAAGGTGAAATCCTTGGTCTCGTACCATTTGCCCTTCTGGACGCTTCGATCATAGCTGCCTACCAGGTTTGTCAGCTCCAGGATCAGGGCAAAAGTATGCTGGGCGACGGCTTCCGTGGAATAGGCCGGCACGTTGCAGACCGCGATGCCCAGGTCCCTGGCCGCTTCAATGTCCACATTGTCGTAGCCGGTGGCCGTGACGCCGATAAATTTCAGCGTAGGGCAGCCTTCCATCACCTGGCGGGTAATGGGGCATTTGCTAACGAAAAAGCCGTCACAGCCGTCAATATGGGCTGGAATCTCCTGATCCTCCGTGCGGTCATAGGGAATGAAATCGCAGAGGTCCTCCAGCTGTTTCCAGGAGAGATCCCCCGGGTTGATAGAAAAAGCGTCTAAAATCGAAAATTTCATTGTTAATACAAGCTCCTTGTCACATAATAATATCTATAGTATAGCATAGATTTTTACGGGGATAAACCATTTTTCTATGCGGTGAAACTTGCGGAAAAGCCCGGAAAATGGTATACTTAAATTTAACATATTTGTGTTTGGGGTATTTATGGGGATTTTTGAAACAGCCGCGATTGGGGCGGGATTGGCGATGGATGCGGTCGCCGTCTCCATGAGCAACGGCATGGCCTTTCGGGGCCTGACCAGAAAGGATTACATAGCGATGCCGTTTTTCTTCGGCATCTTTCAGGGCGTAATGCCCTTAGCGGGCTTTTACGCGGGGTCGCTTTTGGCCGGCGTGATCACCCGTTACAGCGGTATCGTCATATGCCTGATCCTCTCTTTGATCGGCGGCAATATGATACGGGAGGGGCTGCGGGCAGAGACGGCTGATACAGAGCAAAAGAGATTGACCCCCGGGGTCTTGCTGCTGCAGGCCGTAGCGACCAGCATCGACGCCTTTGCCGTAGGCGTAGGGTTTTGCGCCATGGGAGTGGAGATCCTGCCGGCGGTAAGCCTGATTACGGTGATCACAGGCATTCTCGTGGCCTTTGCTCTTTTGATCGGACGGAGGTTCGGGGACGCTCTGGGAAGCAAAGCGGAGCTGACCGGAGGCCTGGTGCTGGTCATCATCGGGCTGAAAGCGCTGTAAGCCTGAGAAGCCTGCGGATTTGAAAGCGCTGCAAGTTTGACTTTGCAAATTTGAAGACATTGTGAAAAGGCACCGAACAGAGGATAAAACATAAGTAAGGAAGGAACAAAGTATGGAAACCATCGTTGCGGCGTCCAGAAACGCCCATAAGATTGCAGAGATTGAAGCTATTACGAAAAAGTTCGGCATGGAGATCATCTCCCGTGATGACGCCGGCCTGCCGAAGACAGAGATCGAGGAAGACGGAGAGACCTTCGAGGAAAACTCCTTCAAGAAGGCCAGCGAGATCATGAAGCTGTGCGGCAAAGTGACCATCGCTGACGATTCCGGACTGATGGTGGACTATTTAGGCGGCGCGCCCGGCGTTTACTCTGCCAGGTTTGCCGGCGACGGCGCCTGCGACGACAAGAACAACCAGAAGCTGCTGAACCTGCTGGAGGGCGTGCCGTATAAAGAACGGAGAGCGAAGTTCGTCTCCGTCATCACCATGGTATTTCCGGACGGAGAGACTCTGGTAGCCAGAGGCGAGTGCGCAGGACATATCATCGATACGCCTGTGGGCGAAAACGGGTTCGGATATGACCCGCTCTTTGTTCCGGACGGATTTCAGAGGACCTTTGCCCAGCTGGAACCGGAGGAAAAAAACGCCGTCAGCCACAGGGCAAGGGCTTTGATCCAGCTGGAAAAGCTGCTGAAAGAAAGGAACGCCTAAAGGATGAAGAGTAGATTTGGCAGGATGTTCGTGCTGGGCTTTAAGCAGATGCAGGACCCATATTATCAGGGCTTCGCGGCGCAGATGTCCTTCTACATCATGCTGTCTCTGGTGCCGACCTTCATCGTTCTGTCCAGCCTGCTGGGACTGCTGGATATTTCCACGGATTTCATCAACGACTGGATCGGTCAGTACGTAGCGCCCGCCATGGCGAAGACTCTGCAGGGACTCTTGAGGTACCGGTCGGCGACCACCTCCAACGTGGTCATGATCATCATGGCCCTCTGGGCCGCTTCCAGAGCGCAGTTTTCCATGATGCGGATCGCCAATTACACCTACTCGGGAGGCAGGACGACGGGGAATTTCTTCAAGGAGCGGTTCCGCTCCCTGAGAACCATGGCCATGACCATGTTCACCCTGGCTTTTGTCATCGTCATTCCGGTCTACGGTGAGATGATCCTGAAGCTGGTGTTTGGAAAGATCATCGAAGGCTCCCTCATCGACAGCCTTTGGACCCTTTTGCGGTGGCCTCTGGCGGGGACGCTGTATTTTCTCATGGTGTCCTACAATTACTACGTGCTGCCTACGGAACGGATGGGGTTCCGCGAGATCGTACCCGGCAGCATCTTTGGCGCCATAGGCATGTTGGTGGTGACCATCGTGTACTCCAATTACGCCAACTATACGGTGAATTACGATATCATATATGGATCTCTGGCCAGCATCGTGGCCCTGCTGATGTGGTTCTACTTCCTGTCGTGGGCGCTGTGCCTGGGGATTCTGTTCAATAAAGTCTGGAAGGATACAAAAGGCGGAGGTGAGATGTATGAATTCTGAGATCGGAAGCGTCCTCTACGATTACGGCAGAGGGCTCTACGCCAACATTACCAACCGCTGCCCCTGCCGGTGCGAATTCTGTATCAGGGATATGACCGACGGACTGGGCAGCGCCGATTCGCTGTGGCTGAAGAGAGAGCCTGCGGCGGAGGAAGTGGTGGACATGTTGGCGGAATGGGATTTGTCCCTGTACGACGAGCTGGTCTTCTGCGGATATGGAGAACCGTTGGAACGGCTCGATGATCTTCTGAAGATCGCCGGCTATGTGAAATCCCATACCCATCTTTCTGTCAGGATCAACACCAACGGATTGGCCGATCTGATCCATGGCAGAGAGACTGCCGGAGATCTGGCGGGCTTGATAGACTGTGTCAGCGTCAGCCTGAATCAGTGCGACGCTGAAAAATATAACGCGTTGTGCCATCCTAAGTTCGGCCTTGCGGCTTTTCCTGCCATTCTGCGGTATACGCGGGATGTGCAGAAATATGTGCCTCATGTGGCTGTGTCCGTGGTAGGCGTCATACCTGAGACGGATATCGCCTCGTGCCGAAAGATCGCGGAGGAGCTGGGGCTTACGCTGCGGGTGAGATAGGAGAGCCGGAGGAGAAGTATTGATGAGGACGAGAAAAAAGTACAAAATGAAACCGCGCTTCTTTATTGTGGTAGCGGTAATTCTGTGCCTGCTTCTGGCTGGCGTGGTCCTTTTGCTGCGAGGCTGCAGCGGCGGGGACGACAACCAGATGCAGATAGATATCCTGCGGACGCAGCAGCTGCAGGGAAAAAAGATGATGACGGCCGCCAGGATCTACATCAGCAACAAGGACCTGCATTACGATGACGGGTACTATGCGGGAGGCTATCCTCCTGACGATGTCGGCGTGTGTACGGACGTGGTATGGAAGGCCATGGAGGCTGCAGGCGTCAACATCAAAGACCTGGTGTCGGAGGATATCAGTGAGCATTTTAAAGCCTATGACGACCTGATTTCCGTACAGGATCCTAATATAGATTTCCGTCTGGTGCCGCAGCTGGAGCGGTTCCTGGAGCGCAACGCCATCGTGCTGACCACCGATGTGGACGATGTTCTGGCATGGCAGCCGGGGGATATCGTGACCTTTGAATCCAGCCATGTGGCTGTGGTCTCGCGGCTGTACAACGTCTGGGGCAGACCGTACATCATTCAGCACGGGAAGGATCCCGCGGCGGAGGAGGATCGGATCTTTGCCTCTGACGGCATGAAGATATCCGGCCATTTCCGCTGGAATCTGGCCAGCGGCAAGGCGATCAAAGTGAACCAGGCAGAGGCAGATGAAGAAGTAAACGCAGAAAATTAGAAGGAAGAGAGGATGAACGAGATTGATGAAAAAGGTATTGATTATTTTGAATCCCTGCGCGGGTACTAAGCAGGCGAACAAATTCTTTGTAGAGATCATTCAGGCGTTCTGCGAGGCCGGTTTTGAGCCGGTGGTCAGGACTACCCTGGGGGCGGGCGACGGCACGGCCATCGCGAGAGAAAGCGCGTCCCGCTTTGATCTGGTGGTCTGCATCGGCGGAGACGGCACCTTCAACGAGGTGATCGCCGGTGTGCTGGAATCCGGCGCGCAGACGCCGATCGGCTATATCCCGGCGGGCAGCACCAACGATTTTGCCTGCAGCATCGGGCTGTCCAAGGACGTGGTGCAGGCTGCCAGAGATATCGCCCATGGCAGGGCGAGAACGCTGGACGTAGGGTGCTTTAACGGCCGGTATTTCTCCTATGTGGCCTCCTTCGGCGCCTTTACCCAGGCGTCCTATGAAGCGCCCCAGTCCATCAAGAATATGCTGGGCCACATGGCCTACATATTGGAGGGTATCAAGGATATCCCTTCCATCAGGCCGATGAAGGTCTGGCTGAAGATGGAGCAGGGCGTTTACGGCGGTGAGTATATCTTTGGCGCCGTATGCAATTCCACCTCGGTGGGCGGCATTCTGACCCTGTCCGACGACCTGGTGGACATGAACGACGGCAAGTTCGAGGTGCTGCTGATCAAGTCGCCGTCCAACATTCTGGAGCTGAACCAGATTTTGCTGGCTTTGACCACGCAGAACTTTAATTCTCCGATGATTTCCTTCTTCAGCAGCAGCAGGCTGGAGATCACAGCCGACCCGGATATGCCGTGGACGCTGGACGGCGAATATCAGGAAGGCAGTGAAACCATCGTCATAGAGAACATACGAGACGCCATCCAGCTGATGACGGCGGAGGGCTGATATGAAGATCAGGGGAAGGGATTTTGATTTGCGGGAAAACCGGCATTTACTGCTGGTGTTATACGCGCCGGTCTATCTGATCGGCTTTTTTCTTATGGAGCGCCTGGTGCCTGAGACGGCGGATTACTGGGTCTCCTACTGCCCGCTGGACGACCTGATTCCGTTCTGTGAATACTTCGTCGTGCCGTATTATATCTGGTATCCGCTGCTGTTCGTGGTAGGGCTCTGGCTTCTGCTGAGGGACGTGCCGGTGTTTAAGCTGTACATGTACTGCATCATCTGCGGCTTTTCCCTGAGCATCTTGTTCTGCATCCTGTTTCCCAACGGACAGGACCTGCGGCCGGAGACCTTTGAACATGACAACCTCTTTGTCCGTCTGGTCCAGATGGTCTACGCGGCGGACACCAACACTAACGTCATACCCAGCGTCCATGCCCTGGGAGCCATCTTCGCGGCCATGGCGGTCTGCACCAGCCGCAGAGTGCGGAGGAGATGGGTCAAAGGCTTCATGTGCCTGCTGGCCGCGCTGATCTGCCTGTCCACCTGCTTCGTAAAACAGCACTCTGTGCTGGATGTGGCGGTATCGGCGGTGGTTGCTGTGGTTATTTATGCATTAATAAGAAAAAATATAAATGTGAAGACTGGAATTTCTTAAGAAATCTTAAGAAATCTTAAATCGCTGTAAACGTTGAAAAACCAATGGCTACAGCGATTTTAGTTTGTGAAAGTTATGTGAAGAATTGGCGGTTTTATTGACTTTTGCGTGTATATAAAGTATCATAATACCTGTGAGACAATTGAAAAACATGAAAAGGAAGATAGTATTATGACAAATCCAATGACGAGAGTCAATACTAAAATCAAAAGGGTGTTTAAAACAACTGCCTCAGTTATTCTGATCGCCGCGATGGCTTTCACCATGGGCTTCGGTTCCGGCAGTACCGCATATGCTGCAGAAGCTGAAGAACAGAATGAAGTCTGGGCGATTACTATTGGAGATGAAGAAATTTTATACGTTGATTCTGAAGAG